>WGLV01000002.1 GCA_016125385.1 bacterium
AGATGGTGATGCCTGGAGACAACGTGGTGATGGAAGGCGAGTTGATTTCGCCGATCGCGATGGAGCAGGAATTGCGCTTCGCCATCCGCGAGGGCGGCCGCACCGTCGGCGCCGGCGTCATCGACAAAATCATCGAGTAGTCACACGCTCGATCGTTTTCGCGGCGCGCGCAACACCGTGAAAACTTAAGAGATAACGAAGATTCGCTAATAAAAAGATAAAACTAAGGAAAGCGCGCGGAAGATTATGGCAGTCGAAGCCCCCAACAAAATTCGTATCCGGCTTAAGGCCTACGATTACCGCTTGCTCGACCTGTCGACCCGGCAGATCGTGGATACGGCGAAACGAACCGGCGCCAAGATCATCGGCCCGATTCCGCTGCCGACGCAGATTTCAAAGTATACGGTGCTGCGCTCGCCGCACGTCGACAAAAAATCGCGTGAACAGTTTGAAATCCGTTCACACAAGCGACTGGTCGATATCGTCGATTGGAGCCCCAAGACGATGGATGCGTTGACGCAGCTTGAGCTGCCCGCCGGCGTTCACGTCGAGATCAAACTGTAAAGCGTGAATGGACGAGTGAGACAATGAAAGCGATTCTTGGACATAAACTCCGCATGACGCAACTGTTTCAAGAGGATGGCAAGATGGTTCCTCTGACCGCGTTGAAGGTGGGTCCGTGTCCGATCGTTCAGATCAAGACGGTCGAAACGGATGGTTACAACGCTCTTCAACTGGGTTATCAACCCGCGAAAGAAAAAGCCTTATCCAAAGCGGAGATAGGCCACTTCGCCAAGTCAGGCGCCGCGCCTCAGCGGCTATTGCGTGAAGTTCGTCTCGATTCGGTTGATGGCTTTGAGCTGGGACAGAATATTGATTCGTCGCAGTTCACGGAAGGCGAAAACGTCGATGTGACCGGCGTTTCAAAGGGCTTCGGATTCCAGGGCGGCGTGCGTCGTCATAACTGGAAAGGCGGCCGCAAGACTCACGGTTCCATGTTTCACCGCCGTATTGGTTCCATCGCGGCGGGTACCGGCCAGGCGCGCATCTTCAAGGGCAAAAACCTGCCGGGCCGCATGGGGAACGAGCGCGTGACCGTGCAGAATCTGAAGATTATCAAAATCGATCATGAAAACGGCATTCTCTACGTGAAGGGCGGCGTGCCCGGACCCGACGGTGGAGTCGTTTTCGTCAAGCAAACAACAAAAAAAGATTTGCGTAAGAACGCTCAATAGGTCTGAAAACCATGGTTGCATTTGAGGTTTACGATCACAGCAAGTCCGTAAAGGAAAAGGTCGAACTGGCTGACTCGGTCTTCGGGGCCGAGATCAACGAGGTCTTTCTGCACCAGGTTCTGACCGCGTATGCAGCGAATCGGCGTCAGGGAACACACAAGGCGAAGAATCGCAATGAGGTTCACGGTACCAACAACAAACCCTTCCGTCAGAAGGGCACGGGCCGCGCCCGTCAGGGTACCATGCACGCTCCGCATCATCGTCACGGCGCACGTCAGTTCGGACCCGTTCCGCGCTCGTACCGCCAGGCGATTCCGAAAAAGATGAAGCAGGAAGCGTTTCGTCAATGTCTGTCTCTGCAGACGGGACGCGGCCGGTTGTCATTGCTTTCGGATCTTCAGTTCGCCGAAATCAAGACGAAGCAGGCGGCTGGCATCGTCAGCAAGTTCGACGCCGAAGGCCGGGTCCTGTTCCTGGACGTGAATCCGAATGACAACGCCGTGTTGTCGATTCGGAATCTGGACAAAACCTCCGTGCTGCCGGTTTCATCGTGCTCGCCGCTGGATATCTTTAAATCCGACTGGGTCTTTCTGACCAAGGCGGCGGCGGAACTCTTTCAGCAGCGCTACGCCAAAGAAGGAGGCTCCGAGGCATGAACCCGTATGACGTGATTCAGGAAGCGGTGTTTTCCGAGCGTACAACGACGCTCTCCGAAAAAGAAAATACGTATACGTTCAAAGTTCACAGAGACGCGAACAAACTCCAGATCAAAGACGCCGTGGAAACCGCGTTCAACGTGAAAGTCGCCGACGTTCGTACCGTGAATGTACGTCCCAAGCGAAAGATGGACCGGTACCGCGGAATAGTCGGCAAGACGCGGCGTTACAAGAAAGCGCTGGTTAAACTGGCGCCCGGCAGCTCGATAGAGTTCGCGTAAAAACGGAGTAGGTGGAGTAAGTTAAAGTGGCTATCAAATCCTACAATCCAACGACTCCCACCCGGCGTTTTCAGACGGTGTCCGCGTTTGATGAAATCACGCAGCCCAAGCCGGAGAAAAGTCTGGTCGTCACGCTGAAGAAGAAGGGCGGCCGTAACCAGCAGGGCCGTATTACCGTGCGCCACCGTGGCGGCGGTCACAAGCGGAAATACCGTATTATCGATTTCAAGCGCAACAAGGACGGTGTTCCGGCTCGCGTTGCGTCGATTGAGTACGATCCAAACCGCTCGGCTCGCATCGCGTTGTTGAACTACGTGGATGGAGAAAAACGCTACATCATCGCTCCCGATGGATTGAATGTCGGTGATGAGGTGATGTCAGGCCCCGGCTCGCCCCATAAAGTCGGTAACTGCCTGGCGCTGCGCGATATCCTCGATGGTACGTTCGTCCATGCGTTGGAGTTGAAAATCGGGAAGGGCGCCTGCGTGGCGCGTTCCGCCGGCACTTACGCCCAGGTCATGGGCCGTGAAGGCGATTACGCCCGCATCAAGATGCCATCAAACGAGATGCGCATGATCCACGTCGAATGCCGCGCCACCATCGGCCAGACGTCGAACGCCGATCATGAAAACATCTCGATCGGCAAGGCGGGCCGCAAGCGCTGGCTGGGTCGCCGCCCGCACGTTCGCGGCGTGGTTATGAACCCGGTCGATCACCCGCTGGGCGGCGGTGAAGGCCGTTCGTCAGGCGGACGCCACCCCTGCACCCCGTGGGGTAAACCCACCAAGGGATACAAGACGCGCCGCAACAAGCGCACGCAGGGTATGATCATCGAACGACGGCGCACCAAAAAGCGCTAATTAATATGGAGTAGCCGTTATGGGACGCTCGTTAAAAAAAGGACCTTACGTTGACCAACGCCTGCTCGCCCGGATCGAGCAGATGAATCTGAGCGGTGAAAAGCGCGTGGTTCGTACCTGGCGCCGGGCCGGCATGATTACGCCAGAAATGGTGGGTCATACCATCGCCGTTCACAACGGAAAAAAATTCGTTCCCGTCTATCTGACCGAAAACATGGTCGGCCATAAACTGGGCGAATTTTCACCAACCAGAACGTTCAAATCGCACGGCGGCAAGACCGCCCGCGTGATGCGCCTGAAGTAAAGAGGAGTTCGGCCCAATGGGTATGCAAGCCACCTTACGCCACTGCCGGATGTCGGCCCGCAAGTTGCGGCTGGTCGCGGACGCCGTTCGCGGCAAGGGCTATAACGAAGCCGTCGGGATTCTGACGTTTTTGCCCAAACAAAAAGCGGCGGGCATTATTCTGAAATTGTTGAAATCAGCCGCGGCCAACGTGGAAGAAACTTCGGAATTCGACCCGGAAGAACTTGTTGTCCGATCGATTCAGGTCAACGGCGCGCGTATGATGAAGCGCTTTCGCCCCGCGCCGCAGGGCCGCGCCGTGCGCATTCGCAAGCGTATGAGCCACATCACGCTGGAGCTGGGGCCGAGCCGCAAAGGCCGATAACCGAAAAGGCGGAGAGGAACGACCGTGGGACAGAAAGTACATCCATACGGATTCCGAGTTGGAATCTACAAAAACTGGAAATCGCGCTGGTTCGCGGAGAAAGATTACGCGAGTCTTCTTCACGAAGACCTGAAGATCCGCAAAGCGATTAAGGATCGCCTTTTCCACGCCGGCATCAGCGAGATCGAGATCGAGCGTTTTACGCAGCGCATGCGGATCACGATTTATGCGGCCCGCCCCGGCATCATCATCGGCCGCAAGGGCGTCGAGGTCGAGCGCTTGAAGAAGCTGCTCAGCAACATGACCGAACGCCAGATCCACATCAATATTAAGGAAATCAAAGTCCCCGAGCTGGACGCGCAGCTTCAGGCCGAGGCGATCGCGCTTCAACTTCAGCGCCGCGTTTCGTTCCGGCGGGCTCTCAAGCGCACCATGCAATCGTCGATGCAGGCGGGAGCGCTGGGCGCGAAAATGATGGTGAAAGGCCGCCTGGGCGGCGCGGAAATGTCGCGGACCGAATGGTATCGCGAAGGCCGCGTGCCGCTTCACACCCTGCGCGCCGACGTGGATTACGGGTTTTCCGAAGCGAAAACCACCTACGGACGAATCGGCGTGAAGGTATGGATCTTCAAAGGCGAGCTTCAGTATCAGATCAGTCAACAGATTGTTGAAGAAACTCAGGAGGCGGCTTCCTAATGTTAATGCCATCTCGCGAAAAATTCCGCCGCGTTCACCGCGGTCATCGCCGCGGGATCGCCTGCCGTGGAAACCACGTCGATTTTGGCGACTTCGGGCTGAAAGCCATGACTGGCGGATGGGTAACCTCGCGCCAGATCGAGGCGGCTCGTGTGGCGATTACCCGTCACATGAAGCGCCGCGGCAAATTGTGGATTCGCCTGTTTCCGCACAAGCCTATTACCGCCAAGCCGGCTGAAACCCGCATGGGAAGCGGTAAAGGCTCGCCCGAAATGCACGTCGCCGTGGTGAAACCCGGTCACGTTATGTTTGAGCTGGCGGGTGTTCCTGAAGACATCGCCCGTGAGGCGTTTCGCCTGGCCGGTCACAAGCTGCCGATTCAGGTTCGCTTCACCCGGCGCGAAGAAACGGCGTAAGAGGATCGAATCATGAAGGGTACCAAAGCCGAAGATTTTCGTTCGATGACGGTTCAGGAACTGGATGGACGCATCTTTGAGATGAAGAAGCAGCTGTTCAACATGCGCATGCAGCTTCATTCCAACCAGCTGACCAACACGAATGAAATCAGTAATGTGAGAAAGAACATCGCCCGGGCGTTCACCGTTCGTGGAGAGAAAATGAGCGAGGCTCAGAACGCATAATGACTGATATAAGAGATACACGTCGAAAAGTTCGCGAAGGCGTGGTCGTCAGCACCGCGATGGAAAAAACCATTGTGGTTCAGATCGACCGCAACATGCGCCACCCGCAATACGGCAAGGTCATCCGCCGCAGTAAAAAGGTCAAGGTTCATGACGAAAACGGCGCATGTCAGGTCGGCGACGTTGTACGCATCACGGAGACGCGCCCGCTCAGCAAAACCAAACGCTGGCGTTATTTGGAAACCGTCCGCAAGGCGGTCGTAGTCTAAGAACGCAGGAGGATCGACGGTGATCCAGGAATATACACGACTTGTAGTGGCCGATAATTCCGGCGCTCGTAAACTGATGTGCTTCAAAGTGCTGGGCGGTTCCAAACGCCGGTACGCCAGCGTGGGCGACGTCGTCGTCGCCAGCGTGAAGGAAGCCATTCCGGAATCGAACGTAAAAAAAGGCTCCGTGGTGAAGGCCGTCATCGTACGCACTGTAAAAGAAGTTCAGCGTCCCGATGGCTCCACCATCCGCTTTGACAACAACGCCGCTGTGCTGATCAACGACGCCGGCGATCCCATCGGAACCCGCATCTTCGGGCCGGTGGCCCGCGAACTCCGCGACCGCAAGTACATGAAGATTATCTCGTTGGCTCCGGAGGTGCTGTAATGGCGAAGGTCAGACTGAAAAAAGGCGACACCGTCGAAGTCATCACGGGTGATGACCGGGGCAAGACCGGTAAAGTTCTGGAATTCAATCAGAAAAAAGACCGCGTCTACGTCCAGGGCGTCAACATGAGAAAAAAACACCGCCGGGCCAACCCCCAGGCCAACCAACCGGGCGGGATTATCGAAGCCGAAGGACCGATTCATCCTTCGAACGTACGACTGGTGAAGTAGCGAGAAAGCGATCATGGCCGATAAGAAGAAAAAGAAAGAAGCTGAACACGAGAACGTACTGCCCACCGGCTATCGTTCACGTCTGCGCGAGGAATACGCGAATCGTATTCTGCCCGAGATGATGAAAAGTTTCGGGTATAAAAACGTCATGCAGGCGCCCCGGTTGGAGAAGATCGTCATCAACATGGGTCTGGGCGAAGCCGCGCGCGACGCCAAGATGCTTGAAGGCCTGCGTGAAAATCTGGCGCAGATCGCCGGTCAACAGCCGGTGATCACCAAGGCGAAGAAATCGATCTCCAACTTCAAACTGCGCGAAGGCATGAACGTCGGCCTGAGCGTCACTCTGCGGCGCGACCGGATGCTGGATTTCCTCGATCGGTTCGTCAACATTTGCGTGCCCCGTATCCGCGACTTCCGCGGCTTGTCCAACAAGTCGTTCGACGGTCGCGGCAACTACAGCATGGGCGTGCAGGAACAGTTGATCTTTCCTGAAATCCATTACGATGGAATTCCCCGCGTACAGGGAATGAACATCTGCATCGTCACCTCGGCCAAGACCGACGAAGAAGCGCTCGCGTTGCTTCGCCTGTACGGCGTGCCGTTCCGGAATTAAGGGAGAGACTCATGGCGAAGAAAAGCATGGTTATTCGAGCGAATCGGACCCCGAAGTTTTCGGTTCGCCAGGTGAATCGCTGCCAACGGTGCGGCCGTCCGCGCAGCTACTATCGCAGATTCAAATTGTGCCGCGTCTGCCTGCGCGAACTCGCGCTGCAAGGGTTCATCCCCGGCATGACCAAATCAAGCTGGTAGCCCAACGGCCGCCGCTGGTAGAGTTGGACTGAAAAGGAGCATCCGTCAATGTCGACCGATCCGATCGCGGATTTGCTGACTCGCATTCGCAACGCGAACACCGCCGGGAAGGAAAAAGTTGAAATTCCTTCCTCCAAAATGAAGACCGCCATCGTCGAACTGATGAAGCGCGAAGGGTATATCCGTAACTATCGCGTGGTGGAAGAGAATGGCAAGCCGGTGATTCGCGTGTATCTGAAATACGGCCCCAAGGGCGAACGCATCATTACCAAATTGCATCGGGTGAGCCGTCCCAGCGTGCGCCGTTACGCCGGCAAAGACAAACTGCCGCGCGTGATCGGAGGTCTCGGGGTCAGCATTATTTCAACCCCGCGTGGACTCATGACCGACCGCGAAGCCCGCAAGCAGGGCATCGGCGGCGAAATTGTTTGCAACATCTGGTGACCCGGGGTCGCCGTTTGACACCAAGTAAAAAGAACGAGACGCGATTATGTCACGAGTAGGCAGATTACCCATATCGATTCCGTCCGGCGTTCAGATCACGCTGAAAGAGCGCGATGTGACGGTCAAAGGCCCCAAGGGTCAGTTGGAATGGAGCGTTCCCGAGCCGATTCAGGTCGAGCAGAGCGATAACGAACTGGTTATCACGCGCCCCGACGATCTGGCCGAGAACAAGGCGCTGCATGGAACCTCGCGCGCGCTGATCGCCAACATGGTGAAGGGTGTTTCTGAAGGCTTCACCAAAGTGCTCGAAATCAACGGCGTTGGATACCGCGCGGCGGCCCAGGGCGACGTGCTGCATCTCGAACTGGGATATTCCCATCCGATCGACTTTCCTCTTCCCAAAGAAGTGACCGCATCGGTTGAGAAAAATACGGTGGTTACCCTGACCAGTTACAACAAACAGGTTTTGGGTCAGATCGCCGCCGAGATTCGCGAACTTCGTCCGCCCGAGCCATACAAAGGCAAGGGAATCAAATACGCGGAAGAAACGATTCGCCGCAAAGTCGGCAAGAAGAATGTGTAAGGCTTTTTTCAGGACGTGGCCGCCGTCGATCGGCCTGGCCGCCTGATTAAGGAACGTTACTACCCCGGCTTTTGCGCCGACAGATGAGAGAAAACGATGAAAAACCTGCATCACGCCCGTAAGCGCCGTCACGCGCGCGTCCGTAAAAAAATCTTCGGTACGGCCGAACGTCCCCGGCTGAACGTATTCCGCAGTAACAAGCACATCTACGTTCAGGCGATAGACGATAATTCCGGCGTTACTCTGGCCGCGGCGTCATCCATGGAAAAGAGTCTTCCCGCCGCCGCTGGCGGTGAGGAAGCGTTGACAGGCAAACGGTTGACCGCGCAACAGGTCGGCCAGACCATCGCGAAAAAACTTCAGGAAAAGGGAGTTTCAGCGGTGGTGTTTGACCGGGGCGGTTACCTGTACCACGGCCGCATTCAGGCCCTGGCTGACGGCG
This sequence comes from bacterium, assembly GCA_016125385.1. Taxonomy (GTDB): domain Bacteria; phylum Hinthialibacterota; class Hinthialibacteria; order Hinthialibacterales; family Hinthialibacteraceae; genus WGLV01. The sequence goes on from WGLV01000002.1 coordinate 8,204, forward strand.
CCCGCGACGGTGGATTGAAATTTTAAGCGTTGAAGCGAGAAGGATAATCAATAATGGCTCAGTTTTATGACGCTTCGAAAGACCAGAAAGAATTCGTCGAGCGCGTAATTCACGTCAACCGCGTGGATAAAGTCGTGAAAGGCGGCCGCCGCTTCAGCTTCAGCGCGCTGGTCGTGGTCGGCGATGAAAACGGCCGGGTCGGCCTCGGATACGGCAAAGCGCCTGAAGTCGCCGACGCGATCCGCAAATCGATTGACCGCGCCAAGAAGGAAATGGTCAAGATTCCGATGGTTAAACGCACCATCCCGCATGAGGTGACCATCCGATTCAGCGCCGCCAAGATCATGTTGAAGCCGGCGGCTCGTGGTACGGGCGTCATCGCGGGCGGCGCGTGCCGCGCCATTCTGGAGGCGGCGGGTATTCAGGATATTCTGGCCAAGTCGCTGGGCAGCGATAACGCCATGAACATCGCCAAAGCCACCATCCAAGGTTTGAAATCCTTGAAAGACCTCGAATCGGTCGCGAAACTTCGCGGCAAGGATCCCAAGGAGATCATCGACTAATGGCGAAGAAACTTGAAGTTACTCAAATTCGTGGCGTGGCTGGCCGTGTGCCCAAGCATCAGGCGACCATCAAAGCGCTGGGCCTGAGCCGCCCCAACAAAACGGTGGTTCATAACGATACGCCCCAGATCCGCGGCATGTTGAAAAGCGTCGGCTTCATGGTTCAGGTCCGCGAGATCGAAGACTAAGCCGGTTTAGAAACACAACCCGAACGATTTCGGCGAGTAAAGAGGACTGAAATGTATATCGGTGAATTGCAAGCGCCTCCCCGTAAACGTAAAAAACGCGTGGGCCGTGGCCCCGGATCGGGCACGGGTAAAACCGCTGGCCGCGGTCAGAAGGGTCAGAAATCGCGTTCTGGATATAAAAGCCGTCCGTGGTTCGAAGGCGGACAGATGCCGCTTCAGCGCCGCGTCCCCAAGCGTGGTTTCAAACCGCGCAACCGTGTGACCTACCAATTGGTCAAGGTTGAATCGCTGGCGAAATTCGGCGACGGCGCCGTGGTAGACGCGCAGGCGTTGAAGGAAGCCGGTCTGGTGAAAAACGATGGCCGTCTGATCAAGATTCTTGGCGACGGCGATTTGAAATCGAAAGTCACCGTTCACGCGGACGCCTTCAGCAAATCCGCTCAAGAGAAAATCACCCAGGCGGGCGGTGAAGCGATCGTTCGCGCCTCCAAGCCGGCCCCCCAGGCCTGACAGGAACGTAATCAATCATGATGGATGCGGTTCTGAACATTTTTCGGATTCCCGATCTCCGGCGCCGGGTGATCTTCACTCTGGTCGTACTGGCGATTCTTGAAGTCGGCAAGTTCATCCCCTTGCCGGGAATCAATCCATTGGCGATCAACCGCCAGATCGGCGGCAGCGGGGATCTGTTCAACCTGATCAATATGTTCGCTGGCGGCGCGTTTCGCCGAGTTTCGATTTTTGCTCTCGGCATCATGCCCTACATCAGCGCCTCCATCATTCTGCAATTGTTAACGGTTACTTCTCCTTATCTGGAAGAACTTTCCAAGAAAGGGGAGGAAGGCCGCAAAAAGATTAACCAGTACACTCGCTATCTGACCGTCGGCATCACGGCGTTTCAGGCGTTTCTGCTTTCGTTTTCGCTGCAGAACCCGAATTACTGGGGCAATATCGTTTACCAGCCCGGTCTCGGTTTTCAGTTCATGTGCATCATGTCGATGACCGCTGGAACGATCATCATCATGTGGCTGGGCGAGTTGATCACCGAACGTGGAATCGGCAACGGCATTTCCCTGATCATCTTCGCCAACATCGTATCGGTGTTCCCGAACTCGATTATGCAGGCATGGAACCTCCTGGCGATGGGCGAACCCAGCTTCTCGCCGTTCGACGCGCTGGTATGCTTCATCGTTTTTGTGATCGTTATCGCGGGAGTCGTGATCGTTCAGTACGGTCAACGCCGGGTTCCGATCAAGCGCGGACGCATGGTGCGCGGCGGGCGCATGTACGCGGGACAGTCGAACGCGTATCTGCCCTTGCGAATCAACACCGCCGGCGTTATTCCGGTCATCTTCGCCGCCGCCATTCTGACTTTGCCTTCGTTTTTCGTGAACTTCGCCATGCCGCTTCAGCAGAGTGAGAACTTTGTGTGGATCTACGACGCGGCGATGTGGCTTCAGAGCCAGTTGCGTCCCGGTTATGCGTTATACACCGTGCTTTACGTGATCCTGATTATCTTTTTCTGCTACTTCTACACAGCGATTACTTTCAATCCGAAAGACGTTGCGGAAAACCTTCAGAAGAATGGTTCGACCATTCCGGGATACAGTCACGGCAAGCGCACCGAGGAATATCTGACGCGCATTCTGAACCGGATCACTCTGGCGGGCGCCATCTTTCTCGCCGGCGTCTCAGTATTGCCTGACCTGATGGTTCGCTTCATGCAGATTCCGCAGAGCGTAGCGTATATGCTGGGTGGAACTTCGATCATCATCGTGGTCGGCGTCGCGCTCGATACGGTGAATCAGATCGAGAACCACCTTCGCGTCCGCAACTACGATGGTTTCCGGAAACGGGGCCGGGTTCGCGGCCGTTCAGGCATGTAACATTGAGGGCTGGCTAGAATTACGATTCAAGGTATAATAAATATTTTGAGCCATTCTCCCGCAAGTTGTAGCGTCGATCAGGGGAAAGGCCGAAATCGAGATACATGATTACGTTGAAATCGCCTTCGGAGATCCAGAAGTTACAGGAAAGCGCCGATCTGGTTTCCGAAGTGCATAACCGGCTGCAGGAAATCATTGAGCCGGGGTTGCCGACGATCGAACTCGATCAGCTGGCTGAAAAGCTGATACGAAGTTATGGGGCTAAACCCGCGTTTAAAGGCTATCGCGGTTTCCCCTATTCGGTTTGCGTGTCGATCAATGAACAGGTTGTTCACGGGTTTCCTTCCGACCGCAAGTTACGCGACGGCGACGTTTTAAGTCTGGATATCGGCGTCCATTATCAGGGGTATGTCGGCGACGTCGCCCGCACGGTTGGCGTTGGAGCCATCTCGCCCGAAGCCGATCTGCTGATACGAAGGTCGTATCAGGCGCTTCGTGAGGCCGGGGAACAAGCCCGGCACGGAAATCGGATCGGCGACGTTTCCCACGCGGTTGAAACGCTGGGGCGTCAGTGGGGCTACGGAGTCGTTCGCGATTTCGTCGGTCACGCGGTGGGGTGCAGCATGCACGAAGATCCGCAGGTTCCCAATTACGGGAAGCCGAACGCGGGCCCCCGCATCAAGGCGGGGATGGTGTTGTGCATCGAGCCGATGTTTAACTTGGGTACCTGGGAAGTTCAGGTGCTCTCCGACCGCTGGACGGTCGTTACGAAAGATCGCACGTTATCCGTGCATGTGGAAGATATGATCGCGGTTCTTCCCGATGGGCCGAAAGTGTTGTCCTCCGCGAATGGACGCATCTACCCGGAAGAGCCTGAACCAGAAGCGGCGCCGGCGGTCACGCCCGCGCGGGAAGCTACTAATTAAGTATGGCGAAGAAAAACGTCATTGAAGTAAAAGGGAAAATCATCGAAACCCTGCCCAACGCCATGTTCCGCGTGGAGCTGGAAAACGGGCATAAAGTCTTAGCGCATATCTCCGGCAAAATGAGGATGCACTACATCCGGATTCTGCCGGGAGACACCGTAACTGTGGAACTTTCTCCCTACGATCTGTCGCGCGGGCGGATTACCTACCGCCAGGCGTGAGCGATCGAATCGAGCAGGAGTTGATGTCATGAAAGTCAAAGCATCGGTCAAACCCATTTGCGAACACTGCAAAGTCATTCGCCGCCGCGGCATAGTGCGAGTGATCTGCAAAAACCCGCGCCACAAGCAGCGCCAAGGTTGAGTTGAGGAGGAGCAAACGTGGCTCGTATCAGCGGCGTCGATTTACCCAGAGATAAACGCGTTCTCATCGGTCTGACGTACATCTTCGGCATCGGGCGTTCCCTGTCGACGGAGATTCTCCAGAAGGCGAGCGTGAGCGAAGACACTCGCGTCCGCGACCTGACGGAAGAAGAAGTCAGCCGTATCACAACCGTCATTCAGCGTGAATACATGGTGGAGGGTGACCTGCGCCGTGAAATCAACATGAATATCAAACGGTTGATGGACATTGGATGTTATCGCGGCCTTCGTCACCGCCGCGGTCTTCCCTGCCGGGGACAGCGCACCCGGACCAATTCACGCACCCGCAAGGGTCCGCGCCGCACGATCGGCGTTAACAAGAAGAAATAAATTCGCAGTCGCGACTTGAAGGAGTAACCGATTATGGCTCGTGGTCGAGGCGCCGCGCGCGGTAAAAAGAAAGTTAAAAAGCACGTGCCGCGCGGCATTGTGCACATTCAAGCTACGTTTAACAACACCATTGTCACCATTACCGATATGGAAGGCAATACCATATCATGGGCGACGTCGGGCAACACGGGATTCAAAGGGTCTCGTAAAAGCACCCCGTACGCCGCTCAGGTGACCGCCCAGGAAGCCGCCGAGCGCGCGAAGGAACACGGCCTCGAACAGGTCGAAGTTCGCGTGAAAGGCCCCGGCTCGGGCCGTGAAGCCGCCATCCGCGCCCTGCAGGTCGTGGGGTTGAAGATTCGTCTCATCAAAGACGTCACCCCCATCCCGCACAACGGATGCCGTCCGCCGCAACGCCGGCGCGTGTGACCGCGAGTTCAATTTCAGAAGGTGATAGACCAGGAGGACTGGAGTGGCCCGTTACATTGGACCTGTTTGCAAACTCTGCCGTGCGGAAGGATTGAAACTCTTCCTGAAAGGGAAGAAATGTCTGTCCGCCAAGTGCCCGATCAGCCGGCGCAACTACCCGCCCGGCCAGCACGGCCAGCGCCGCGCCGGTAAAAAATCGGATTACGGCCTTCAGCTGCGTGAAAAACAAAAAGCCAAACGCACCTATGGCGTGCTTGAGCGTCAGTTCCGCCGTTATTATCAGGAAGCGTCGCGTATGCGCGGCGTTACCGGCGAGAACCTGCTCCATCTGCTCGAACGCCGCCTCGATAACGTGATTTTCCGTCTCGGTTTCGCGGCGTCGCGCTCGCAGGCGCGCCAGTTGATTCGTCATAACCACGTACTGGTGAACGGAAAGCGGGTCAATATCCCCTCGTTCCTGGTCAAAGTGGGGCAAAACCTGGAGATCAAGGAATCCAGCCGCAACGTGCCCGGCGTGATGGAAGCGGTTTCACTGCGGAAATCGACCGGCGCTTTCGCCTGGCTGGAACGCGACGACAAAAACTTCACTGGCCGCCTGACGCGTCTTCCGACCGTCGACGAAATCGCGCTGCCCGTGAAGGAGCAGATGATCGTCGAATTGTACTCCAAGTAAGGATTCGCACGAGCGGATTCTTCGCCGTCGGCCGGGCGTTTCATCCCGGCCCAATCAGCATCCGTTCCGGATGCGTACGGGAGCAATAGATCCATGAAGTTTAAATCTGTCGTCTTGCCAGGACGCGTACAGATCGATCAAGACTCACTGACGGATCGCTACGGCAAATTCGTCGTAGAGCCGTTGGAGCGCGGATTCGGCACGACGCTGGGCAACTCGCTTCGCCGAGTCCTCCTTTCATCGATTCAAGGTTCCGCGATCAAAGCGGTACGCATCACCGGCGTGTTGCAGGAAGTTTCTTACATCCCCGGCGTTGTGGAAGACGTGACCGACATCATCCTGAACCTGAAGGGCCTGCGGGTTAAAAATCACCGCAATGGTCCGGTGACTCTTTACCTGACCGCGAAAGGCGAAGGCCAGGTAAAAGCGTCGGCGATCGAACCGAATCCCGACGTTGAAATTCTGAACCCCGAGTTGCACATCGCCACGCTGGATAAAGACGGCGAACTTGAAATGGAACTGTACGTCGACGTCGGCCGCGGCTATCTTCCCGCCGAACGTCAGGGCAAACAGGCCGATCTGTATCCGGTCAACACCATCCTGATGGACGCGATCTTCACCCCGATCGAACGCGTCAAGTACGTGGTTGAAAACGCCCGCGTCGGCGACATCACCGACTATGACCGTCTGATCATGGAAATCTGGACGGACGGAACGATTACGCCGCAGGATTCGCTGGCGTTTTCCGCGAAAATTCTGAAAGATCATCTCTTCCTCTTCATTCATTTCCCCGATGAAGATGAAGTTCCTTCCGAAGGCGATGAAGGGCAGGAGGAAGTGATTAATCCGTATCTCACCAAGGGCGTTGAAGAACTCGAACTTTCGGTTCGCGCGTACAACTGCCTCAAAGCCGCCAATATCAAAAGCGTCGGCGAACTGGTGACCAAGACGGAAAGCGAAATGCTGAAGTATCGAAACTTCGGTAAGAAATCGCTGAACGAAATCAAGGAAGTCATGTTGAAGTACGGCCTTCGGCTGGGGATGGATCTGAACCAGTTGAAAGCGGGTGAGCATGACGTGGACGCTCACATTCCCGCGATGATGGAACACGACATTGATGATGATGATGACGATATGGATGGTGTGGAAGAATCGGTCGCGGCGAGCGATGACGCGTCGGAAGACTAAGCAAGCATAATTACGCAGGGAGCGTCGACAGATGATTCACAAGTGGAAAGGCAATCGTTTAGGACGGACGGCGTCACACCGCGACGCGATGCTGGCGAATCAGGCGATTTCGTTGATTCGTCATGGCCGCATCAAGACCACGCTGCCCAAGTGCAAGGAACTGCGCCGTGTGGTGGAAAAACTGGTGACCGCCGCCAAAGATGACACCGTGCATGCCCGGCGCATGGTGAATCGCGTTGTTCACGACAAAAGCATGGTGAAAAAACTGTTCGACGAGATCATGCCCAAGTTTAAAGATCGTCCGGGCGGTTATACCCAGATTCTGAAGATCGGCTTGCGCCCGAACGACGGCGCTTCAATGGCCTTCATTCAGTTCGTCGGATACGAGCCGGAAGAAGAGGAAGATTAAGAATTACTTCTTTTTAAGAAACGCAAAATAAAAGGCGTGGTTTTGAACCACGCCTTTTTTGTTATGTATTTGTCTGGATCTTTTTTAAATTCTTACCGCAGGTCGTATACCCTTACGTTTTCAGGTACCTTGGGGACGAGCGACTGAAGCGATAAGCCGCGATTGAGGATAATGTCGCGGAACTGGATCAGCAGATCGAGGTCGCCGACGACTTCAAATTGTTTGGGCATGTAGGTTTCCTGATCGAGCCAGAGCAGCCGGTCGGGTTCTACTTCACGCAGCTTTTCTTTCGGGAAGAAATGCAGGCGGTAGGTTTTTACGCCCATGATCTCTTCTTCATAAACGTTTTCGTTGACGTAGACGCGTTCCTTCATCTTTTCCATATCGAAATCGGCCAGCCCGGCGAGTTGTAGAAACTCGGGCAAGGCGCCGCCCTCGTCCAGCCATTCAATGGAAAAGGTGTTTTCGTCCGGCTTGTAGGTGTACAGGATTTTTTGCGGGGTGAGGTAATACGTCACCACGGGAGTCACCGGTACGGCGGGGCCCGCCGCCGCGGAGATGGGGACGCCTTCCTTATACAGATCGATACGAATCGACCCGGCGCGATTTTTTTTATCGCCCTCGTTTTTGAATTCCTGCACCAGGCGGGCGTGAACCACGAACGTCTTGGAATCACCGTTGGGCTGGCGCTCGATCTGGGAGAATACGCATTGAAAATCCTTGATCGAGTCCCAGCGCTTGGAGGCGCGCTCCAATACGTCAGAGGGTGAGACGCCGGCTTTTTTCAGGTCGGGTTGAGCCCAACCGGCGCCGCAGATCAGAAAAACAGCAACGATCCACAAGCCGATTCGTTTATAAAAACCAGGCGATGCCGTCATCGGAATGTTCCGCTCCTTGCATACGCAACTCGCCGCCCGCCGGGATGGTGGCGTCCAGCTCTCCGTCGCGTTCAATGATGAAATAAAACCCGAATTCATCTTCGGGATCGAGTCCCCACGCGTTCATATCTACGATTCCAAGCAGGCGACGGTTACGCATGACCAGCGAAACCGCGTCATGGCCGGAATCGAGCGGGATTTGTTTTTCTTCGGGGCGCGTCACGTTGATCAAGTAGCGAGCCTTGCCGGGCGGGGGCGCGTCGAATGAAAAATCGATGCGGAAACAGAATCGGTTTTCATGGCGGCCATAGCGGATTTCGCCATCGAGGCTGTTCGCCTGGTGCATGGCGCCGCCGCCCGCCGCCGGAACGAATTGCGCGCCCGCCCATTCAAAATAGGCGTCTTCACGATCGAGATCAGGCGTTTGTAAAAGACGTCCGCCCGCGCCTTCGAGTTTACGATGCGTTTTCTTGATCGGATGACGCAACGCTTCGGGCGCATCGGCGCCGATCAACTGGTATAGATGCGCGAGATGACCGCGAAACAGTTGATCGAAGATAAAATCATGGGCGGATGAATTTTCATCGCCATACCACCAGAACCAGTCGCTGCCTTCGCAGATGTCGAGCGCGCGCCATGCGGCGGAGCGAGTTTCTTCATCCAACCGCGACTCCGCTTCAATCAGAGCCGCGCGTCCATCGCGCAGTAATGACCAGGCCAAGTTGTCTTCCGGATGGCCGATCCATATACGGAAATTGCGATTGATCCATGAGGCTGGGAAAATGGATTCAAGGGTAGGATCCGTAGAGTACGAATCGCGGTATTCGGGCACGGTGGTCGGGATTACCTGTGAATCCTTCAACACGCCTTCGATGAAATACTGAAGGAAGTCGTGGCCGTCACGCGGGTAATATTCCCAGCAATTTTCGCCGTCGAGGATGATACTGATCAGCGGCGGCGCATCCGCGTTCCAGTCTTCGCCGATGTTTTTTAAGTGGCGAATCAGGTCTTTCGCGGCCTGTTTAGCGGGTTGATTCTGATTGATGAAGCCGATGAGGTCGGAAAGTCCGTGATCGCGGAAGACGCAATCGAGTTCGCCTTCCGGTGTGGCCAGACGGTGCAGTTTGAATAGATCCTCACGTTTCCATTCATGGCCGTTGAATGGTTTTGAGCCGAACAACACGGCTTCGTCAGTGCAGAAAAACGTGACTCCCGCTTTGGCCATCAAAGCGCACGCCTGATCGGAAACCGATCCTTCAGAAGGCCACATGCCGCGCGGGCGGAACCCGAAACATTCCTGAAAATACGCCAAACCGTTCTCGATATGGCGCAACGCGTCTTCCGGCGAATGGAAGGGAGGCTCGGGAGTCGGGTCATGAGGGTTGGATACTCTCGCGATCGCGCTGTCGCACAAGAGAGGCATGATCGGGTGAAAGTACGGCGTGGTGGTCAGTTCAAGCGCTCCTTTTTCCGCCATTTTCTGATGAATGGGGATAATGCGCTTGAGAATCTTGATGTGTTCATCGAGCAGCGCCTGTTTATCTTCTTCAGTAAAGCCACGTCCTTTGGAGACCAGCGAAGTGAGTGGTTCGTCGGGATTTTCTTTCCAGATGGGGTCGACCCAGGTCAGGTTGAACCAGACCTGCAGATCGAGATAGTCCTGCGTGGTGAAGCGGTCGATGGCTTCTTCGATGGCGCCGCCGCGTTTTTGTTGCAGTTCGTTGTATCGGGGGATCGGATCGATCATGCGTTGGGCGTGCGCGTCGAAAAAGCGTTCGAGCACGATTCGTTTTTCGTCGCGGGTCAGGTCGGCGGCCGGTTTGCGGCTGAGTTCCAGAGCGGAATCGGTGCAGCCTTTTTCACAATAACCGCGAATCTGCTCAAGCAGGGAAGGGACCAGATTGATGGTTTGTTTCCAGCCCTCAAAGCGTTTGCACAGCCACGCCATATCGTAATAATCTTTCACGCCGTGCATGCGCACCCACGGCATCCATGCGACGTTGGAATCGGGTCCGTTATACCAGGGTTGATGCTGATGCCAGAAGACGTGCAGATAAACCGGTTTTTTTGAGCTCATACAACCTCACAAATTACGAATTGAGCAGATGGATTATGCGCTGAGAACGTTCATGTACAGTTTGATGTATTCGTGCGCTGACGCTTCCCAGGAGAAATCGAGTTTCATCGCGCGCTTGACGATGGACCACCAGACGTGCTGATTCTGATAGAGCGTGAGTGCGCGGATACAGGCTTCCTGCAACGCCACCGAACTGGCGTCGTAAAAGACGAATCCGTTGCCGTCTGGAAACGTATTGACGTCCTTGATGGTATCGGCCAGACCGCCTGTATTGCGCACGATGGGCAACGAGCCATATCGCAACGCGTACATCTGAGTAAGCCCGCAAGGTTCATAGCGTGAGGGCATCAGAAACAGATCGCAACCGGCCTGAACCATGTGAGCGAGGCGGTTATCGTACTCAAGCCTGACGCCGCACTCCGCGCGATAGATTTGATCGAGCGTATTATATTTTTCTTCGAGCTCGGGTTCTCCCGTTCCCAGAACAGCAAATCGAGCGCCACGAGAGATCAGGCGGGGAATCGCCTCAGCAAGCAGATCGAGCCCTTTTTGTGAGGCGAGTCGTGACACCACGCCGAACAGAGGTTTGCTGAGATCGCCTTCAGGCAGGTTAAACGCCTTCAACAGAGCTCGTTTGCACTCGATCTTATCCGTCTCGACGGTGTCGATCGTGTATTGCACGGGCAGGTTCGTGTCCGAATCGGGCGACCAGTCCGAGTAATCCACGCCATTCAGAACGCCGACAAGCCGGTCGTACCGTTGGCGCAACACCCCGTCCAATCCACAACCGAATTCATGCGTCTGGATTTCTTCGGCGTAGGTGGGGCTTACCGTGCTGACATAGTCGCTGAACAGAATGCCGCCCTTCATCAGATTGACGCGGTCGTAAAACTCCATTCCGTTCAGTTTGAAGTACGACCAGTCGAGCCCGGTTTTGAGGAAATCATCCGTGGGGAACGAGCCCTGATACGCCAGGTTATGGATGGTGAACAGGCTCTTCAGGCGAGCCAGTTTGGGTTCCTGGGCGGAGGCGGCGCGGATGTAGACCGGCGCCAGCGCCGACTGCCAATCGTTGGCGTGAATCAGGTCGGCCTCAACCAGCCCGCGATTGATCAGTTCCAGAGCGGCGCGGCTGAAAAAGGCGAAGCGTTCCAGATTGTCGGAATAATCAACTCCGTTTTCGTTGTAGATTCCAGCGCGATCAAAAAATTCGTCTCGCGCGATGAGATACACCGGGATGCTGGTTTTGGGCAAAACGGTTTTCAATATCTCCGCTTGATAACTGGTTTCGCCAAGTTGAATGTCAAAGCGGTCGACGACTTCCGCGTCTCTGGCTACGCCGCGATAGCGGGGCATGACGAGCGAGACGTGCAGTCCTTTTTTTACGAGTGCTCTGGGCAACGATCCCGCTACGTCGGCGAGTCCGCCGGTTTTGGCGAATGGAGCGATTTCGGAGGCGATAAACAATATTTTCATGCCGGGCCTGTTTTGGGTAACGGGTTCGGTTCTCAGATTCTTATTGCGGCGTTTTCGAGTTAGCTGTTTTTTCCGTTTGTGCATAGTAATGAATATCGGCCTGCAAATCAGGACGTTTCGCCAGGCGGGCCATATAGCCACGAACCTGAGTGAGCGCTTGCTGGTTGAATTCGGCGGGATGCAACTGGTCAAACTCGTCGAGCAACCGCTGGCGTAATTCCTGAATCTCTTTAGAAGCAAATGCCGTACCGATTAACTCTCTTGCTTCATCAAAAGTATATGGACGCGGCGGCGTGATGTCTCTGACGTAATAGATTTCATATCCAAACCGCATCTGTTGGTCGTCGTTATAGGGAATGGGTTTGGTGATCTCGCCGGCTTTCAGCCCCACAACGGCGGCCTGCAAGGCCGCGTTCATCCGGTTTTCAGGTATTACGCCGAGTCGTCCTCCCGAGCTGGCGTCGTCTCCATTGGAGGCGTACAGCGCGGCGGCGTCAAGGAAGGGGCGGCCCTCTTCCAATTCGGCGCGCGCCCGATTGGCGCGGTCTTCAGCCTGTCGGGTTCGAATCACCCGTTCAAAAGAAGACAGCGAGTAATCGAAAGGAACGCGGAAGAAAATGTGATAGAGATCGTAAATAGCCGGCGTGGTCAGATATTGAGAATCTTTGTATTTCTCGTATTGTTCGCGGATTTTCTCATCGGGCATGACCGCGTCGCTGGCTTGTTCTGAGAGGTACAGATCGGCGAGCCGCGAACGCCGCCAGACCGAAAGGGTCGCGGCGACATCGCTTTCATCCCAGCCACGAGCGCGGGCTTCAGCCAGACACGCGTATTTATTGGCGAGCACGTTGAGAAAATCGCGCTTCATTTCCGTCGTCCATTTGTGATTCTGAATCGCCATATCCTTGAACTCGCCGAATGTGAGCTCATAAACCCCCGGTACACTCAACACGATGGACGATGGATCGGCGTTTTCTGGAGCAATCAACGGTTCATCATTGATCAGACAATTGTGTTTTTCCTGCAACGAGCGGGACAGGCGATAGATGCCTTCGTTGCGTTTTTCGTCGAATAACTTTTTTAGAATTCCATCACGTACTTCTTCGTAGGGCCGGTATTGGGGTTCGATGAAATCATCGAGTTTCAGGATGTAATAGCGATCGTTGTACTCGAAAATCGGAGAATATTCTCCTTTTTTGAGCCGCTTGAGTTGTTCTTCAATCGCGGGCGCCGCCGATCCGGGTGGAATGGGATTAGCAAGCCCACGAATATTGGCGGGCGCTTCTGAATACTTGACCGCGGCTTCTTCAAACGAGTCGCCCGATTCGATCGCTTTGTACGCTTCATTGATTTTTTGTTGAGCCGCTTCCGGCGGGCGGCCCTCCGCGTTTTTGTAGACGTAGATGCCGCGAACCTGAAAGACGTTGGTGTTGTCTTCCATGAAGAGGCCTTCGTGATTCTGTTCGTAAAAACGGCGCAGGTCGGCCTCTGTGATCGAGATATTCTTCAATACTTCTTCCACGACGACCTTCTGATACAACTCGTCGTCGAGCGTGTTTTTCATGTATTCGGTGAACTCGGGTTTTTGATCGAGTTCCTGTTCCTGCGCCTTCACGGCAAGGATGGATTCAAACGCGATCTCGTGCGCGATGTCTTTTATATAATCCGTCGTCGAATTAATCTCCGCGGAGGGCAAATCCCCCCCGGAAGGATTGGCTGCTTTTTCATCGTGTAACACGACGTGAGCGAGATATTCATCAAAGGATTTCGTTTCCTGGTATTCCAGCATGAAATCACGGACGGAAACGGTGCGATCGCCGAAAGATATCAGGGTGACGTCCGGCGCTGGACGGTTGATCTGTCGCGATGGCTCGCCGCCGCAATGAGAAAGCGCTGTGGCGAGCAGAATTACGCACGCGAGCCAGGATAGAGAAGAACGGATTTCAGGGAGTCGCATCAAGTTCATTGTATCCATTGTAACAGGGTTTCAGGTGGACGCCGCATAATCGTGTCAGTGGGTCCATAAATGGACGCGCACGATCAGGTCGGCCACCAGTCCGAGAACGAACATCTGAATACTGGTCATCATTAAAACGATAAAGGTTGCGTCCATAAAACGCCCCATCGCCTGTGAAACGATTAAAACCAGAAACGCGGCGAAGGCAAGCAGAACGCTGAGCGGCAGAAAGAAATTCAACGGACGTAATAACACCACCGTGCGCAGAATCACCATGATCATGTTCCACGTGTCGGCGACCGGTCTGAACTTGGAACGTCCGGCGCGTTTGCGGTATTCGATTTCAGGATACGAAACTCGCTTGCCGTTGGCGTGAAACGCGATGGTGATTGTGGTGGTCAATGAAAATCCATCCGGCAGCAACCGCAGGATCGGTTCGACTTCTTCGCGCCGGAACGCGCGCAACCCCGAATTGAGGTCAGGAATCGAGCGGCGTACCATCCATTGGGCGAAGATGCGTATCATCCATTTCGCGGGGCGCCGAATCCAGGGAATTTTTGCGTTGGAGCCGATTCGTGCGCCCACCGCCATATCGACGCAATCCAGATGATCGACCAATGTCTGAATCGCGCTGGCGGGGTAGGTGCCATCCGCGTCGATGATCACAATGTTGGGATATCTGGTGTGCTGGATGCCGGTTTTGATGGCGGCGCCGTAACCGAGGTTGACCTCGTGACGCACGCATTGAAACGTATCGTCATTCAGCAATGGAAGGATCGGTTCATGAGACCCGTCATCGACGAACATGATTTCACAGGGATATTCGAGCGATGCCGTGAAGCCGCGTAATTCAGCGGCGCATTCGCGCAGGCCTTCCGATTCGTTATAAACGGGAACGATGATCGACAGGCCTTCTTGAGCGCGGCCGGGCCGATCCTGAATGGGGGCAGTCTGAATCATGTCTCTCCGCCGGGGTTACCCCTTAGATGTCGCGATCCCTGAATCCGTCGTGACGATTCGATTTTTTCAGGGCGTAACCGTCCACTATGATGAAGCGCGATGAAGTCATTTCGAGGATTGTCCAATTTCAATAAGCTATTATAATTTTAATATCAAATTCAATTTCGTGTCATCTCTGACGGCCGCCGCCGTCAGTGGGTGGGGATGAACTCATGAATGACGAGCGTGTGTTTCAATGGTTAGCCGATCATGATCGGCGTTATCATCTCAATGCATACTTGTTCGTTCTTGAAGCGCTTCGCTACACGCAGGCGTTGTACAAGAAGACGCGTCACGTTTCAGGGCGTCAGTTGCTGGTCGGCATCGCCAAATTCGCCAAAAACCGGTACGGCGAGATGGCGTACCTGGTATTTGAAAACTGGGGCGTTCAAACCCCGCGCGACTTCGGCAACATCGTCTTCAACCTGGTTGAGATGGGTGAAGTCAAAAAGACCGCCGACGACCGCATTGAAGATTTCGACGTTGATTTCGATCTGAAGAGTCAGCTCGAAAAAGTCGAACAAAGCCTCGGCTGAATCCGATCCCTTTATAGAATGTTTTCGGATCACGGCGTCTTACGACGCCGCGATTCGTATATCGATCTTCGCATTCTCGTGAAGATCGGTGATCCATTGCTTCATGACGTCTTCCAGTTTTTTCCGCAGTAATAATTTTCCCGGCGTTTCTTTTTCAAGAACCTTGATGACATGAAAGCCGAGCGGCGTCCTGATCGGATCGGTGATGGTGTTTTCATCCATTCCGAACAGAACGTCGAATTGAGGGAACATCTGCCCCTTGCGGAAACGGGGCAGAACGCCTCCCTGAGCGCGGGTTTCCTGATGTTCGGAGAACGTCGCGGCCAGCTCATCAAACGATTCGCCATTACGGGCGCGGGTGGCGATCTGCCGTGCTTTTTCCAGAGCCTGCGCCACCTGCGGTTCGGTGGCGTCTTCAGGAACGCGGATCAGGATATGCGCCACCTGGATCATCTCATCATCAAACATGCCGGGATTGTCTTTCTTGTATTGCTGAATCTCTTCGGGCGTGGGAGGTTGTACCTCGCCCCGCTTGATCTGAGGGGCGACGATGTGGAGCAGGTAATCCTTATACACCTGCTGACGCTGAATGCGGCGCATTTCATCCCAGGTGACCCCCATTTCCTTTTCGCGTTGTTCGAGCGCGCTGGGCGACGAGTATGGCGCCTGCATCTGTTCGATGATGCGATCCGTCTGGCGATCGACCGACTGACGGACGAGGTCTTTCTGGTCGGGATTCAGACGCTGTTCGATCGCGTTGATCAGCAGTTTTTCATCAATCAGGAATTTGAGGGCTTCGAGACGAACCTGATTCAGTTGCTGTTCAGACAAAGAACTCAGATCCACGTCGCTTTTCTTGCGTAGTTGGATGTAATCGTCCAGCTCGCCGGTGAGGATGACTTCTCCATTCACCACGGCGGCGATTTTTTCCGCGCCGGCGGCCTGGCTCCACGAGATTTGGACGGCGCAAACCACCAGAATCAGAATCCATAAATGCTTTCGCATATTATTCTCCTCTTGAAGTCCCGTTTATCCAATTACGGATGAATCACTTGAGCGATAACGGCAATTACCAGTCACACAGTGTACAGAATTCGCCGCAAAGATTCCAGAATCGCCGGTTTGATCGGGCCCCATGATTTGGCGCGTTCAGACCAGTGGCGTTGATTGATCTCCAACTCCACGCCGAGATATACGGCCTGCGAGAAACGGGTGCGCAGCCAGGTGGTAAACCCATCGGACGCGCCTTTGTAAGGCCGGTTGCAATGGATCGCGATTCGTGGCAGTAAATCTGAACACTCGCGTTTCCAGCGGCGGCACAAATCCTGCTCCAATGGTCTCGCGGGATCGTACAACAGCCCAATGCCGGTTGGACGTTCGACGCCGTTGAGTATCGGCGTGAAGGTATGGACCGCGAGATGGAACACCCGTTCACCGCGTTCGATTCTATCGCGTATCTCTTGTTCCACAACACCACGATGTGACGCGTAATAGTGTTCGAGGAGATGGTTTTTGTCATCCACAGGCAAAAACCGGGTGAACTCGGAAAACAGGCGAGGGTGATGTGGAGAACGATTGCAATCGATTACCAGACGGCTGATGAGAGTGTATCGCAGCGGGGCGTTGAAATCCGCCTCGATGGCTTGCGCCATGTTCAACGCGCCGACGTCAAATCCGCGATGCGTTCGCAGGATCGCCGTGGCGGCGCTCAAATCTTCTTTGCAGCATTCGGGAATCTCCGCTCCGGCGTGTTCGCACGTGAGATAAAGAGACAGCCCCGCGCTCAACGGAAAAGCCGCCCCTGAGCGAGGCATTCGCACAATTCCGCATAGATAAAATGCAGGCTGTCTACGTCGAGGCCTTCAGTTAAACGGTTAAGAATGCGAGTCGAGAGCGAGCCGTGTTCGAGTATCCATTCCAGCGCGGCGCAAGCTTTGGCGTCACGCTGTTTGAATTCATGGCCAAGTTCAGCGAACAGATGTTTCCACACGCCGCCCGCGAGAACCGGATCCTCTGATTCAATGCCCAGAAGGCGCAGGTAATCGCGATCGGCGACCGGGGCGCATTCGGCTTTTTCGATACATTGAAGGAAGATCGTTTCCAGCGGTTCGGTTTTGACGTTTTTCTGTTCGGCGAACGGCGTCCAGCGCTCTTTGACCAGCGCCTTTAATGCGGCGTCGATCAGCATTAACACGCCCAGGTCGGCGCTGGGGCATTCCTGAATATCGAGCACGCGAATCTCGATCGAGCCCCGGTCGAATCGCGCGATGGCGCCGCGCGAGTTGAGCCATTCATGACGCAGGATGCCCTGCGGATCGAGAGGCGCGATGTCGCGGTACATGGGATCAAAGATGCGTTCCTTGTATTCGCGGTGCGTGAATACCGCTTCGGGAATGACCCGGCCCGTCACCGAGGGGACGCGTTCGGAATTGGTCCGGTAATACGCCATGCGCGCGTCGAGCCAGTTCGCGCGGCGGCCATCGACCAGTGGGCTGCTGGCCGCCAGAGCGGGCAATAACGGCATGAGGATGCGAATCGCCGCATGCAGCCGCCCGAACTCTTCATCGCTGGAAAAGGGCAGATTCAGATGAACGCTTTGCAGGTTCGACCAGCCGTGCCCGCCGCAGCCGAAGATGCGATCGTAACTTTCGTACACGGGGTTGAATTCATGCGGCCAGAGCTGCGTTTCCTGATCGGGGTTCATCCAGGGGTGCATGGCGGTGGGCATGAGCCGGGCGCCGAATTCTTCAAGACGCCGATCCAGGTCTTCAATCTGCGACTGGAACAAGCCCGCCAGCCCCGCCAGACCGGGAGCCGGCCCGTTGGTTTTGAGTTCGATCACATGGTTAACGAGCTCGTTGGACCAGGAAATCTAGCCGCGCTCGATCTCCGATTCATACGAACCGGCCACGGAATGAATCAACCTGTCGCAGAGCGGCGCGACGTTGAGCGTCGAACGATTCACGATCATGTATTCCAGTTCGACGCCGTATGCGCTGAAGAGGGCGCGTGACGTTTGAGAAGACATGGTTAGCGGGCTTTCCGTTTTTCAATTCGTTCGACAAAGACGGAGATGATCTGGTCGTAGAGCGCGTCTTTCAGCTTCGCGTCTTCAAAACCGGCGTCGATGCTGGGATTGTCGTTGATTTCTATGACGTACACTTTATCGCCGATTTGTTTCAAGTCGACGCCGTATAGCCCATCGCCGATCAGGTTGGCGGCGCGCAGAGCGGTTTTGACGACCGCGGGGGGCGACTCTTCGACTAGATACGAGGCCACGTCACCGTAGCGCGTTTCGCCATTCATCTCATTCTTCTGAATCTGCCAGTGATCGGAGGCCATGAAATACTTGCAGACGTAGATCGGCTTGCGATTCAACACCCCCACCCGCCAGTCAAAAGGCGTGGGGGTGTATTCCTGAGCGATGATGAGATCGGAATCATCAAGCAGCCGCTCGATGATACGATGCAGGCTGTCGGGATCTTCCGCTTTGAATACGCCCTGTGAAAACGAACTGTCGGGCATTTTTAAAATGCAGGGCAAACCGATGGTCTGTTGAACCTGCGTCTTGTTATCGCGATGAACGATCATGGTACGGGGATGCGATATGCGGTGACGGCTGAGCAGCTCCGCGAGGAAAACCTTATTGGTGCATAGCTGGATGGACGCCGGATCGTCGATTACGACAAGCCCTTCGGCGGCGGCGCGGCGAGAAAAGCGGTAGGTATGATGATCGACGTTGGTGGTCTCGCGGATAAACAGCGCGTCGAATTCGGGGATCGAGCCATAGTCGTCCTTGTCGATAAATTCCACGCCCAGGTCGGCTCGTTTGGCTGCTCTGGCGAAATTTTTTAACGCGCGATCGTTGGAGGGCGGGTTTTCTTCATCATCGCTGACCAGGATCGCGAGATCGTAACGAGGGATCTTCCGCCGGGGCGCGCGCGGCGCGGATGCGAAAAATTCCTCCGCCGCCTGCGTGACGAAGCCGTAATGCTCCTGAACCACTTCCTTGATGGTGATAGGGTAGATTCTGTGCAGAGCCCAATGGTTATCGAGATAACGGAACTCGGCGCGAAGCAAGGGCGATTGAAACAGGCGTGAGAGCTGGTCAGCTAGGCGTTCATACCGCTTCGCCATGTTTCGTCCGAAATAAATGCTGAGGGTGAAACGATCGGATTGCAGCGGTTTGAGGCTGCGCTGAATCAGTTCGTCAAGATCGTCGGAGATCAGCCGCAGAATCGAAAGCGACTTCATGTCCTGAATCGTTTCGATGCTGGGGATGGGGCGATGATCGCGGGCGGCCGCCAGCAGGGAGACGTAATACCCCAGGCTCTGATAGCGGTAACTGCTGCACAGGTTGAATACTTTTACGCCGCGCTGATCGCTGAATTTGGGGTCGGAAAGATAGTGACGGGCCGAGACGACCTCCGCGCCCGTATGAGTGAACGGCCAGCGTTTTGGATTGTTCACGACGATGAGGTTCGGCATGGCGAATGACTACTCGCTCCTCCGGGGTTCGATCAGAAGAAGGTTGGCGTCATCGGTGAGGACGCCCAGCAGAATCGACGAGATCAGCCGGTCCAGATTGACTTCGTAGTAATGGTTTTCTTTCAACGGATTCGGATACAGTGGATCGGCCACCCGTACAGTGCGATGATCGCGGTTGTATCCGCATAATACCACGAAATGCCCGCAAGGCGTTCCTCGAATGTCATCGTAATCACAGTTCGGGCCGATTTCACGCGAGCTGTGATAGAGATAGGTGGCGCTGAGTCCGGTCAGAATGGGTGTGTCTTTTTTCAGATGTTTCTGGATGAGCCGGTGCGTCAGCTCGGCGAAGCGCAACTCTCCACCTAATTCAAAGAATTCAAGATAATTCTGGCTGATCAGTTGGATCCGCGGGCTGGTTTTGTGTTTCATCTGTTCGATGAGTTTGTCACGGATCTGGCCGGTTTTCAGCCCGAACCAGGTTGGGTCGAAAACGTCGAGGTTGTATGAATAGATCGTTGCGTGGTAGCCCCGTTTTAATGCGTGACAGGCGAGGATCACCGCCAGCGTTCCGCCGGTGAGCAATTGGGGAATTCCGGTGATGACGGTTTCGAGCGGCAGGACGTCGTTGTAATACTGGTACACCGCCTGAAGACAGGTGGGGCCGCAGGTGAAATAATCGGGCTGCGGCATGATGGAAAAATGAATTTTTTTCTCGACGGGGTCGGCGGTGTTGGTCATTCCGTTAAGGTCCGAGCCAGGCTCCTGCGGGTAGGGTATCGTCCGTTCACCCCGGAGGATGAAAGATCACGCATGATATTGTCTCTCGATTTCAAAAAAACGCCATATCCAATCAACGCTTTTATTGCATTAGCTGGAGAGGGGGCCATTTCACGCCGCTTTCAAAACTGTCCCATATCTGGTTGTATCGCCAGTCCCACAGACGCCCCTTGTCTTCCGACAGGCTGACGGGATACACCGCCCAACGGCCGGGGTAACAGAACGCGCCGATCCACTGTACCCAGATGGAAAACGCCAGCAACAGAGCGAACAGCACGGTCAGCGCCCGCCGGCGGGAGATCGACGGCCACGCGGCGGCGAGGAACAGAATAAGAAATGGATACACATCGACCTGATACCGTGGGCCGTAGTGCATGATTCCACCCCACCAGACGATATATTTCGCCAGCAGGACGAATAGAATAACCGGAATGGAGCCCGTCAGAGCGAAAAAACGACGGTAGGGATCATCCGACCGCCAGGCGGCGTACATTCCCCAAATGGAGAACAGCAGAATCGGACTGAAGACGAAAACGCCCCGGCTGGGGCTGAACAGCACCCCCGCCAGCCCTTCCCACAGCGGCGTCGACCAAACCCCGCCGCGCACCCGGTCGAGATACCAGCGATCTTCCAGCACCAGCGCCAGCCCGCCGTTCCAGGTGGAGAACATCCACTCGTTATAGGCGGCCAGCGCCGCGATGAGCGCCAACGCGGGGATCGCGTACCACACCGAACGCCAACGGAAACGAACCAGCAGCGCGAGGCCGTATAACCCGGCCGCGACCAGATGAATGATCCGGCACAAGACCGTACAACCCGCCGCGGCGCCGGCCAGCGCCAGCCAGCGATTGGCGCGGGGAGAACCGTCTTCTTCCAGAGCGCGGACGGTGGCGTAAAAACACACGCTCCACCAGAAGACGGCGCCGGTATGCTGCCAGATGCTCTGCGAGGCGATCGGCCATAACGCCGTGCCGAACGCGTAAGCGTAAGAGACGGTTAGCGCTCCGGTTTTCGAAAGGAAGCGCTTCAGCGTCAGAAACGTAAAAAGTACGGTCAGCGCGCAGTAGGTGGAGGCGGTGATCTTGCTGATGTAATCCCACACCAGGTTGCCGTCGCCGGGTTGAATCATGCCCGACCAGACGAAGGGGGCGTAAAACGGAAACGCCATCAGACCGGGGAAGATCGGATAGTTGGAGACGATGTGGCCGTTACGCTCCGACAAAAAATACGGCAAGTCGTTATAGGGGAGAAAATCATGCAACTGATCCATGTACACCGTGCCGGAACGCGCCAGCAGAATCGCGGCGAATTTGGCGCCGGTGGTGTCTCCACTGCTCAATTCTCTGAAGTTAGACATATAAACCAGAAACGGGATAAAGCAGAGAAGCAACTTACGCCGGTCAAAAATTTCACCCGGACGGGAGCAAAAAGAAGGTGATTCGGAGTGTGATTGAGCCGACTTGATTTTCATTTTTGAAAGAATCCGATATACTATAATTACCAGTAACCATGATGATCCGTTCCATATCATCATCAAGTCAGCTGATTGAACAACTTCAACGATAATTAGGGTAGAGCCTCTGATGAGGCGCACTTTGAAAGGAGTGATTTTGATGAAAATCACCAATTTCGCAATCGTGTTAGCCGTTGGAATTTCTCTGGTCCTGATGGGCTGCACCTCGTCGCCCACGCAGACCGGCGCCTTGGGCGGCGCGGCGGTGGGCGGTCTGGCGGGGCAGTTGATCGGTGGAAATACCACGTCGACTCTGCTGGGCGCCGGCGCCGGCGCGGTTGGCGGCGCGCTTCTGAACGATCATATCGACCGGCAGAAGCGTGAATCCTACAATCAGGGCTATAACCAGGGTTACAACCAGGGCAGCGCCAATTCGAACAGCTCGACGTCGCAGAGCCAGCCGAATTACAACTCGGCGCCTCGCTGATCGAGCCTCTGATTCCAACGCGGCGACCCGCCCGGCGGCTTCGGCTTCCGGGCGGTTTTCGTTTTATGCGCCGAGGCGCCGCCAGCGGATTGTTAGCCGCGGGCCCGCTCAATGCGATAACTCATTCAATAACGGGCCACGCGGTGGCCGAAGAAGGAGCCTCTCATGAAAACGCCCATTGGAATGATCATCAT
The DNA here is from genome assembly GCA_016125385.1 of bacterium. Classification (GTDB taxonomy): domain Bacteria; phylum Hinthialibacterota; class Hinthialibacteria; order Hinthialibacterales; family Hinthialibacteraceae; genus WGLV01. The sequence continues at coordinate 30,543 of WGLV01000002.1, forward strand.
CGCGAGCGTGGTATCGATCGCGGCGGGCTGTAACACCACCAGCGGAGCGCTGGGCGGCGGCGCCATTGGCGCGCTGGCGGGTCAGGCGATCGGTGGAAACACCGAAGCCACGCTGATTGGCGCCGGAGTGGGCGCGTTGTCGGGCGCTCTGGTGGGAGACGCGGTCGAACGAGACCGGGCCCGGTCGTATGGAACCGGATACCATCAGGGATACGCCGATGGCGCGAGCCGGTATACGCCTCCACCGCCTGCTCGTCCTCGCTTTCGCGGACGCCCGATGAATCCCCATCATTATTACTATGTCCCGGCGCCCGGCTATTACTACGTACCCGCGCCGCCTCCTCCGCCCTACTATCCGTGAGGAATCGTCTTAAATGTGATATCAAAAACGCCCCGGGGGAGAGCATCCTCCGGGGCGTTGGCTTTGTCAGCCAAAGTTACTTTGGCGGCGCCAGGATCAGTCGACGATCATGTCCTGCGGCGGCGAGATCGATTTGACCTCGGGGTTGTAATACTCATACACGCTCGACGCGGGCGCCTTGGCCACCACTGGAAGAGTGGCCTTCATCGGCACGTCGATCTTCAGCGTTTCGCCGCCTTTCATCGATTCGATGTAGATCAACACCTGCCGGGCGGTGGCGCTGTACTTTGCGATGGTCCCCTTGTCGACGTATTCATCCAGCTGGGGGCGCTCGACCTGGAACCCGGGCGGGACGCCGACGTCGATCATCACCATTTGAGCCTGCTCGGGCCGGTTGTTGGTGGCGGAGACGTGGCAGGTGACGCGGTCGTTGCGGCGCAGTTCGGTGCGGTCGTATTCGACCTGAATGTCGAAGGCTTTGTTGATTAATTGACTCGTCTGAATGGCCGAACCCGAGACGGGGCCGTGCAGCGGAACGATCCCGCCAAAGCCTTCGAAATACTTGCCGACGATCTGGTACATCATCGAGCCTTCACCGTTCATGGTCAGCTCGACCTTGTTTTCGCCCTCGTTAAGAAAACGGGTGGCGTCGATCTGGTGGAATACGTCGGCGTTATCGGGCGTGATTTCAATGCGCCCCGCCTCGCGTCCATTGACGGCGACCACGGCGGTTCCATCGCCCAGGCTGGTGCGGGCGCCGAGTGAGCCGATCAGCGCCTTGAGCGCGAGTACGGTTCCATGCGTGGTCGACCAGGCCCCGTTGGGCGATTTGACCGAGATCAGCCAGTTGAGCGTGCGGGAGAGTTCGGCGGGGTAGCGGCCGCTTTCGATGGCGGCCAGCGCCGCCCAGGCGGTGACCTCGACCCAGGCGTGTTCGCCGCGCGCGAAGCTCATGCTGGCGTCGCACTTCCAGTACTGCTTGTCGTTTTCCACGACCGCCATATCTATCAGGCGCCTCATGGCTTCAAGCGTGACAGGATTTTTCGGCGCGAGTTTCAACAGCGCATTGCACAAGATGGAAAGCGTGTAGGCGTCGTCCGCGCTTCGGGCGTGGTCGAGCAGGTACTGGGTGGTGGTTGAAAGCTCGCCGGCGCCGGCGTTAGCCAGCGCGAGGGCGATGTACGCCGTGACCAGCGTTTTGTTATCCTGAATCGATTTCCACATTTCGGCGTGGGCGTAATTGGAATCGGGTTCCCACGAGCCGTCGGCGTTGCGCTGGCCCATCAGCCAGTTTTTCGTCCGGGCGAGCACGTTTTCGTCGATGGGGTAGACTTCGTTCATGTCGCCGAATTCCATCAGCCCGTAGGCGGAAAGCACGCGGGTGGCGGGCGCCTGACCGAAGACGGAGAAGCCGCCGCCGGGAATCTCAAAAGTCAGCAGGCGCTGGTAACCCAGGTTGATATATTCGCGCGCCTTCATTTCGATGGCGGGGGTGATGCGTTCGCTGTCGCGCATGTAGCGCATCGCGAGAATGTTGGGATAGGTGGTTGAACTGGTTTGTTCGAAACAGCCGTAGGGCATCTGCAACAGGGCGTCCATACCCTCGACCACCTGACTGAAAATGCCGGGATAGATTTTGACCCAAAGCCGATCGGCGCCCTGCAGGCGGTTGGGGGGCAGGGAAAAGCGTTCTTCCACTGCGCTTTCCAGCCGTCCGTTGAAATTCACGAAGCGGGGTTCGCCGTTGGGGCGTACCTCAATGGTCCGGGAGATGGCGTCGGCGTCTTCCGAACCCCAGGCGAAGACGGTGAGCGGTTTGTCGCCCAACTGGCTGGCCTGAATGCGGTATGAAACCGAGGTGACCTCGTGAGCGGCGACTTTAACGTCTCGTTTCAGATCCCCTTCCAGCAAATCGAACCAGCCCGCCTTTTCGAGCGAGACTTCGACTTCCTGCGGTTTGTCGAGGTAGTTGTACACCGCCACCGGGATGGTGACCTCATCGCCCCGGGTGAGAAACACCGGCAGGTCGAGATCGATGAAGAACGGCTTGAAGACCTTCATCGCGGCGGTGGCGTCGCCCAGCGCGCCGCTTTTGGCGTTGGCCATCGCCGACAGACGCCAGGTGGTGATGGAATCGGCCATCGGCAGATTGAGTTGGGCCTCGCCGCGTTCGTCGGTGATCAACTCGGGCGTGTAGTACAGCGTTTCGGGGAAATAACGCCGCACCCGCACCGCGCGCTCGGCGGGTTTGACGCTGGCTGAGGCGTCTGACAGTTCGCTGAACTTTTCCCGCAGGCTGGCGAGCGTCTGCTGGACGGTCTGGTCGAGTTGGCCGCCGTGTTTTTCGAGGGCTTTTTCCGCCGCCGCCTGAAGCGCTTTTTCATTGACCACGCCGCCGGCGTAGAGCGGGCCCAGGTTTTCATCCTGAAGGCCCATTTCCTGCTGAAACTCGCCCCACAGCGCTTCGCTGCGCTCACCCAGTGAATCGGTCGCGGAAACGATAAACGAGAACAGATCGTTCATCCCCGCCGCGGGTAATGCGGCGTCATCTTGCGGCTTCAGCAGGTCGAAGGGGACCTCTTTTTGCAGCGATTGATAGATAGGATCGGCTTCCGGCCGATTCGCCTTGTCTTCGCTCTGAGCGGAGTAATCGTAATAGACGGACTTGTCTTGATTATCCGCTTGAGCGATGGCGGCCGATGTGGCGAGGTTGGAGACGCCGTCATTGTTGATATCTCCGTTTGAGGGATGGACCGCGCCAAAACGGTCCTGTACCATGATGCCGTCCGCATCATCGCCCGGCTCAAACCCCCATTGAGAATCCTGAGGTTGGGCGCCGCCTTCCGCGCCAATGCCGGTATCCTGCACGTTGGAAGAAACGCCGGGAGGGCCGTCCAAAGCCATTATGCCAGGTTGTTGTTTTACCAATTTATAATTGATGGCGGGAGCGTCCGGCGCCGCTGCCATATCAAGTCGATCGATCCCACGCATTCCATAGCCCCCAAAGCCTCCGCCTTGTAGCTGCACGGCGCCCGGTTCAATTCCCTTCGCCAGGGCGGGTTCCCGGCCCAGCGCTTCTCTCTCTTCCAAAATGATCGCCCCTTCGTCCAAAAGGCGTTCCTGAACGGCTCCTCCACGTCGAAGCATCAGTAGCCGCTCTCCACCCCTCCCCAATCCCAGCACTCTCATGCGGGGGAGGATGCTTTGCAGCGTTTGCGTTTCATCATCCTGTGTATCGGCCAGTTCATCTGGGCCGACGCTGGCCAGGCTTAGTTCACCACCGGATGTACGGTAGATCGCATACGGGCGTCCCCACGGGTCTTTCAGCGGAAGATCGTTAAGGTCGCCGTCCAGCCGAAGCAGCGCTTCACCCGCCGTCATGGGATGGTCAAAGAAGTTTTCACCGCGTGGGTTGCTCCCATCGGGCTGTAATCCCAATTCAGCCATTTTCTGTCCCAGCGCCTGAAGGTCGGTTTGCACCCGCCGGCGTTTTTCAACGCCGGTGTCGACGATCATCCTGGATGAATCCGGGTTGTCGAGACGTGAAAGAAGCGCCTTGGCGAGCGAGTCTTCTTTCTCCAGCGGCATCGGTGACAAGGAAATCGCCTTGTCGAGTTTGTAGCCATGAATTTCCACTTTGGGCTGGAGCAGTTCGCGCTCGATAGCGAAGAAAACCTTCGCCAGCCCCAGTTCTTTTTCGGAGAGGCTGTAGACGCTTTCATCGACGATGTTCATGCCAAGAGCCGCCTGCACCGGTTGGCCGGCGGAGTCGCGCACCGCGATCTTGAGCCGAGCGGGCTGCCCGGGGGCGTATTGGTCGAGGTCGGGCGTGATTTCGATGCGCAGGTCGTCGGAGCGAAGCGCGATGACGCGCCGGTTGTCGCTAACCATATTGCCGTCGCTTCTGATGCGATACGCATTAAGTTCAATTGTCCCGGATAGATCATGCGTGATCGGCTGCTTGATTTGGGCTCGCCCGTTTTCAGGACGCAAGGTATGCGTTAACTGGGTCTGACCGTCTTTGATGATATCGAGATAAACGGCTTCGCCTTTTTGATTCGGCGAAAAGACATTTACCGTCATCACGTCGCCAACCCGATACACAGCCTTATCTGGACGAAGAAGGAGAGAATCTTCGGTTGCGGTGACGGGGACCTCTTTATTGAGCGAGATGGTTTTTCCATCCAGATTGGCTTCGATAGTGAGCGCGACCGGTTCTTTCTCTTTTGGAGTGACATATAGAACCGCGATTCCATCATCATTGCATTTTACTTTGATATCTTGCTTTAAGGCGCTTGATTTAATGCTCAGGCTCGGCTTGGCGACGCTTCCGTCGGGATAGGAAGCGACCAGATAAACCTCGTTCTCGACGCCCGCCGTCAGGACGCCGCTTTCAGGAATCAGGTCAACTTCCAGCGGATCGGACGCGGCGTGGAAGGTATGAATCTTCTGTTCTTCATGATCCGCCGAATCGCGTACCCGTGTGTCGAGCTGAATCAGGGCGTTTCCTTTGAACAACGGTTGACCCACCAACCGGTCCGGCAAGACAAATGAGAATTCAAACTTGCCTTCGTTATTGGTTTTACCATCAACGGTTACAAATTCATTAAAGCCAATATCGAAGCAATTAGCCACGATCTTGACCGCCGCCCCGTCCACCGGCTTGCCGAAGAAATAACGCGATTCCAAGCTGCCTTTCACGGTTTCTCCGGGGGCATAGAACGAACGCTCGGTTTTGACGTCGACCCGAAACTTGGGCAGGACGTATTCATACACCTGAACGCCTTTTTCAAACTCCGTTTCTCCGCTGATGGCTTTGACAAGGTAATCGCCTTGATTGACTTCGTCAGCCAGTTGAAAATCGGCGGAGACGACTCCGAATTCGGAGGCTTTTTCATTCTGTTTGAAGACTTTGTTACCGCGACCGTCGTAGACTTCAAGCGTGACCGTTCTACCGGCAAGCGGTTTGTTGCTCATCTGATGAGCGATCAGCCCACGGATATGGATGGTCTGGCGAGGCTGATAAACAGGTTTGTCGGTGGTAAGAAAAATTTTGACGCCGGGTTTCACGGTGACGCGGGATTCGAGCGAGTTATCACCCAGCTTCGATCGAACATGAAGGCTGAGTACGTATTCGCCGTTAAGGCCGTCCAGCCGATTGAAGACGAGTTCGGCCGCGCCGCCGGAGTCGGTTCGAGCCTCGACCCGAATGACGGCCTCGCCGCCCCGGGCGAGTTCCGCGCTGACTTCAGCCCCTTCAATCGGGGCTCCATCCCGTCCGTTGGTGACGATCGCGCGGACAACGCTTCTGCCGCCCTCAATCCACTCTGTCTGACCGACCAGTTGAATCTCCTGACTGTCTTGCTCTGTGCCGAGAGGCTTGAGCCACACCTGACCCATCAGGTCGATGCGCAGGGTGCATTGATCCAGCGCGGGTGCGTTGGATGCGATGGGCAATGCGATCTCCTCGACGCCTTTTCCATTGAGAATGACGATTTTTTTCTCGAGCTTGGAGATCGGCTGATACCCGCCGTCGAGCAGCGTCGCCTTCAGGTCTTCAATTCGCCGTCCGGTCTCACTGAACTGAAACGGGAGTGTGATCGCCACCGATTCGGCGTGACGAACGGCGGTGACGCCGTTGCGGTCGAGCGTTATATCGGCGGACGCGCCCAGCGCGCCTATCGCGATGAGAAAGTAATAAAGTAACAGGGTTTGAAATCGTTTTTTCATATCGGCACCTCTGTGGATCCCGGGTTAGCGGCGTTCGACCGGCGCCGGCCGCGTGGAACGGGCGCTCGCGTTCTCATGCGGCTCGGTCGAACAGGTCAGATCGGGGATCGGATTTAAATCGGTATCGAGAACTGAAACCAGAAAGATCGCGTCTTCGGGATTCGAGGTGGAGAAAAAGACCTTGAATGTAATCTGGTTCCAGCCTTCTTCCAGCGGGACCTTGCAATACGACTGATTGAGCCTCAGCAATTCCCGAGGATCGATCAAGGATGGATTGCGCTGGCGGGACCGGATTTCCCCGTTGATGTACAGGTAGTACACCGCCTGCGTGTTCGCGGATATGACCACCATGCGGGGATGAGGCGTGTACACGGAAGTGGACAGCCAGCCGGTCCAGCCTTTCCCGTCGGGGATTCGCGCGCCTTTTAATGGAAGCAGGCGGCCCTCATCAAGCGCGACCGGACGCCACGCGACGGACTGGCCGTTCAGCCCTCTCATTTTCGAGTTGGAACCGGCGAGCGGTAATTCGCCGAAACCCATCGCGAAATCGGGGAAGGGGCCAATGAACAACCAGTCATGAATGGCGTCACGATCCCGCAAAGCCCGGCGGATATCATCGGCGATATGCTGGGCTTTCTGGTGAAACACGTGATCGCCGGGCCAGGCGGCGAGCACGGCGCGCGTCCATTCCAGCGCCTGTTCGGGCTCCGCGTTCTGAACTCGCCCGGCGGCGCTCAACGCCAGCGTGGCGAATTGTTCAGACGAACCGTCACTGGCGTTTAAGTCATTAATAACGCCCGCGATGCCGCCGAAATACTTTTCGTCGGACATCATCAGTTCGGCGAGAGAATAGCGCGCCTGCTGAGCGGTAATTTCGGAATCGGGAAACCGGGCGATCAACTCGCGATAGGTCTCAATGGCGTCTCCTGTACGGTCGAGCGCGCGGTATGAGTCGGCCATCAGCGTCATCGCCAGCGCCGCCCATTCTTTTTCGCCGGGACACTGCTTGACCACGTCCGATAACAATAGCAGTGCGCTTTCCAGCAGGGTTTTTCTTTCACCGCCGACCTTGGTAAACGCCTGGTTGTAGACGCTGAGTCCGGTTCGGAACAGGCTTTCGGCCTGAGCGGCGGACGCATCGATTTCCGCCGAGCCGCCGTGCGACGCTGCTATCAATGCGGGTTCGGGCGCGTCATTCATTGAAAGCAGGCCGGTTACGGAATTTACCGCGACGGCTTCGCGTATGGGTTTCACTTTCCGGCTTACCGATTCGCGCAAGGTGATATCCGGCGCGGGCGCGTTCATCACGATGGCGGAGCCGTCTACGCCGGTTTTGGGCGTTGGATTCAGCAGGGCGACGGCGGCGGATACGCTCGCCAACATCAGCACCGCCGCCGCAGCCAGCCAGCGCGCCGGAAAAATGGTACGGCGGGCGAGATCACGCCGAGCTTCATCATGTATCGCGTCGGGATCGGGCGCGGCTTGGCCTGAATCGTGAAGCGAGCGCATCCACTCACGCGCCTGGAGCAGTTCAGACCATTCACGCGCTAGCGCGTCATCGGCGCTTAACTGTTCTTCGAGCCGGAGATCGTCTTCAGGCGAGATTTCGCCGTAGAGCCGCTCGATCATCCACTGACGGATTTGTTCTTCATTCATGGCGTGATTCCATCCTGAATCAATCGGCGCCGGACCGCGCTCAATGCGTAATGCAACCGGCTTTTGACGGTATTGGCCGGGCAGCCGAGCAGAGCGCCGATTTCATCAAAAGTCATGTCGGTATTTTCACGTAACATCAACGCTTCGCGTTGTTCGTCGGGCAGTGAATGAACCGCGTGGAGAATCCGCTCGCGCATGAAAGACTCATGAGCGGCGTCGCGCGGCGTTGAACCGGCGCAGGCGGCCAGTGAGATCACTGTGTCGCCGTCCGTGGGTTGAATCAGGTTGGCCTGTGTTTTCGCTTTTCTCATGGCATCGATGCACGCGGAGCGCGTAATAGCGTAAAGCCAGGTTGTGAAGCGGGCGGTCTCCCGATACCGCTTCCGGTTGCGAATTAAGCGAATGAAGACGTCCTGAAACAGGTCGTCCCACTGGTCGCGATGGGGGGTGAATCCCTGAATAAAGGCGTACACCGAACCGCGATGACGCTCAAAGAGCGTATCGAAGGCTTGAGCGTCGCCCTGGGCGTAGCGCGTCATCAGCGCTTCATCGCCGAGGGCGTTCGGAGTGGGTTCAGGAGCTATCGGCCTCATCGCGATCGCGTTCATCTTACCGCATGTAACGCGCCGCCGGGCGGAATCGTTTTAACAAATTGACAAAATGGTGATTTCTTCCGGAAACGCCGGTGGGAAAGACGGAATCGGACGCCCGTCACTTGGCGATTTTCTCATTCATCATTTTAATACAGAGGTATTCATAGCCGCTTCCGGAATCGAATTCGACCCGGCGCGAGATCGCTCATGTCTATCCTTCGGTGCGGCGGCGACTCATCCATAACCATTCGGGAGGTTTCTCCATTGAAACGTTTCGCGCTTTATCTGACCGTAGCGGCGCTCATGGCCGCCTGTTCCAACAGCAACCAGGGCGAGTTTGTCGAGTCGAGTTCCACCCCGGCGCCGCCCATGATGGCTCAGTCATCCGGTTCAGACCTGCCCGCCGGTCATCCGCCGGTTGGAGGCCAGGGCGCCGGGCAACAGCAAAGCATGCTGGAGCCAGGGCCCAAACAGGAACCGGCGGTGATCGAGGGCGGAAAGGCCGTCTCGGCCGGACTGTCGTTCTCCATCGATCCCAGCTGGAAGTCTGAAAAGCCCAGCAGCAGCTTCCGTGCCGCTCAGTTCGACCTGCCCGCGCCTGAAGGCGCCGAGGGCGACGCCGAACTGGCTCTGTTTCAGGGGATCGGCGGATCGGCTCAGATGAACATCGACCGCTGGATCGGCCAGTTCACCCAGCCTGACGGTTCTGACTCGAAGGCCGCGGCCAAGGTCGCTCATCTCGACGTGGGTAACTTCCATGTCGAAACGCTGGATATCACGGGTAACTATGGCGCGTCAATGTCGATGGCTCCGATGGCGAGCGGTTCACAGCCCAAGACCGGTCAGCGGATGCTGGCGGCGGTCGTGGAGGGTGCGGGCGGCCCTTGGCATTGGAAGCTGGTTGGGCCTGAAGCGACGGTCGAGCACTGGAAACCGGCGTTCGATCAGCTGATCCAGTCAATGAAGCCGGCTCCCTAGATTTCCGCGAGACGAAAATCCGATCGTATGTTAATGTAGATGTTCCGGCAATAATGGTGAATCACTGTTCGAGGGAAATATAAGGAGCATACGGATGAAGCGTCTTCTCAGCATGGGGGCGATGGCGTTTTTCGCCATCTGGGCAGGGTGCGTCTGGGCGCAACAAATCGATCTGATTTATCCCGCCGAAGGTGAGGAAATTACGGTCGAGGATCTAGTGGACAAGGGGCTGCAATGGAGTGGGGCAACCGGCGCCACTGAATTTAAAATCTATTGGCAGGCGGACGTTTTCGTTCAGTTGCAAGGTCCCTTTACAGCGACAAGCTCACCTTATAAGTTCCCTGCGTTTTCCAAGACAAGTATTTTACCGGGGAACTATACGTGGCACGTCGAAGTCACGGGTGGAACCGGAATTGGAACCAGTTCCGCCGCGCTCCATTTTACCGTGGTCAGCGTTGGAGAGGGACTGATTCCAACGCCGACGCCGGCGAATCCTGCTCCGACGCCGACGCCTTCCGGCAATCTGGACGGATCCGGTCAGATCAGCGGAAAAGATACGCTCTTTTTCGCGAGCAAATGGGGGACCTATAACGACGCTAAACGATATGGATACGACCTCAACTATGACGGCTGGGTCAATCAACTCGACTTGTTGACCTTGATGAGCCGCAACGGTCAGATCGTGCCCACGCCGACGCCGACGCCTCCCGCCGGGCTGGTACAGAATATTCGGCTGATTCCGGGGGCTCAGGTAGGGCGCGCCGAAACGGTTGGTTTTGAAATTCAGTGGGACCCGCCTTCGTATCCGAGCGGCGATGCGTTTACTTATGACGTGTACGTCGAGACCAACACCATTCAGAAAATCGAATTTCGCGGCCTTACGGCGACTTCAATCAAACCGTTTATGAATTATCCCAACGGGTGGACGCAGACAGGCGCACAGACCGCGTACATTCGCGCGAAAGATTCGCTGGGGCGTCCAGGGCCGATCGCGGTGGTTCCTTTTGAAGTTGTGTTTGGAAACACGCAGACTCCGACTCCAACCCCGCTGCCGGTGGTGGATGAAAACCTGCCCGCGCCTGTCTGGAACCAGGCGGATGTGCCCACCATGATGCTGGCCACTTCACCGTTTACCTACTGCTATGAGTCAGCGCGTGAAACCGTGACGCTGGAACCGGATTCACCTGTGTTGAATTATGATGGAACCAGCAATCTGTGCGCATACAGCCAGGTGGTTGGCGGCGTGTACGTCGACGATCAGGGAGAGCCTGATTTTTCCAAACTGTCGACCGGGACGATTTTTGAATTTCTGCCGGTGGATGGTGCGTCGTCATACAAGGTTCAACTGAGATATATTCGTAACGGTTCTGATCCCAAGGTGATCAAAAGCGCGGTTATCAATTTCAAAACGGCGACGAGTTTCACCACGTCGCTGTCGCGCGATCCGGGGGAGACGATTTACCTGTTTGAAGTGCAGGGCGTGATGCCGGATGGCCGTTTGACTCCATTCAGTGTTCCGTTACAACTCACGTTGAAAATCTGATCGCGGCGCGGCGAAGCATGGCTCGCGTATTGATTCGACTTCCCAACTGGCTCGGCGACGCCGTCATGGCGGCCGGGCCGGTTTCGTTATGGGCCCGTTCACATCCCGATGATGAACTCACACTATCAGGAGGCCCCGGCGCGTTGCCCGTGTTTGAAAACGCGGATACGCCGTGTCGGCTTTTGCCGTTATTGAGTACGTCGTCTTCGTTGTCCGCACTGTCGGCTGAAGCGAAGCGATTGCGCGAGCTGCAATTCGATGAAGCGCTCCTGCTGACAAATTCGTTTTCTTCCGCGCTGGTCACGGCGTGGGCGGGCGTCCCTGTGCGGAGGGGATTCCGTGCTCACAGCCGCTCGTGGCTGTTAACTCACGGGATTCCGTTTCCATCTCCCCAGAACCACCAGGCGGCTCAATATAATCTGCTTCTCAATGGAACAAACGAGATGCCGGAGCCGCGAATTCACCTGACGGTGGAGGAGCGCGCCTGGGCCGATGATTTTTTGAAGACAGAAGGAGTAACGGGCGAGCCGCTGATCGGGATGGCCGCGGCCGCCGCCTATGGGGCCGCCAAATGCTGGCCGCCTGACCGCTACGCCGCACTGGCCAGGCGTTGCGTGGATGAACTTGGCGCCCGGGTAATTTTTTTCGGCGCGCCGAGTGAGGCGGAACGCATTTGCTCATTATGCCAGCAGACGGGAAGGGGAGCGATCAACGCGGCGGGCCGGACGACGCTCAGGTGGCTATTCGCCTTGATTGAACGATGCCGTATGGTGGTTTGCAACGACTCGGGCGTTATGCACGCCGCCGCCGCACTGCAAACGCCGCTGACCGCGATCATCGGGCCGACCAATGCGCGAATCACCGGACCGCTTGCGCCCAATGCCAACCTGGTTGATAAACAGGTGGAGTGCGCGCCCTGCATGAAGCGTGAGTGCCCTCTCAAACATCATCGCTGCATGACCGAGATCGGGATCGATGAGGTCTTCGAGATCGTAAAACGCCGCGTCTCTTGACGAAACGCGGCGCGACTGAATCGATTTTGATCGTGGGATTTACAACTCGACGTGAACCAGCCGTTTTTCCGCTTCGATGACTTCTTTTCCGTTATGACCCTGCGTCATCATCTCGGCCATTTCGGGGAAAAGCAGGGGGTATTTTCCGCTGAAGCATGCGTTGCAGAATTCATCCTCCGAGCCGCCGACCGCTTCATGCAGTCCCTTCACGGAGAGGTAGTGCAGCGTGTCGACGCGAAGATGCTTTTTGATTTCTTCAAGCGAGTGCGTCGCGCCGATCAGGCGGCTGCGTTCAGGCGTATCGATGCCGTAATAGCAGGGTTCGATCCACACCGGCGAGGCGATACGAAGGTGAATCTCGCGGGCGCCCGCCTGGCGCAACATCTTGACGATTTTGCGGATGGTGGTTCCGCGAACGATGGAGTCGTCAATGACGATGATGCGTTTGCCCTCAAGCACGGACCGGACCGGGCTGTATTTGATCTTGGCGCCGAAGTCACGGATGCTCTGGCTGGGCTCAATGAAAGTCCGCCCGATATAATGGCTGCGGATGATGCCCTGTTTGAAGGGGATGCCGCTCGCGGTGGAGTATCCGATCGCCGAGCATACGCTGGAATCGGGAACCGGAACGACCACATCGCCCTCCGTGGGGCACTCTTTCCATAACATGCGTCCCAGGTTCTCTCGGGCTGGGTTCACTTCGCGGCCGAAGATGTGGCTGTCGGGCCGGGAGAAATAGACGAGTTCAAAGATGCACTGAGCCTTACGTTCATGCGTGGCGAAAAAGCGGCTTTCGATGCTGTCTTTGGTGACGATGACCATCTCACCGGGTTCGACGGTGCGGATGTATTCGGCGCCGATGATGTCAAAAGCGCAGGTTTCAGAAGCGAAGACATACCCATCCTTGCATCGGCCCAGTGAAAGCGGGCGGATGCCCAGCGGATCGCGCAGGCCGATCACATAGTCTTCGTTCATCAAAACCATTGAAAAAGCGCCCTGCAGGCGCTGTAACGATTCTTCAAGAGCGATGAGAAAATCCGTTTGGGGATTGCGGGCGAGCAGGTGGATGAGAATCTCGCTGTCGGTCGTCGTCCGGAAAATCGACCCCAGCGATTCGAGTTCGTTGCGTAACTGAACGGTATTGATGAGGTTTCCGTTGTGCGCGACCGCCAGCCATCCTCGGCGGTATTCGCACATGATCGGCTGGGCGTTGGTGAGGTTGCTCGACCCGGTGGTTGAGTATCGAACGTGCCCGATGGCGCTGTCGCCGGGGAGTTTATTAAGGTTTTCTTCATCGAAAACATCAGCCACCAGCCCCATGCCATGATGCTGGTAGGGGTGTCTCCCGCCGCACGTTACGATGCCGGCGCTTTCCTGACCGCGATGTTGCAGGGTATACAGACCGAGGTAGGTCAGATGGGAGGCTTCTTCGACGTTGGCGATGGCGAAAACGCCGCAGTAATCACGCAGGGTTTCGGACATGTTATCTATAGAGTCAAGCAGGATAGAATACAAAAAACAGAATACTCACCAAACCTGAATATTGCAACTCTGGAATCAATGAATTTTCCACTCAAATCCAGAATCACAGGTTATCCACAGGTCTCTAACCGCTTTTCCAGAGGATTACGGTTGCGACATCCATGATTTGAGTACGCTGGCGGTCCCCTCGGGGTTTTCAGCGGCGTAGTTGAGGATCATGGTTCGCATTTTCTGACTGCGCTGAACGTGGGGAGACTCGATCGCCTGGTCGAGAGAGGTCAGCCCCAGTTCCCGATCCGAATACGCCCGGCGCCTCCGCAATGGCTGCAGCGAATAATCCGCCAGCGGAGCGATCCAGATATCTTCGTCCGGACGGATGGGGCGGGGTTTGAAATCCGTCCACGCCCAGTAATACCCGGCGGCGAAAAGCCCCGAAAGGATCAGCGTGGAAAACAAGCCGGTTGTCAGCAATACCATTTCGATGCCTGCGTCGAGATTCAACCCCGGGCGGCTGCCCGTGAGATCAATATTGTATCCAAGTATTGGGGATATCTCCAATAGGAAATTGTCACGCCAGCGATTGCTGTTCGGGGATCTCGTCGAATTCACCGAGCCCCATCCACCTGCGCAGCAGCCAGTTGAAGAAATAAAAGAACGGCGTATCCAGTAAGGCGATGATCAGTTTGAATAGAAATCCCTGCCAGACCAGAGATTGCCATTGCCGCCATTCGATCACTTCAAACAGGCATAACAACGTAATCACCGTGATGGTGTCAATCAGTTGTGAACAGATGGTGGAGCCGTTATTGCGCAGCCAGAGGTGGCGCCCCTTGGTGAGCCGCTTCCAGAAATGGAACAGCCGTATATCGATAAACTGGGCGGAGAGGTAGGCGCACATCGAGGCGAAAACGCCCGGCCCGAACAGGCCGAACACCTCGGTGAATTCTTCATTGCTGACTTTGGACCACTCGGTCGCGGGAGCGGCCTGTGCGATCAGAATCAGGCTCATGACGAACAGGCTGGCGACGAATCCGCTGACCACGATCTGGTCGGCGCGCTTGCGTCCATATATTTCAGACACGATGTCGGTTACCAGAAAAGTGATCGGGTAGGGGAGGATTCCGACGGAAAGTTCAAAGGTGTACAAACCGAAGGGCGACCAGATGAAAAATTTCTGAAAGATCAGATTGCTTGTCACCAGCGAAGCGATGAAGATGCCCGCGCAGATCAGAAACACCCGTTCCTGAAAGGCGAGCGCGGTGGGTGAGTGCAGGGTCGAGTAAGGGTTCGGCTGTTGCATGTCGAACTCCGGATCGAAATGATTTTGAAGAAATATGAACGACTTTTCCGGTTTGGGAAGGGCGAACTGGTATTCAGCTGGTTGGATTTGAGGAATGAATCGAGGAATAAACGCCGATCAATGAGAAGCGATCAATTCAACCACGGCATAAGGTGTGTTGGATGATGCGGTTTGCGCGGCTGAGGCGAGGGCGGCATCTGGATTCGCGGGAGACGTCGACCGGCGGCAGATGACGGGCAGGGAACCTGTGGCGTCCTTTGCTTCCATATCGAGATTCAGGCCCACCCACTCGCGGATTTCCGATTCAAGCGTATCGCACCACTCTGACCGAATCGGAGAATCGATGGTTGAGATCGCGGCTTTGCGTTCGAGTTCGGCCATATACCCCAGGATTTGATTGAACGCGCCACGTACATCGGTTTGAGTGAGATCGAGTTCAATCGGCGTCAGGCGCAACAGGGGGATGTTGATATAGGAAGCGAGATCGGTCCAGCCGTCAATGGCGGAAATCTCTCCTCCGAGCTGGCTGGTGTCGCCATGCAGGTGTATCGGCAGATGGATGGATTGAAACGATGCGCCGAAATCGCTCACGGTTTGGATAAGGCGGTCGATGGCTTCAATGGGAGGATTGTCATCCATGTTGCCGGGGCGGCGGGCGCGCCGCGCCGCGATTTCAAAAGCGATACCTTCGCCATGCTGGGCGGCTTCTTTCAGCCATATCGAATTTCGCTGAAGCCACGAATTGAAATCGTCGATGCGCCACTCGGGCGTCGAAATGATGACTTGCGCCATTGCGCCGGTCTCCCGTTACACGTCGCTGGAAAATCGAAATTCAAATCCTTCTTCCAGATTGGCGATCATAAGAAAAAAGCGGAACGTCTCGGGCGCGTCGCGGACAAATACGCGCCCCTCCCTGACCTGTACATCGTTTTTGAATTTTAGAAGCGGGATGGAGAAATATAGAGGGATGGACCGCATTCCAGAGAAATTGAGGCTGATGAATTTTTCGTGGCGGTAGATGACCTTTTTCAAATGGTCTTCAAACAGGTAGAGGTCGTCCATGTCGGGTTCGCCCGAAAATTCGATCTCAAGAACGCTTTTTTCTTTTTTTTCGGTGATATCAAGCATGGAAATCAGACTCCCCCGTATGTCGTACACCATTCATCGTACAAATCGTTCAGCGTCGATTCAATGATCCGGTCTGAGACCGGTTTTTCGAGGTATATCTTGATTGGCGCAACGAGCGCTTCTCTGACCAGTGGTTCCAGGTAAGGTGGACCGATCACAATAATGAATGGTGCGCGTCTGATCCGTGATTCGTCGTAACTTTGGTTGAATTTAACCAGGTCTTCACACTCTTCCGCCTCAAAATCAATAATCAGAAAGCTGGAGCGTTGTTTAATAATGTAGTATCCAGCGTCCTGAACCTTGGTCAGCGCTTCGTAACGCAACTGTAACGCCTGCAAGGGAGCGATGAGCCGGTGAATGCGAGAGAGATTGCCCGCCGCGATCAGTGCGGGGCCCATTTCAGCCGGTTCGTCCGGCTCAAGCGTCTCCAAGCCGGGTGATTGGTTTTGTTGAGGCTTCGAGCCGGGAGGAGAATCGAACTCATTCGCGGGTTCGCCCCGCGACGGTTCAGATAGATCATCCAGCTCGAATTGAGCGTGAACGGCGGCCATGCGCTCGTGATTCAGAAGCAGGGGCGAGACGTTGTTTTGAGCGGAAAAGGTTTTTTTACCAATGATACAGGTTACGTCAACGCCGTTCCGTTCCATCTGCTGCAGCGCCGAGCGGATCAGGGTGACCACCGTGGCCGCCATGCTTTCCACGTTGTGAAGGGTGATCAGCAACTCGCGCATGGAACTCCCGTGGTTGCGCAGGACGGATTGAAGCAACGCGCCCGATTCCAGATCAAGCCGGCCGATAACCCGAATCACGCCATACTCACCCGTGAACAGCGTCATGATTTCCGCGTCGCCGCGATACCAGCGCCGGTATTCAGGCCGAGGGGTTTCGTCCTGAATAAATTGGACGCCGACGCTGTCGATCGATTCCCGGCGCACGATGATTCCAGTTCGCATCAGGGGATGCTCTTTGAGTTGTTTGACGCTGGTGATCAGTTTTGCGCTGTCTTTATCGATTAAGGGGATGATGTGTATGGTGTCTTTGACGTTGGGCAGGCTGGATGTTCTCAGCAACAGGCCGGTCGCGCTCTCGTTCGCGATGGTTCCCCGGCTGAGTACGCGCGTATTGGCCCTGCACCATAAACAGGGTTCGTTCGTAGAGCGGCGTTCTTCACGCGTTACGGGGGAGGATGCGCCCGGAGGCTTTCTCAACATGCTGATTTTTCCATTCTGGCTGAATTAGTTCCCAATGGGTTTCCTGAATGTTCCTGATCGAAATTGTAAATTTATATCACGATTTTTGAACTGGGCGCAATACGCATCGACTGTGCGAAAATTCAGGCTTAAGTAATTGTTGTATATGCTCACCGCGCCCGGCAACTTGTTATTCATATCTTACCCGTTCACAATCCATTTGCGAATCCATGACTATTTCAAATCCTGCACGTTATGATATACGATCGCTCGCTCTGAGCGCTGGAGAAATCCGCGCCCGGAAGGAAGGGCGCGACCAGTTGGAGAATTTATGAATCGTTTTTTTCTACTCATATCGATCGCAGCCGCTTCGATCATCTCGGCAGTAGCGGCGGGCGAGAGCGCGGTTTCTCTGTTTCAGCAGGGGAATGCGGCTCTGGCCGCGGGCGATTACGTTTCCGCCGCCTATTATTATCAACGCGTTCGGGAGTCGGACGAATGGCCTCAATTCAGTGATAAAGCCGATCTTTTGGGTAAGCTCGGTCTGGTTGAAGAAGGACAGAGCCGCTTTGAGCACGCCGCTTACTGGTACGGCGAACTGGTTGACTGGCTCGACAAAAATCCCAATTCCGGTCCGGGCTCGTTTTATCCCTACTATCGTTTGCGCTACGCCGATTGTCTGGAGCGCGCCGGTGACTACAAGCGGGCCGCTTCGATTTTGTGGGATCAATATGAAAAGACCGAAGCGGCGGTGAAGCCCGCTATCGTGGAACGTCTGGTTCAGAATTATCAGTTCAGAGAATGTACGCCGGAAGAGATGACGGCTCTACGGCAGGCGGTAATGGCGAACGGCGTTCAGACGCTGGGATGGAATCTCGCGGAACTGTATCAGCAGAAACAGCAGTACGAGGAGAGTTTCGCTCTCTATCAGGATCTCTGGCCTCAAGCGCCAAATCAGGCTCAAGATCATCTTGACTCGATGATCGAAACCTATCGCGCCACCAATCACCTCGATGATCTGGTGAACGCGATCCAGGAACGGCTCGATCAGGGCGAAAATCCGAACATGCTGCTGTTGCTGGAATGTGACATTCTGCGGCGGCTCGATCGCGGTGAAGAAGCGCTTCAACGCATGGAGCGTTTTTTAGCGAAACTGGCCGGAGTTGAAAACCTGCAATCCGCTCGTTCACTGATTGGCCGGGCCCCGGGATCGATGATTCAATCGTGGATCGACCTGGTTCAACGGATTCGCGGCGATGACGCCGCCGTTGAACTGATGAAGGGCTGGATTGAAGCCCAACCGAGCGATGTGTTATTACGCGAACGGCTGGCGAACCTGTACGCCAACACGGGGCGGCTTGATGACGCGGTCGCTCTATGGCGAGACTGGGCTGCTTCGTTTAGCGGCGACGCGGTGGCCTTGCTGCATGCGGTCGATCAACTCTCTACGCTGGGCGCACAGGACGCGGCGGCGAAGTTACTGGAAGAAGCGAGTGGGGAGATTCCGCCTCAGTATGCGTTTCGTCAGGCGCAGAGCGCGTTGCGGACGGGCCGCTTTAACGATGCGATCGCCGAATTGAACGTCGCGTCGGTTTCTGGCCAGACTTCGCCCGCGGCGATCGAAGACGCCGTCCAGAAATTCGCTCAATCGGCGCCCGACGCACAGGCGTTGTTTGACGCAATGGTCGAACGAGCGACCGGAGTGACTTATGCTGAAATTCCGCTATGGATGAGAAACTCAATCGAGACGGTCGGCGCTCAGTTACATCAGAATGGCGCGCTGAGCGATCTGGCCCGCGCCGAACCCAGCGGCGTATGGCGAATCGAACTGGCGCGTGGAGCCGCTCAGCGTGGTGACCGGGACTGGGCGCTGGATTTGCTCAATTCGGTCGATCGCGACAGCCCCTATTACGTTTCCGCGGAGCGCGAAAAAGCGCTGCTGTTAAGTGAAGCGTTTACGCTGCCCGACCGGCGCGAGGCGGTTAGTCTGATGAGAACCTCGCTGGAACCGTTTCTGAGTGAATCAAGCCGGATTCCTCTGAGTCAGATTCTGGTGGAACGACTTCTGACTTTCGCCGAGATCGCGCTGGATGCTTACGCGCCCGCCGACGCGCTCGGCGCCGTGGGCAAGATCGAATCCGCTTCCAACGAACTGGATCAGCCCATGAGCCCGCCCGCTGAAGAACGGCTGCATATGGCTCGCGCCCGGGCCTGGATGGAACAGGCGCAATGGCCGAAGGCGCTTGACCTGTTCAACACGATCCAGATCGAACCCTACGCCACCGACGCCGCGTTTTATTCCGCGAGAATTCAACTTGGCCTTGAAGAGACGGACGCGGCGCGCGATGCGTTTCAGGCCATCGTGGAAGACCCCGCCCGCTGGAGGCGCGCGAACGATGCGCTGGAAGAATTGACCGCGCTGGAACCCCTGGTGGGAGAAGCGCTTGAGTTATACAGCCGCGCGGCGTTGTATGAGTTACAGGGCCGTTTCGCTGACGCGATTCCGTTGTACCGCCAGATCGCGGTTGACCACTTCGGTGATGACGCCGAAGAACGTGCTCTCTATACCGCCGGACTGAATGAATGGCGCGAAGGGGATGTCACCGGCGCGCGTGAACAATGGAAGCGCCTGTCAGTGGACGTTGATCATCCCGTGATTCATGGCATGATTCGTTGGAATTTATGGCGGACCCGGCCTGCAAGCGGCGACGTCGGCGATTTGACCGGATACCAGGATCTTCTACTGGAGTTTCCCGATACGCTGTTCGCCGATCTGGCCCGGCTGGAGATGCAGGAACGAAACAGGCAAGACCAACCCTAGACGGGATGGATGAGGAATAGACCATGCAAAACGTTGATACCGCCTTTGGAAATGAAACGCCGTTGAATTCACGCGCCGATAAGAGCGGCGGCATTTTGCAGACGCTCAGCATGTGGGAACTCGCCGCGCTTGGGATGGCGTTCGTGCTGATCGTTTTCGTATCGATCCCCAATTTCTTTCACGCTCTGGGCGAATTGCGCGGGAAGGAATGTTCGCGGCGGCTCACCTTGGCGGCGAACTGCCTCAAGTATCTCGCGGTGAAAAACAACACGCAGCCGGGCGAACAGATCTGTCAGTTATTCGACCTGAACCAGTTGCTGGAGCAGGTTCAGCGGGGAGGATCGTTTCTGGGCGGCACCGGCCGGATGATCGTTTATTACAAGATCGGAGTCGAGCCGGATTGCGCGGGCGAGGGCGACCATTCCGTCGACCTCATCATGGGACCCAACGGAGAAGTCCCCGTCCCGAAATGTTCGTTGGCTGACGGCCCTGAAGGCGATTATTATCGCGAAAATGGTTTACACGTGGCGGACGTCTCGAAGGTCACGGGGGATATCGGTTTAGAATAACCCGCGTCTTTGTGCTACGATTTCATCGTTCCGCATAGCGGAGAAACCAGTGGTTGGCGTTCGATTTTAATCATGGAGCGGTTCGGATCATGGCGACGATTTTGGTGGCTGAAGATGAAGCCAAGATGCGCAAAATCCTCGCCCTGTCTTTAATGGAAGAAGGGCATGAGATTCTGGAGGCGAAAGACGCCGAAGAAGCCGCGCACGTTATCCGGACCACTTCAATCAGCCTGGTGATTTCCGATCTGCGCATGCCGGGTGGCGGCGGCATGAGCGTCCTGAAAGCCGTCCAGGAGGTTAATCATTACATCCCCGTTATTATTCTGACCGCGTATGGCACCATTGAAAACGCGGTGGAGGCGTTGAAGAACGGCGCCGCCGATTACCTGCTCAAACCCTGCGATCTCGACGAAATCAAACTGGCGGTCCACAAGGCATTGCAGGTCCAGCAACTGGAACTGGAAAACATCTACCTGCGCAACGAAATATCCGATCTTTTCGGTGATGTGGAAATCGTAGGCCGTTCGGAATCGATTCAAAACGTGCTCGACATGGTAAAGCGCATCGCGCAAGGCGATGGCGTCGTCATGATTCGCGGCGAAAGTGGAACCGGCAAGGAACTCGTCGCTCGCGCCATTCATCAGCAAAGTCCCCGCGCCGGAAAAGCCTTCGTTACCGTAAAATGCGCCGGCTCTCCCGCTGACTTGCTCGAACTTGAGTTATTCGGACGGGTGAGAAATCTGCGGGGGGCTTCTTCGGCGCCGGCGGCGGGCAAATTTGAACTCGCGCATGGCGGGACGCTGTTCCTCGACGAGGTCGGCGAGTTGCCTCCGCGCATTCAGGGCAAGATTCTCAAGACGATTGAGGAAGGTTCCATTGAACCGGTGGGGGGTGACCGCCCCAAGAAGGTCGACGTCCGGCTGATCGCTTCCACCCGAATGGACATGGAGGAGAAGGTCAGCCAGGAGACCTTTCGTTCTGAGTTGTATTACCGGATGAACGTGTTGCCGCTGATTCTGCCGCCGTTACGCGAACGGCGGGAGGACATTCCCCTGCTGGTCGATCACTTTCTTCGCCGTAAAAGCCCCGGTGGTAAGCCCGCCATCGCTTTTTCGGATGAGGACCTTGACGCCATGATGCGGTATCACTGGCCGGGAAACGTGCGTGAACTGGAAAACGTGGTTGAGCGCGCGGTGGTGTTGGGGGCGACCGGCGTTAACGTTCTGCTGCCCGCCGCGCATATTCCCGAGACGGACGGCGGCGGGATGAATTTTGAAGAAAAGGAACTGCTGTCGCTTTCATATAAAGAAGCCAAGCATCTGGTTCTGGAAAAATTCGAAAAGACCTATTTCACCCATCTACTGCAGAAGACGCGCGGCAACGTATCACGTGCGGCGCGCATCGCCCAGGTGCATCGTAAAAACCTGCATGTGAAGATCTCCGAGCTGGATATCGATCCTCATCAGTATTCTCAGAATGGCGGCGACCGGTCGTAATTGGTTTCCGCTTCTCTTTCCGTATTTTATTCTGATTCCATATTTGGTTCTCTTGTGAAAAATTATCTTGACAATTGTTTTTATGTGTACTATTATCAGGTTAACTGGAATCGGGGAGTGAAAGATGTCTCTTTTTTTGATCTGTCTATTTATATATAAACTGTATAGATAAGAAAGGAAAGATATCATGAAGATCCTGCTGATTGCTCCATCCAGCGGCCACTGGCGCCAGGTAGGCCGGCGGCGCCTGGTTTCCGGGGAAACGTTCCGGTTTTCGATGCTCAGTCTGCTCTCGGTGGCGGCGGCGACGCCGCGCGGAGTCGATATCCGCATCGTGGACGAACAGTTCGACGACGTTCCATGGAATGAACGATTCGATCTGGCGGGCCTGACGGTTATGACCGCCGCCGCGCCGCGCGCGTATGAGATCGCCGATCGGCTCCGCGAGCGCGCGATACCAGTCGTAATGGGCGGTATGCACCCAACCTTCCTGCCGGATGAAGCGCTGCGTCACGCCGACGCGGTAGTGAAGGGAGAGGCGGAACCCGTCTGGGCCGAATTGATTGAAGACGCGCGGGCGGGAAGACTGCGTCCGGTATATGAAGCGGAGCGGCCTTTCGATATGGCGAATCTGACTCCGCCGCCGTACGAGTTGCTTTCGCTGAATCGTTATTCATCCTACGCCGTGCAGGCGACGCGTGGATGCGATCGCCGGTGTTCGTTCTGCTCGGTATCGGCGTTTAACCATTACGCACAACGGCGTCGTCCGGTGGAGTCGGTCATTGAGGAAGTAAAGCTCGTTCCGTCGCGTTTCTTCGTATTCGTGGATGACAACCTGACCTCGAATCGTGATTACGCGCTGGCGTTATTTGACGCGCTGTCTTCATGCGGTAAACAGTGGGTAAGCCAATCGACGCTGGCCATCGCCGATGACGCGGAACTACTGAACGCTGCGTCGAAAGCGGGCTGCGTGGGCTTATTCACCGGCATGGAGACGATTTCGGATGAGAACCTGCAATCGGTCGAAAAAGGCTTTCATCAGGCTGAGCGTTACCGTGAATGGATCGCCCGGCTGCATGAACGCGGCATCGGCGTGGAGGCGGGCGTGGTATTTGGTTTCGACGGCGATGATCCCGGCGTGTTCCGGCGGACGCTCGACCGGTTGGACGATCTTCAGGTCGACGCCGCGCAAATCTCAATCTTCACGCCGCTGCCAGGAACTCAGACGCATGAAATGATGCGCGATCGGATTCTTGACTGGAACTGGTCGCATTACGATTTTCATCAAGCGGTGTTTCACCCCCGGCGGATGAGCGTTGAAGCGTTGAAAGCGGGGCACGACTGGGTGACGCGGGAATTTTACTCGCCCGCGCGCATCGCGAAACGCATGGCCCGATGGGTATCGCGTCCCAATGGGATACTCACCGCACCATACGCGGCTGCGTTGAACGTTGCTTATCTTGCCCGGATTCATAATTGGGGAATCCGGGGATGGGACCCGGGCCGGGAAGTGGTTGAGCGTGCGCCGCGCGTGTTTTCGCTTTCACATTCATGATCGGCTTTTCGCTATTCGCGGGATTGGGATAGGCGGATGAGAGAGTATAATGCGTCAAGAAGTCGATATTTGCTCATCCGCCTGACTCAAGAAGGACTCCATGCGGTACCGGCGATGGATCGGTTTATTACTGGTCTTCGTCTTTTGCCTTGACGGCGCTTCAACTCTCGTTTCCACCACATCCCAGGCTTCGCGTAACGTGGCAATCGATGAAGAACAATGCCACTGCACCTGTTGCGGCGACGTGTGCCCGATGGGTAAGGCATGCTGTTGTTATGATAAAAACCATGCGGCGAATCGGTTGATACTTGCATTTCAACCGCAATCCTGCCAGCCGGATGGCGCCGTTGAACTCGCGGCTTCTTCATTCTGGATGTCGGTAAAATGGGTTCCATCCGACGGCTGCGCATCCGACACCCATCCGCATAAATCGTCATGGACGCCGATCAGTTCGCGCCCATTATTTGGAATCACTTTCCCGCCTCTGACGCCTCCTCCTCAATCCGTCTGATTTTTCTCTTGACATCTTGATACCCAATTTGCTGACACGGGCGTTCCGCTCTGGAGGTCGTGTCTCCATTTGAGCGAAATCATTCATAGCGGGCGTCGCTAGACACGTTCGTTATGAACCTGGGTACAGCCCGCGAAAATCACAAGAAAAACGTGATTTTCGATGACCGTAACTCTATTAACAAATATTAACGTTTGGAGACGTTTCTATGAAATTTCAAACTACGGGCATGGTGTGCCTGTTTGTCATCTTTTTTTCAACATCCATTGGCGCGCAGGAGACGATGTTCGTCGACCGAAGCGTCGAGAGCGGATTGCAGGGCGATCTGATCTACCGTCAATTGGGGGTTTCGTGGGCCGATGTCAATAATGACGGCTTACAGGATGTGTTCATCGCGACCTACCCGATTAACCAGTTGTTCATCAACCAGGGTGGCAACGTGTTCAGTGATGAGGCCGAATTGTACGGAGTCGACGATCCCCAGGCGGAAGCCGCGTGCGGCGTCTGGGGCGATTATGACGGCGACGGCGATCTCGATCTTTTCGTCGGTAATCTATCGATGGTTGCTCCAGAAGACGGCGCAGCGATGACGCCGTTCGGCAACCGCCTGTATCGAAACGACGGCGCGAAATTCACCGACGTGGCGGCGGTGGCGGGAGTATCGGGAATTCCCGAGGGCGTAACCGGTGGGACGACGAGTTGTTCATGGGCCGATTACGACGGCGATGGATGGCTCGATCTGCTGGTATGCAACCGCCTGTTCGGCGTGTTTCTCTATCACAATCAGGGCGATGGAACTTTCGTGGAACGGGCGCAGGCGGTTGGGCTGCGAAGCATGCCGATGTGGATGAGTTATGAACACGGCGCGTGGTGCGATTATGACCGCGACGGCGACGAAGACCTGTTTCTCTGCGCGGGAGAACCGGTGATGATGAACATGGACAGCGGCTCCACAACCGGGATGTCAACGCCGATGCAGATGGCGGGTTCGCCCTCTTCCAATCGACTTTATCAGAACCAGGGAGATGGAACCTTCATTAACGTAACGGAGAGCGCCGGACTGGTGTATGAAACAAACATGGCGCGAACACACACGGCGGTGTGGGGCGACTATAACAATGACGGCTGGCCCGATCTGTTTTCCGGAAACCGGGGGTCGATCACGATGAACACCGTCGCTAACAGCCGGCTTTATCTCAATCGCGGCGATGGAACTTTTGTCGATCAGAGTGAACAGGTGGGTATTGTCGATGAGTTCTCCGTCTTCGGCGCCGATTGGGCCGACGTTGACAACAACGGCTGGCTCGATCTGTACATCGCCATTCATCCCGATATGCGCGATTATCCCGATCATCACATCAATCCGACGCGTATTCCACATCCTCTGTATATGGCGCGTGATGGCGGCGTGTTTGAAAACGTGGACGCTGAACTCGCCGACTTGCCGTTCGTATCGGGCATCACCGATCTGGGGCATCAGGGCGGCGCGGTCTTCGCCGACTCTGACAACGACGGCGATCTCGATCTCGTCGTGGTGGAAGCGATGGGGCTGGGGCCGATGCGCTTTTACGAAAACACAAACGCGGCGGCGGGCGCTCACTGGATCGAGGTCGAATTGCACGCTCTCTCACCCAACGTCTTCGCGGTGGGAGCCAAAATCATTGTGACCACCGAATCGGGGATTCAGTACCGCGAAGTAGGCTCGGGCGCCGCCGGCTGGGGATCGCAGGCGCCGTTCGCACAGCACTTCGGGCTTGGTGATTCCGCTTCGGCTCAAGTTAAGGTGATCTGGCCCAATGGCGATGAGACCGATCTGGGGGTGCTTGAAGCGGATCAGAAGCACGCTGCGTCTCAAGCGGCTCCGTCTTCATCTCACTGGGCGCTTTACCTGAATTGATGGATATCAAAATGGATAAAAAAGGATTCACTTTAATAGAATTACTGATCGTCGTGGCGATCATCGGCATTCTCGCGGCGATCGCCGTTCCCAATTTTCTCAATGCGACGGTGCGGGCTAAAGTCGCGCGCGCACAAGCCGATTTCCACGCATTGCGCAACGCGATCGAAGTATACGGTATGGAGAAGGCGGATTTTCCGCCTTCTCCCGTGTACGCCGGGGTGCGCGCGTATAACTTTCGCGAGCGCTATCGCCCGTTGACCACGCCGGTGGCGTACCTGAACGTGGTTCCGCTCGATCCGTTTCCGCGCCGCAGCCGGTATGAGTTCGACACCGAAGCCGATATGCGGAAAATCGCGCCCGGTGCGGATGTTTATTCCTACTTCCGCTCCGATAAAGCGGGTCCGAACGGGAATTACAATTTCGGCGACGATAAGTGGATGGTTTCATCCAGCGGGCCGGACGGATATGTACAATACCTCGGCTATTTTCCCAGGACGAAAACAGAAGCGGATGAACTCTGCGCCCTGTGCCGGATTGATGTCCCTTCGTATGAATTGCAGGCGAAATTGTACGATCCCAGCAACGGCGTCGTCAGCGAAGGGGAATTGATTCAATGGGGAGGGCGGGAGTGATCGCGCACGCGTGAGTAACGGATTTGACTTAATTGATAGAATCCAACCTTTTCAATCGCCGGGTTTTGGGCTAGGATATATTCGTATATCCGGATAAACGGATATATGGTTTTACCCGATTGGGTTCTAATCCACTTCGTGTGAGAGCGAATCTTCATATCCAGACACCAAATTCGCCCCCGGGCGATTGAGTAAAGGAAGGTTGTATGCCAAACCCGGATCGTTTTCGTGAATCGCTTAATGACCGCATCCTCGTCTTTGACGGCGCGATGGGGACCTCCATCCAGAACATGAACCTGACCGCCGACGATTTCGGCGGGGCGGAGCTGGAAGGCTGCAACGAGAATCTCGTGCTGACCCGCCCGGACGCCATCGAGTCGATTCACCGCAGTTTTCTGGAAGCCGGCGCGGATGTGATAGAAACGAACACTTTCGGTTCCACGCCGCTGGTGCTGGCGGAATACGGCTTGCAAGACCACGCGGCCGAGATCACGCGCGAAGCGGCGTTGATCGCGCGGCGCGCCGCCGACGCGCTGAGCACTGAATCAAAACCTCGATTCGTGGCGGGGTCGATGGGGCCTACGACGAAAAGCATCACCGTGACCGGTGGCGTGACCTTTCAACAGCTCGTCGATAATTTTTACCAGCAGGCAAAAGGGTTGATCGAAGGCGGAGTCGATGTGCTGTTGCTCGAAACCCAGCAGGACACGCGCAATACCAAGGCGGGTCTGCTCGGCATCGGCCGGGCCCGGGAGGAAACCGGCGTCCGTCTGCCCATCATGGTCAGCGGAACCATCGAGCCGATGGGAACCATGCTGGCGGGGCAGGGCGTCGACGCGCTGTACACTTCGCTCGAACACGCCGACTTGCTGTCGCTCGGAATCAATTGCGCCACCGGCCCGAAGTTTATGACAGACCACATTCGCTCGCTGGCCGAGATCGCGCGCTGTTTCGTCAGTTGCATCCCCAACGCGGGGTTGCCGGATGAAGAGGGCAATTACAACGAGACGCCGGATATGATCGCGGGCGTACTGACGAACTTTATCCGCGAGGGCTGGGTGAACATTCTCGGCGGATGCTGTGGTACCACGCCGGCCCACATCGAAGCCATCGCGCGCGCGGCTGAAGGAAAGACGCCACGCGTTCCGAACAAGGAATTTCGCTGTCATTTTTCCGGCATCGATTATTTCGAAGCCACTGACGAAAAACGCCCCATTCTGGTCGGCGAACGGACCAACGTGATCGGCAGCCGCAAGTTCAAGAATCTCATCTGTGATGAAAAGTTTGAAGAAGCCAGTGAGATCGGCCGTAAGCAAGCGCGAACCGGCGCACATATTCTTGACGTGTGTCTGGCTAATCCCGATCGAGAAGAAATCGACGATATGAAGCGATTTCTCGAACAGGTCATCAAAAAAGTGAAACTGCCGTTGATGATCGATTCGACCGATGCTGAGGTTATCGAACTCGCGCTCACCTATTGCCAGGGCAAAAGCCTGATCAACTCGATTAACCTCGAAGACGGGGAGGAACGATTTGAAAAAGTCGTTCCTATCGCGAAAAAATACGGCGCGGGCCTGGTGGTGGGCTGTATTGATGAAGACCCAAAATCCGGTATGGCGGTTACCCGGAAGCGGAAGCTGGAAATCGCGAAGCGATCGTATGACCTGCTCGTTAACAAATATGGCGTAACTCCCGAAGACATCGTTTTCGATCCGCTGGTGTTCCCCTGTGCTACCGGTGATGAGAATTACATCGGTTCGGCGGAAGAGACCATCGAAGGAGTCCGCGCCATCAAACAGGCGTTGCCACGAACCCGAACCATTCTGGGAGTAAGTAACGTGTCGTTCGGGTTGCCGCCCGCCGGGCGTGAAGTGTTGAACTCGGTTTTCATCTATCACTGCGTCAAAGCCGGGCTCGACATGGCGATCGTCAACACCGAAAAACTGGAGCGCTATGCGTCGATCTCCGACGAAGAAAAGAAACTCGCCGACGACCTGTTGTTCAACCGGGGTGAAGACCCCATCGCGGCGTTCGCGGCGTTTTATAAAGACAAGACGGTGAAAGCGAAAGAAAAGGTCCCGCGTGACACCATGAGCGTGGAAGACCGCCTGGCTGGAGCCATCATTGAAGGCAGCAAAGAATTTCTGATCGAAGATCTCGACGAAGCGCTGCAGAAATACAAGCCGCTCGAAATCATTAACGGCCCACTGATGGCTGGCATGGATGAGGTCGGCCGTCTCTTCGGCGCGAATGAACTGATCGTCGCCGAGGTCTTACAGAGCGCCGAGGCGATGAAGGCGGCGGTGGCGTACCTCGAACCGAAGATGGATAAAGGCGACGTCCAGGTGAAGGCGAAGATGCTGCTCGCCACAGTCAAAGGCGACGTTCACGACATCGGCAAGAATCTGGTGGAGATCATCTTTTCCAACAATGGGTACGAGATTATCAATCTGGGCATTAAGGTGCCTCCCGAGACCTTGCTGGAGGCGTTTCAGACGCATAAAGCCGATATGATCGGCCTGTCGGGGCTGCTGGTGAAGTCAGCCCAGATGATGGTGACGACGGTGAAAGACCTGAAGTCGGCGGGAGTAAATGTCCCCATACTGGTGGGCGGCGCGGCGTTATCGAATGCCTTCACCCGTAACAAGATCGCGCCGGAATACGGCGACCTGGTGGTATACGCCAGCGACGCCATGAACGGTCTCGATCTGGCCAACCAGATCGTCGATCCCAAACGGCGCCCCGAACTGGAGCAGAAAATCGCCGAGATGAGCGACCTGCTGCAGCAGCGCGCTCAGAAAAAAAGCGCCGCCGCCGAGCGCCCACGGCGTGAGCGCACTTCTTCGATTCGCCGGGATGTTCCCATCCCAACGCCGCCCGATTTCAAGGCGCACCTTATCGCGGAGCATCCCTTTGAAGAGGTGATGGAATACATCAATCCACAGATGCTGTACGGCAAACATCTCGGCTTGCGCGGCGTGTTCAGTCAGTTGCTTAAAGACGGCGACGAAAAAGCCTTGACGCTGAAGAAGCAGGTCGAGGAAATGGTGGACCTGATTCTGGCGAATCAAATCCTCAAGCCGCGGGCGGTGTATCGCTTCTTCCCGGCGCGGTCTGAAGAGGATTCGATCGTGATTTTGAACGCGCCTCGCGGAAGCGAAATCGACCGCTTCACCTTCCCGCGTCAGTCCGATCTCGACGAACTGTGCCTCAGCGATTTCGTCACATCCGACGGCGGCGACGCGGTTGGAATGTTTGTGACCACCACCGCCGATCCATCGTTGTATGAGTGGTCGGATCGCTTCAAAAAAGACGGCGAGTATCTGAAATCGCACATGCTGCAAGCCATCGCGATCGAAAGCGCGGAAGGCTTCGCGGAGTTGCTGCACAAGAAAATGCGCACGATGTGGGGTATCGCCGATTCTCCTGATCTGACGCAAAAGGAAATGTTCCACGCGAAATATCAGGGTCTGCGGGTCAGTTTCGGGTATCCGGCCTGCCCGCGGATGGAGGATCAGGTTCAACTGTTCCGGCTGCTCGACGTTGAAAAACAGATTGGCGTCGCGTTGACCGATGGCTATATGATGGAGCCGGAGGCTTCGGTTTCGGCGATGGTGTTCCACCATCCCGACGCGAAGTACTTCAATATCTCCGACAAGGATCTGCAGGCCTTCGAAGCGGCGCTGAACGCGCCCGCCGCAGCGGTATAACCGCTGAAACAAACGCCGGCGGATTCTCGTATTATATTGAAACCCTGTGGGGCGGGATTTTCCCGCCCCATGCGTTATCATGTCCGTTGATCGGATGCTTGTGGGAAACGAATTCATCGATTGAAAGGGAACGGGAATGCGATCGAAATGGATGCTGTTCGCGGTCTTGCTCTGTGTATGCGTTAAGTCAACCTTCGCTCAAGACGGCGCCGCCGATCCCGGAGCCCAGGTTGTGGGCATGATCGAAGAAGCCACCACGGTGGCGCATGTTGCGTTTCTCCACACCAATGACTTTCAGGGTAACTTTGAACGGGCCGGACAGATGGAAGCCGCCATCCGTCGGCTGAGGCTGGAATATCCCGACTCGCTCCTTTTCGACGCCGGCGATTTTTTTGAGAGCAAGACGTACGCCGCGCTCGCTAACGAGGGGCAGGCGGTCGTCGATTTCATGAACCGGCTGGGGTATGACGGGATGACGCTGGGCGGCAACGCGTTTCACGGCTTTCGCCTGAAAGATGTGCGCCGATGCATTCAGCGCTTTCAGTTTCCCGTTCTGTGCGCCAACGTGGTCGACGCAAAACTGGGCGATCCACTGGCGTTGCCTTATTGG
Organism: bacterium; assembly: GCA_016125385.1. Lineage (GTDB taxonomy): Bacteria > Hinthialibacterota > Hinthialibacteria > Hinthialibacterales > Hinthialibacteraceae > WGLV01. Next base: position 61,321 of record WGLV01000002.1, read on the forward strand.
ACCTACGCGGTACGCGGAGCGCGTATCGGCGTGGTGGGCGCGTATGACGATGAACCGCTCAACGACGCGGGGCTGCACGTGATTCAGTCTCAACCGGTGGTTGAATATTACGCGTATCAGCTCAAGAACAAGGTCGATCTGGTGGTTGCGCTGACTCACGAGGGACTGGAAAAAGATAAGGAACTGGTGGATGAGATCCCCATTATTGATGTCATCATCGGCGGTTCATCCGAAGACGCCATGACCGAACCGCTTAAATACAAGGATACTCTGATCGTTCAGGCGGGCAGTCTGGGGCGTAATATCGGCGTGTTGGAACTCGATATCGACCTGGAAGCCAACCGAGTGGCATCGTACCAGGGACGGCTGGCTCCGGTTGAACCGGAAAAGACCGTTAAATCGAATTTCGAATAATCACTTTTCATGCGGGTGCGATCATGAATGATGAGATGGGTTTTCATCTGCACCAGGGTGATGAAGGCGACGATTTCCGCGTGCTGAAAAACCCATGCGTTGCCGATTGCAATACAGAGATCGGCCGCGTAACGCTGATCCTTGACCGGGAATATCCCCGTATGCTTTTTGTGCAAATCAACGAGGAATGGCGCAAGTGCATCATGCTGGACGAAGAGTACGCTCGCTTCCGTGACGACATGGAAGTGCATGATTTTCTGGTGCGTTTTCAGTCAACGGGGATGTTTAATCAGTTGATTGAAGAAGAAAAAAAACTGGATGAGGGGTGGAAAGCGCTGTGATTCACCAGCCATCCACGGTAAAAATCACCGGGGGATGATTAATCCGAGGAAATCTCCGTCAACCGGGGGATGATCTCCTTCATCTTCCCGGAGCTTGTTCACCGTTCCATAATCGACCTTCAATACCGCTCCCCGTAATCCGGCTTCTTTCAAGTACTCAAAATCTTCCGGTTCGAAATGACGTTCAATCACGAATACGGGAAAGTATCCATCATTCCGGTTGCTGCTGATGATTGAACTCACGCTTTCTTCGAACTCCTCAGTGGATGGATTGATCAGCGTGTAGAATTCTCCCGTGTAAAATTGCAGCCCATAGGGAAGGTGGCGTCCAATAAAGTAAAAGCGAGGCGGCCGGGTTTGTTTCTGGATCAACTCGATTATAAATTGCGACTGGCTTTTCAGCGATTTGTCGGCTTCTTTATCGGCCACGACGGTTTTACCCACGGCGATCAACATCAGCGCCGCACAGGTAAAGCCAATCAGGCAACGCCTTCTCTTTGAGCACAGCAGATAAAACACTCGGCCTACCGCGAGGCCGACGGGGATGAATACGGGCGTCATGTAGAGGTGCAGGCGCGACTGGCTGCACATGAAGACGATCGTTGGAATGATGATGGAAGTCAGCAGATACGCCCATTCCGGCGTACTCCACCCCTTGCGCCGATACCAGCTTTGAAACTGGCCGATAAACATCCGTGGATGAAAAATCACGATCGACACCCAAGGCAGGGGGCCAAGAAACAACACGGGAAGAAACACGGTGAAAGCGTAATACCATTGTTCGTTTCGATGAAATTCATCGGTAAACACCCTGCCGTATACTTCATGAAAAACCCAGTATGACACCAGACCGGGGTGGTGAAGAATCTCATAGAGATACCAACCCAGCCCGATCAGAACGAACAGGGCGGCGCCGGTTGGCTGAAACAGGGAAGGGATCGGTTGGCGCTGGCGTTGAAGAGCGATATACGCGGCGATTACGCCAACCATGATTAACAATCCGGGAGGGCCTTTGGTCAGAAACGCCGCGCCGAACGCGGCCCACATGCCGATCATGGCGGGGCGGCTTTGCAGACGCACCGCAGCCCAGAAACAGGTGACCGCGAGGGTGTCCCACATGGCCAGAAATACGTCAGTTGAAACGATTGTGGACGAAACCGCCGTGAACAGCGACGTCGTATACGCCAGTCCGCAGATCAGCGCGTTTTTTTCCCCCCATAGCAGATAGGCGATGATGTACGCGCATGCGCTGGTGACCGCGTAGGAGAGAATCAGATAAGCGCGGACCCCATACTCGTTGTAACCAAAAAGCTGGATGCCCGCCGCGATGGCCCAATAGGTTAACGGGGGTTTCGTCCAGTGTTCTTCGAGGTTCAGGGTAGGATCAAGCCACTCGTGATTGACGATCATCTCACGAGCGCATTCCGCGTAACGCCCTTCCGTTGGTTCGAGCAGGGGGCGCCAGGCGGAGATCAATGGAATCAATGCTGCAAGGATGAACAGCAGCCAGAATTCACGCTCTCTCCAGACCGGAGGAAAATGAACGAGTGCCTGGGTGGATGGAGGGATCGAAATGGATTCTGAAGAATCTGTAGAACGCGGGAGCGGGGCATGTTCCGCTACGCCGGTTTCATCGATATTCAAATCAAACCACTTGCGAGTTTGTGACACTATTCCGAGCCCAACGCGAAGAATGACGTCAAACAGCAAAACATAGCCATTTTAGTCACGAAATTGAATCTTGAAAGTTATGAAAAAGGATTGTCCGCTTTTTTTACAATTTTATCGAACATATTCAACATGATCGATTTTCAATTTGATTCGTTAGTGAGGCGGGTATATTGAATAGATACAGACTCCATTCGGACCGATACTGGAGTTCAGCAATGGAATTTGTTGATCGTAGAGATGAAATTAACCGGGCAATCCCTTCCTATAGTCTACTTTGTTGGTATAATACATGACATCCTCTATATGCAGGGTAGAGATTATGGCGCTGACGGCTGATCCCGTGAAACCTGATTTGGAACTAACTTACGTTAATTCAATGCTTGAAGGTAAATCCGCACTGGAAATCATCCAGTGGGGGTATGACACCTTCGGCGGTGGACTGGCGATGCTTTCCAGCATGCAGAAAACCGCTTCGGCATTGACGCATATGCTGTATTCGCTGGGATTGACCGATGTGGAGATCATCTTCATTGATACCCAGTATCATTTTCCTGAAACGCTTCAATTGCGTGACGAACTGATTGAGAAATACGGCGTCAATATCAAGACCTACACTCCTGAACTCAACCCGGAGGAACAGTTCCGTAAATATGGGCGTGAACTCTACCTGAAAGACGGCGACTATCAGCTCTGCTGCCAGATGAGAAAAGAAGAGCCCTACCTGAAAGCCGCCGAGCCGTTTTATGGCTTTCTCTCGGGCTTGATGCGCTCTGAGGGCGGCGCGCGTAAAAATATTCCGGTCGTTGCTGAAGATCCCCGTGTAAACGGGTACAAGATTCACCCGCTGCGAGAGATGACCGCAACCGACGTGGAAGAGTATCTCAAAAAGAATAACGTTCCCGTTCACCCGCTGCATAGCCGCGGCTACCCTAGTATCGGATGCGCCACCTGCACCACGCCTGTCGCTCCGGATGAAGATGAACGCGCGGGGCGCTGGCGTCATATCCGCGAACAGCGCGGTACCAATGAGAAAATCTACTGCGGCATCAATTTCAGCGACAAACGTTGACGCCGCGCACGGCGGCTTGATCCATCATGAAATTTCAAAATCCCTGCATCGCTTGTTCAAAGCGGCAAGGCTCCCGTATATTTCAGATCGCGCTGGGCGGTGAAGTTCTGGATGAAGAGCGTCATGAGGCGCTGCGCGCCGAACTGGATGAACGTCTCGGCGCCGTCGATCCCGCTCTATCTCCCGCCGATCTTTCGCTGATCGCCATCCGGGCCGCGCAACGCCATGCCAATTGCTACGATCCCTTCGCCGCTCAGAAAAAAAGCAATAACGAGCTCGCTCTATCCATGGTGGATGATCTCCGCCAGCGGTTGGATGAATCCTCGGACCGGCTTCATCTGGCGGGGCGTCTGGCCGCATGCGGCAACATCATCGACCTGGGCGTCGCCGATCAGTTTGACATCCATGCTGCTATTGACCGCGTCGTGCTTGAAGGATTCCGCAAGGATGACTTTGGTGAATTCATTCACGATCTCGATCGTCTCAACAAGCGTGACGAACCTCCCCGGCTTCTGTATTGCTGTGATAACGCGGGAGAAATCGTGTTCGACCGCCTGTTCATTGAGGAACTCTTGAGCGCGTATCCTCGACTGGAGATAACCGCTGTGGTTCGCGCCGCGCCCGTTTTGAACGACGCCACGCGCGAAGACGCGCGTATTGCGGGGCTCGATCAGGTTGTGCGGGTGATTGATAACGGAAACGATAAACTGGGGACTGTTATCGAATCCGCGGGCGATGAACTGCGCGAAGCCTATCGCCATGCCGATATCATTATTTCGAAAGGGCAGGCGAATTACGAAACACTGGCTTGCCGGCCTGAAAATATCTATTTTATTCTGAAAGCCAAGTGCGATGTGATCGCCTCATCGCTTGGCGTCGGGCTGTATGACGCGGTCATGACGCGAGAGCATCGAAAATCGAAAGTATCCACTGAAAAAAATTGAGGGAAAAGCGCGTTATGACGGGCACGGGCGGTTTCCGTCTACGCCTTAGGGGATGGCGTTTGGTAGACGCGCTTTTCCCTCGAACGCGTTGAGAGCATCAAGTTTGATGCAAGCTCTATTATACTATGGAAAAATTTTATTTCAAATCGTAATGTTCGGATGCGATCACGGTATTACCTTGATGAGTTTTGTGTCAAAATAATGTTGCTTGCTTTTATAAGTAAAGCGGATTTTTATTTTTTTGTCAACGGATTTTTCATCAATAATCCCGACTACGGATAGAATGGCTACCGAGAGGTGACTGATTCTCAGGAAGGTTATCCGCCTTCGTTGCGATGTTCTGGATGTCAGATATTAGAATCTGCTCGCCTTTCCACCCAGATGGATTTGGGGTATTCATAAGCTCAAAATGGATTTATTCACGATGCCTGCGATTTTGTCCGCTCAGTGAACAGTTTTTGTCGATGGGTATCTAAAAAGAGCAAATATTGTTTTTTGTATTGGAAATTGTGGCTGATGTAATTATACTTGGGTGGTTAAGCAAAACGCCTAGCCTGAGAAACGAATCTAGCCTTCAGGGGTAAGGAGATTGGCGGGTTGAAAACCTTCGGCGAACAATTGCGCATCTATCGACTCCGGCGCCGAATGACCCAGCAGGAAATGGCGGACCGCTTGGGGTTGTCGTCTCCGTACATCGCCCAGATGGAAAGCGGTTTCAAGCCGCCTCCCCCGCCGATGCTGGTTGAAAAACTGTCGGATATTCTCCAGATTCAGCAGGACGAACGCCGCCAGTTCATCGCTGCCGCTGAAAAAGAGCGCGAACTGCAAAGTCTGGTCAAGGCGACCCGGAAGATCGGATATCTGCTTGCGGGCAATAAAGTCTGCGTCCCGCAAAAATCCGTCTCGTACCGTATTCAGCAGGAAATCGATGAACTGGTTGATTCGATACCCCGGAACGTCGCGTTTTCGCTGGAGATCGTTCAGGACCGCGCTCGTGGAATGCGAGGAGGCGATGGCGCCTTGCATCTGCAATCTCACGACGACTTGCGCTCCTGGGCGTTGACGCAACTGGGCGACCGTCCCAACGACTGGCTGACGTTTCTCGGGAAACTGTACGAAGTGTTGATTCTCACGCCGGACGAGCGTCTTCTGACCCGTCATTCCAGCGAGGCGCGTAATGAATTGCTGAAAAAATCGCGCGAAGTCGGTCAATTTTTTCAACGGCTGAATGACCTGATCGAAGAAGCGCGGCATTTAGCCGAAGAGCAGCAGCTGCCCGACGTCATCGCTCCTCATGAGGCATGGCGTAATATTGATGAAGCGCTCGCCCAGGCGGCGGGACAAACCGAAGTCGTCGCTCCCAAGGGACGCACGGAAGACGGCATCCGCAAGGTTCCGGTCATTGCGGTGATCGACAAGGGATCGGAAGATTTTCTCGAACAGGAAGATCTCGGATTTATCGGTCTGCCGGCGGAGTGGTTCGACCGCGACAGTGAATATGAAGCCTGTCTCGTGCAGGGCGATTCGTATGTACCGCTGGGCGTATGGCCGGGCTGCAAGGCGATCTATGAACTTTACGCCCCGGTCAGGAATGAAGACCTCGTTGTCGTACAGATGGGGGACCGGCGTTGCATTCGTAAGTATTTTGATCTAGGCGAACAGATGATGTTGCAGGGCGGGCCGTTAACCAAGCCCATTCAGGTTGGAAAGAATGAGACGAACGTGCGCGTCGTCGGCGTGGTTCGTGAATTGATATCGCGTTTTAAGGAAATGAAGTCATAATGACATTTCCGCCCTTCGAGCGGGATACGCGACATTATACGAAACGGGCGAACAGGAAGGATTGAAGCCATGGACCAGTGGTTGAGCGAACCCAACGTGATGTACACACTGCTCATCGTCCTGGCTGTTGAGTTTGTGCTCGGTCTGCTGGTGGTGGTGGGGTATCTGAACCTTCGCCGCAAACGCAAGACGAACACCAGCGATCTGTTCGCGCGGGTGAATCCCGATGAGGCGCCTCGGCTTCAGGAGTTAATGGATCAGGCGCGGCATGACAACCTCGCCGATCCCGTTAACGTAGTATTAGGTGAGGGGGCGTATGAGTTGGATGACGTACTCAATATCGAAACTCCCATCAAATTGTTCGGCAAAGGCGTGCTGGAGACCAAGATCGCGTCGAAAGGCCAGCAACCCGCGTTGCGTATCAAAGACGCCAAGCAATGCTCGGTATCCAATATTCGCATCGAAGGCGCTATTCAATGTTTTAATAGTGAACTTTTGCTTGAAAACTGCCACGTGGTCGCAAAAGAAGATGGAATCTGTATCGAAGCCGATCAAGGCGCCGTGGTGACTTTCAGCGGCGTCATGCGCGGCGACGGCGGCATCGCGATCCGCGCCAAGGGCGAATCGAAAGTGATTCTCAAACCGCCTTACGCCGTGTCGGGTGAAGACTATATCGTTAAAGACCCCCGCAGTCAGGTTCATGTTTTGCAGAACGAAAGTGATATGAATACTAAAGATTCAAGCCAATAACTGCAGCATGCACCTTTGATTATCCCGCATTTTCCTTCTTTCCTTGCGTCGATTTATTCCCTTTTTTGAAAATAGCGCTATCGATTGAGTGTGTCATTCGATCCAATTTGATAGATTGGTTTGCTTTGTTAAGAAAGTGCTTGCTTTTTTTTATGAATGTGTGATATGCTTAATCGATTGACATCTATGTTCTTCATATTGAGTTGCTTTACACTGGTCGCCTGAATGAAAAAGCATTCGCTTTTCCGGGCGGATGCTTTTTATCATTACAGCCTTTTCCGTGAATGGGAGGAAGTGAAATGATGAAGAGTAGATATTATTGTTTGCTGGCGGCGGGGCTTGCGATGGCTTTGGCTGCCCCCGTGTCGTATGCGGATCGAGGTGGTTGGGCCGATCCACCGGGAGGATGGACCTTCGTCGAAGAGTGGCACAACATTCCTCTGCTGGATGGCGATCCAGTCTGGAACAACAACAACGGCAGCGATTCGTGGTCTGGCAACGCCCACACTCAGGAATTTAACGATTTTGAGGTGTATATTCAGGACGGCGTGTTGCTTGGAGACGTGGTTCGAATTGAAACTCTTCCTGGCGAAGGAGATACGGAAGATGGTATCACCGCCTCCGCCGACGCGACGGTTATGCGTCTGGTTGACGTGGGCGATCCTCGCAAACTTGGATTCAGCGATCCCAGCGACCGCAAAATTTTCTTCCTTGGGCCGCTGCACAAACCGGGCGAACTGACGGTGGACCCATTTATCAAAGGGATCACCTATATCGCCCGTTATCGCATCTTCCCGATCAAGCCGGATCCGGACATCGGCGTCGGTAACGCCCTTGTCGACCTGGCGTTGGACCCGGATGGTGACGGCGTACCCAACGGCGATGGTCTGCTCCACTTCATCCCTGAAGCGTCGGATCGAGCGCATGTAGGTATCGGCTACGTGGACCCCAACGATGATCTGGCTCGTACGCTGGTCGGTACAGGGTATTACAACCAGGGCTCGCTAGAGATTCTTGTCAACGACGCTTCGCAGGTTGCTGGCGATTCAGCGAGCCGCGATGGCGATGAAAACGTGAAAATTCTCGAAAACGCGGACACGAGTTTATTCCATACGGTCTGGGTAAACGCAAAGGTTGATCCCAATGATCCTGGGGTTATCGATGTTCGCGCGTTCGCCGATGGTTCCACCACAGCGGTTACGGCGCAGATCATCCGTGCGAAAGATGGCGCGGCTGGTCCGGACCGGCCAAATCCTGAAAGCCTGAGTGGCAACGCGGAATGGTCGGGTATGATGGAAGCGTCATTTAATATCGGCAGCGCGGGTACGGACGCGGCAGGCGGCTTCCAGTACGACTATCTGTGCGCGACGATGGCTGGCGCTTTCGACCCTCAACCGGCCGGCGGCGCGGGCGTATCCGTCTGGGATCTGTATTGATCAATTTTTGATCTCAGTTACATGGAAAGCAAAGAGGGTGGAGAAATCTCCACCCTCTTTTTTGCGTTATGTGAGTATGAAAATGAGGGCGGTTCACCCTGCCTGTTTGTCTTTGACCACGGCGTCGAGGAAGGCGTTCGGGTTCCGCATATGCAACTGGCATTCTTCCGCGGTGATGAGACCGCGACGGTAGAGTTTAATCAGCGAGGCGTCGAGCGTCACCATGCCGTCTTTGGTACCGGTTTCAATGACCGAATACAGCTGATGCGTCTTGCCCTCACGGATCAGGTTGGCGCAGGAGTGTGTATTACGCAGAATCTCGACCGCAAGAACGCGGCCATCGCCGCTGGCGCGCGGCAACAGGCGCTGAGACGCCACCGCCAGCAGGCTGAGCGATAATTGCACGCGTACCTGCTGTTGTTGATGCTCGGGGAAGACGTCGATGATGCGATCGATGGTCTGAACCGCGTCGTTGGTATGCAGCGTAGCCAGCACCAGGTGGCCGGTTTCGGCGGCGGTTAGTGCGGATGAGATAGTCTCCCAGTCGCGCAGCTCGCCGATCTGAATGATGTCCGGATCCTGACGCAGAACGAACTTGAGTGCGTTGCGGAACGACTGCGTATCGCCGCCCACTTCGCGTTGGTCGATGATGCTGTTCTTGTTGTGGTGGATGTATTCGATCGGGTCGTCGACGGTGATGATGTGACACCGCTTGTTCATGTTGATCAGATCGATCATCGACGCGAGAGTGGTCGATTTGCCATGACCGGTGGGGCCTGTGACGAGAAACAGGCCGTGCGACAGCATGGCGAGATCGTACACGATGGGTGGCAGACCCAGGTCTTTCAACTTGGGAATCTCATTGGGAATGGGTCGGAACGCCGCCGCCGAGCAACCGCGCTGCCAATAGCAGTTCACGCGGAAGCGGTGTTTGGAGCCGACGCCCAGCGAGAGGTCTAGTTCTTTTTTCTCTTCGTATTCCAAACGCTGCTTTTCGTTCAGCAAGGAATAGATCACACGTTTGGCTTCGTCCGGCGACATGGTGGGGTACTCAAGCGGGACCAGTTCACCGTGCAGGCGGATGATGGGCGGCGTCCCCGCCGTGAGCAGCAGGTCTGATGCGCCGCGATCGTATACGATGTGAAACAAATCCGCGATTTCAACCATTTTCACCCTCTCACTGACGTCCGAGTTCATTCATCGTACAAGAATATCGCAAAAACTAAATTATGACCGGCATTGAAAGCAATCTATGGGATGATGACTCCTCCACTGAGTTGGAGGATTGTGTTGACAAACGCTTTTAGCTCGGAACACTGTTGAATCGCATCCCAAAGATCGTTCTCTTCCAAGATACGTTTCGCATCGCGAGGCTTGACGTAGCTGTCACGGCATTTGCCAATCTCAAATATCTCTTTGATCCGGTAAGCGGGCGGCTTGCCGTGATTTACAGTTTCAGGGTTACTCGGAAGCAATGTTCTGCTGTGTCCAGCAAGCTTCTGAATCGAAGACCAATAGGGAAGTAACCACGCTTCAAAATCATACTGGGCCGCGTGGGGATAAAACCTTGGCTCAATTCCCACCCACTGCCGCATCTTTTTTTTCGCGTCTGCTGCATCGATAAAATCTGGAGGATTGGTTCCGGTGTATACGTCGGTCAATGCAATTACATGATCCGCCTTCACTTTCCCCATGTTCAGCAGAGCATTGACCAGGCGTTTCAAGTTGTCTCCGGTGGGGATTCGCCCGTTTTGTGGAACAGGGTTTAATTTTGGCATCCTGCCTTGGAGCCGTGTCTCAAGGAATTTCCTTAATGAAGGCATGAATGCTTTTTCGGTTTTTCCCTCAATGATGATGGAGATTTTCACGCCCGGCCCCCCATTTGACCCATCCGCCATGCATCATCAAGACTGTACTCTTTTAGCCATTCATCAAGTTGCATCGTATCCGCCCATTGCATTTGTGCATATCCAACTTCACTGATGTCCATAACAACGACTTCGTGAGGCTCCAGAAAACGTATCAATCGATCGGAATGAGTCGCCACGATGATTTGGGTTCTCTTCGAGGCCTCTCGCATAAGATCAGCCAACAGGCTCAGCAGTTCTGGATGGAGGCTGACTTCCGGTTCATCAATCATGGTGATAGTTGTAAGATTCGGACTTTGCAGGAGGGAGACCAACCAAAGAAATCGTAAAGTTCCTTCAGAAAGCTGATGGATATAGATTGGATCCCGGAATTGCTTTTCTTTCCATGTCAATGAGAGCATCCCTGCCGCTGAGGGTGGAAATAGGAGTTTTTCGAAACCGGGAAAAGCGGATTTTAAAGTGTCTTCGATCGCCTCGTACCGGTTCGTATCACTTTCGCGGAGGTTGTAGAGAAAAGGAACCAAGTCTTCGCCGTCTTCACCTGGCAATCGAGCTGGTTTCATTTGCTGAGGTAATTTAACCGGCGCGTTCCGTCCAACATTTAAAACATGATATTGTGTTGTTGAACTTAGAGTCCGTCTCAATTCTTCGGGTTGTCTAAACATTTTGGGGACTTGAGACAGAGATGTTTCAAGAAAATTATGTTCCCAATCCGGTTTTCCCAAATGCCGTTCATTGATGTCATAATATCTTATACTGTTATATGTGGACTCAATATGCTTGAATGGGGCGGCATAGTCTCCTTCTCGCTTTTGAGATAGGATTTCCAGCGGTATTGCATATCCCTGCCCGCTTGGTTCGATTTTTAATTGGTATTCAAGCGGTTCGTAGCCGGGACAGTTCATTTCAGCGCTGAGTGTTAAGTCTGGAATGAGTCCGCGAGTGCAAAGGTCAGACACTCCGCCGAGCAGATTCAATGTTCTGTTCATTGTCCCTGCCGCTGACGCTGAGAGAAGCGACATCGCTTCGAGGAAAGAGGTTTTTCCGGCTCCATTAGCGCCAATCAGCACCATAAGCGGTCTCATCTCAATCTCAATTTCGCAAAGCCGACGAAATCCTTCTATACGAATTTTTTTGAGTTCATTGTACATTTCAGATGCTCCTCTAAATCGCATTCATGCGATGGAGGTTCCATTGTAGATGATTTTCAATCACTTTTGGGGCGACAAATCTTATTTCTCACGGGCTTTCTTTTCTTCTGCCTCGCGTTTTTTGCGGAGTTCTTCCGCTTTTTGCAGCGCCTCTTTCAGGATTTCCTCCTGACTCCGCGTATCGGGTTTGAACTCCATCGTCGCAGACGCGATATCTGATCCGACGCCCGCGCCGTTTATCGCCCTGACTTTGAAGATAAATTCGGCGAAACGAGCCGGTTGAGTAAATTCAATCGACGCCTTCGGCTCCGTCGTCATAACCGTATGAGGCGGCATGACGCGAGCGTCTTCCGTCCAACTGTAAGCATAGCCTGTAATGCCTGATTCCTTATCCTGAGCGGGCTTCCAGTTCCATTCGACGGCGTTGCCAGCTTTTTTGCCTTCGAGACGGGAGACGGGAGCGGGAGGCGTCCGGTCGATGGTGGTTTCGGCGATATTACGGGTTTTCCACAAATAGACGGCGTCGAGGCGGAAGGTATACGAGTGGTGAAGCGCCAGCGCTTTGCAGGGCGTGGTGAACGAAAACTGGGTGATCTGTTTCCGCTTTTCCGGAGGACCCAGAGCCGCGTTGAGGTTGATGACGTATTCGTTCCAGCGGGCCGTTTCATCACCACTGGTTGAAAACTGTTTCAAGGGCGCTTTCAGCGAGGCGGAGGCGGAAATAATGTTGACGGTCATGCCTTCGGGCGAGTCGTCCCATGCGAAGAATTCCAGATACCGGTAGTTCGACCAGTCTGTTAGGGGTATCCGGCTGGTGAAGCCAATTCCCACTACGTCATCGTCTTCCGCTTCGTATTCACGGATTTTGTAGTCATAGATGTATTCGCCGCAGCGGGAGCCCTGAATCTGATGCTGGTTCACGACTCCCTGCTCAAGCGCGAATCCATTCATCGTGCAATTCATAAATACCTTGTACTCATCATCAATGCTTTCAAAGTCATTCAACGTGACTCGCTCGCTGTTTCCACCAGACTGGGCCATGTTGCGAAACTGCATACGGTCGCCCCGGTCCCCAGCGTGGAAGGTAGGATGATCGAGCCGTGTGGGTTCGGTTCCGCTGATGGGAACCCATGCCATCGCGGATGCGTCCAGCGCTTCTCGGGCGTACAGGGTTGAAATAGCGTCTGATTCAGGCGGATCAAAACTCAGATAAACCGTGATGTCCGGTGTGGAATATTCGGGCAGATCGGCGATGCTGGACGTAACATCCTCGGCATGAGCGCTGATAACGGCGATAAACAGAAAAAAGATAAAGGAGCAGCGTATCATTCAGGCCCTCTCATTGTGATGGTGAATTGGGTCAATGGTAGCCCTGACGGGGCTGGTTCCACAGACCTCATGGTGATTCTTTGATTTCAAACGCCGTTCGGGCGGGATGGTAACGTGAAAAAAGAGCCTTCATGGATGAAGAAGAATAAGCGTTACGCGGATTCAACTTCATCATCACGATGAAAGAAACTGATCGAGTCAGAGCCAGTGAACATGCCGCGCGCGTTCATCTTGAATTCCTCGGGGTTTGAACTGGCGGTGATGGCTTCTTCAAAGGTGATCGTTTCCTGACGATAGAGGGCCAGCAGCGATTGATTGAAGGTCTGCATGCCGAATTCCTTGCCCTTTTGCATGATTTCAGGCAGGTTCCAGTGTTCACCCTGGCGCAGGGTTTTGCGGACCAGCGGCGTGGCGCGAAGAATTTCGAGCGCGGGGACGCGTCCATTGCCGTCCTTGCGGCGCAACAGGCGCATAGCCACGATGCCCTCCAGTGAAAGCGCGAGTTCTTCACGTACCTGGGCTTTGAGGTGGTCGGGGAAATAGTTGATGATGCGGTCGAGGGTGTGTACCACGTCGGTTGTGTGCAGGGTAGACAGCACGAGGTGACCGGTTTCAGCGGCGGAGATCGCGGTCATCATGGTGTCGGAGTCGCGCATTTCGCCAATGAGGATGATATCGGGGCTTTGGCGTACGACATGTCGCAGGGCGTCGGTAAAACTCTGCGTGTCATAGCCGACTTCGCGCTGATTGATGACGGACCGCTCGTCTTTGTAGACGAATTCGATCGGGTCTTCGATGGTCATGACGTGTTTAGCGAACTGTTTGTTAACGTGTGTAATCATCGCCGCCAGCGTTGTTGATTTCCCGCTCCCCGTCGCGCCGGTCAGAAGCACCAGACCGCGCGGCAACTCGGAAAACTCCTGCAGAATCGGCGGGAGGCCAAGCGTGTTAAAACGAAGGTCCTCGTCAAGAATACAGCGCGCCGCCATACCGATGTGGCCTTGTTGCCGAAAGAGATTGATTCGAAATCGTTCGCCGCTCTCAATGGTGTAGGCGAAATCAAGATCGGGTCGTTCCTGGAAGATGGATTTCTGATGATCGGTCAACATCACCCGCGAGGCGTCATCGATTTCGGCGTCGGTCAGCGAGGGCATATCCAGGCGTTCGATCACGCCATGTATTCGATAACAGGGGGGAATGCCGACTTTCAGATAGAGATCGGAGGCGTGTGAAGAACGCATATCGCGCAGCAATGTAAAGATATCCATGACTCCCCCTGTGTTTCCATATTGATCGGATTGGCGAATCAATTGATACGCTATATATAGTAGCGAAAATCGCCCTCGATGGCAGGTTATATCCTTAATCCACCGTCAAATATCCTTGAAAACGAAACGCGAGTGGATTGAACTCCACCCGCGTTTCAGGTCTTACGTAAAGAGAAAAACGATTCAGCGAATCATACCCGAAGCGGTCATGATGATATCGAACACGTCGGTGTTTTCACGCCAACCGCTGCATCCCTCTGATCCAGGGCCATAGCCGAACAGCGCGACCGGGGTGGCGGAGTGGCCATTGGTGTTGAAATGCACCTGATTGAAGCGGGTGAGAATGTTGCCCCACACGCGGTCGGGATGCGCCCAGTTCTTTACCAGCTCCTCTACTTCAGCGTCGTTCAATTCAACGCCCACGTCGGTTCTGAACGCCTGTTTGATCCGATCAGCGCCGGGGGCGTCGCCAAGTTCTTCCCGAATTACGGAGAGTGGTTTTGATTGCATACCGAGAGTGCGCAATGATTCATCGTTTCCGCCGACGATGGACATACCACCGGTTTCATGGTCGGCGGTAACGATAATCAGCGTGTCGGGATTATTGTGCGCGAAGTCCAGTGCAACGGCGATGGTTTTGTCGAATTCCTCCATTTCGCGCATTACGCTGGCGGCGTCGTTGGGATGGGCGTTTTTGTCAATTTTTGCGCCTTCGATCATCATGAAGAAGCCTTCGTTATCATTGGCGAGCTGGTCAAGCGCAACGCTGGTGATTTCAGACAATGTGACGGACGTCCTCTCGGACGGGGCGGGGAAGTCGATGTATGGAGTCTGCACGTCCAACACGCCGTAAATCTTCTTCACGGGATTGGCGGCTTTCAGCTCCGGTATGGTTCGGACGATCTGATAGCCGTTACGTTGAGCCAGCTGATCGATAGGGCCCTGGTTTTTAAACATGCTGGACGTCTGGAGTACGCCGCCAGGAAACGCTGTTCCAAGAAGCACATCAGGTTGCGTGACATTAAACGCCATGGGGATGATCGTGTCATAATCATTACGCGATTTCGCGTGTGAGAGAAAAGACGATTCGGTGGCGTCGTAAGGAGGAATGTTGGTCACGATACCTGTTTTCTTGCCGTTCTTTTTCGCGATCTCGAGCAGCGTGGGGTAGGTGTTGCCGTCCGCGTCCATCGCAACGCGGCCGTTGAGTGTTTTGATCCCGCACGAAAACGCGGTGGCGCCGGCCGCCGAATCGGTAACGAGGCCGCTCGCGGATGAATGTTGCATAAACCCGGTGGAGCCAAGGTCCATAAGTTCCGAAAACGCGGGATAGGTTTTCAGGATGCGGCGGGCGTACAGATCGTAGAGCTGCATATGCACGGGACCCATCCCGTCACCGATCATCAGGATGATGTTGCGCGCGGCGAGAGCGTCCGCGTGGACGGGCGCCGTAATCACGAATAACGCAATCAGCATGAGCCAGAAGGCGAATCGCAAAGCAGTCTGATTTTTCATCGAGTTTCGTTTCTCCGGTAATCATTTTTTCGTGTTGTAACACGACTTCTTATACTATCAGGCGGTTGAATCCGGTTAAAGCGTCGATCGTAGCGTAATGAATTTCTAACAGGAGAGAGAGCGCCATGGGCGTTGTCTCTTTCGACGAGGAAGCTCGTATGAGACAATTTCGTTAATCCATAGTAAATCATCGCTCATCAAGGAATGCTTCAGGGAGAATACAAAAATGCGCAACGTTTTTCATCGGATCGCTTTTCTATTCGTATGTATTCTGCTCACCAGTTTCACTCAATTCACCTGGTGCGAAACGCTTGAAATCAAAAGCGCGGCGATTCAGCTGAGCGTAGACGATGGCGCCGGTTGGGCGTTATCCGATCTGGACGCCGGCGTACGGTGGCCATCCCAGGGCTGGGAGCGCTTTGGAATCGAAAAGGAGGGCGCCTCGCTCAAGGCGGAAAGGAAATCATCTAACCGGATCATCGTCTCCAACCCGGAGGGCGGTTCCGTGGAATTTTCGCTGGAAGAGCGAGGCCGGTGCGTCACCGTTCGCTACGATGGCGTGGAAGGCGATATCCGCGTTTTGGGTGATGCGTTGCGGGTTTCGCGTGATGAAGACGGCTATCTGATCGTGCCCTGCCGCGAAGGCCTGTTGATCCCCGCCGACAGCGGCAAGACGTTCAAACACACGTTCGGTGCGTCGGATTATGAAGGCTGCCATATGTTTATGATGGGTTTTCATAAGAGCGGCGCCTCGCTGTTATTCACCTGGGATGATGCGTATGTGCGGCCTGAAGTCGAAAGCCGGTTGCTTGATAACGATCCACAAAAGCAGGCGATCGACGCCACGGTGACGTTCAGCCGCACGGCGCGCTCTTTCCAGCTGCGCCCTTTGGGGAAGAGCGATTGGAACCAGATGGCGAGCGCTTACCGGAGAGTCGCTGAAAAGAAAGGCTACGCGGTAACATTGAAACAGAAAATACGCCGGGATCCGCATCTCGAAAAACTGCTTGGCGCCTGCGACGCCAAGTTGTGGACCTGCCTCGCGCGGCGCATGAATGACGACAGCACCGCGGAAGAAAGCGTGAAGGTTCACTGGACGTTCGATGAAGCCGCCCGTATCGCCGAACACCTCAGTGAAGACCTTAAAATCGATCGCTGCCTTTTCATGGTCGGCGGCTGGACGGAGGGCGGCTATGACTGCCGGCATCCTGACAACCTGCCCGCCAATCCCGAGTGCGGCGGAAACGACGCGCTCGCCGACGCGATGAAACGGATTCAGGATCTCGGTTATGTAGGCTGCCTGCACGATAACTATCAGGATATGTACAAAGACGCGCGCAGCTGGGATCCGAAGTACATTCAAAAACGGCCGGATGGTACATTGGCGGTTGGCGGACGCTGGCTGGGAGGACGCGCCTATATCGTCTGCGCCAAAGAGCAGGTCGGTTTGGCGATGAGACCGCAAAACCTGCCTGAAACAAAAAAACTGTTCGATCCGTGGAGTTACTTCATCGATACGACCTATGCCGCTGGTCCGCAGGAGTGTTTTGATGAGAACCATCCACTGACTAAGAATGATGATATCGAATGGAAAAGCAAACTGAGCGACGCGGCGCGTGACGTGTTTGGAATTTTCGGCAGCGAATGCGGCAGAGAATGGGCTTTGCCGCACAGCGATTTCTTCGAAGGCCTGGTTGGCGTGTCGGGGACTTACTATCACCAGCTGAAGCCAGAGGAACTGGGCGCCGTGCCGATTCCGTTCTGGGAAATGGTATATCACGACTGCGAAGTCTGTTATGGAAAATACGGCTATGACTTCGCGAAAGCGGGCGAGTTCGTCGCGCATCATGCGCTGGCGGCGCGCACGATGTATTACCACTCGTTTCCTGATCATCTCTACTGGACGCGTGACGCGCGGCCTCGTGAGCTTGACGCGGCTGGATGTTATGCGCGATCGGACGGGGGCTGGGCGGATGGCATGCATCCCTACGACGCGTTTATCAAGAACACGCAGGAAGCCCTGGGGCCGCTGAATCGCCTGACCGCGCATATGAGACTGGAACGTCTTGAATTTCTGACTCCGGATCGTGGTCTCAGAAAAGCAACCTATGGAAACGGACGCGACGCGGTAACGGTTGTCGCCAACCTGAGCGACGTCGATCGTGAAGTGACTTCACAGTGGGGCGGCGACGTGATTCTTCCCGCGTGGGGGTTCTGTGTCGATGCTCCCCGTTTCACCGCGTTTTACGCCACGCGCTGGAACGGACGTGAGTATCCCGGCGGCGCGCTGTTTACGATTCAGCCGGAAGGAAGATCCACGCTCGATAAAGCCAAAAAAGTGCGAATTTTTCATGGATTCGGCGATGCGGTGGTGTCATGGCGTGGCGAAAACTTTTCCGTTCCGAGAGAAGGAGTCGTTGAACCGGGGCGGGAGTATTAACCCGACTCGATCAATTCAAAAACCTGTAAACGGAAAAAAGACCGGTGCAAGCTCCGCTTTCACCGGTCTTCCCCATTCCGAAGGTCGTCAGTCGGCTCCGCCGTACCGACCTTCTTAGGTCGAAGGCGGCTCGGAACGCCTTGACAGTTCACTCGAATTGATCCCGTCAAAGCCCTTGTCGCCTTCAATTGTTACAGCACCCACTCATAGTTATTACAAACCCCGTGCCAACGCCCTCGCAGGAGGGGATGAACATGTTGCTGGATTTCTAACTGACTGATTTTAATGAGTTAATCGCAGGAAGTGGTGTCTGCGGCTTTATGGGGAAAAAAAATTCCCTCCGGATGAGAGGGAATTTTTTGCCGTTCTATACGAAATTATTTCGTGTTCAGCCAGGCCGGTTAAGCAGACTTGCTGGCGATCATGACCACGCCTTCCTGAATCTCGCGGCCTTCTGACTTGTAGCCGGGTTTGAGGATGCGGCAGATGGTTCCCGCTTCGAACTCATCGCTGGGTTCGTCACCCGCGATGTGGACATAGGTCGGATCGGGTTTTTCACCATAAATAGTGGTGCGTTCGATGCCGGTTTTTTCCAGCATGGGCTCAAGGACCTGAGCGGCCTGCTGAAGCGGTTTGTGAATGAACGTGAAGGTATTTTTCAGCGGTCCCAGATTGCCCTCTTCGACCTTCTTTTCCATAAAACGCATGGTCTCGCGAAAGAGGTCGTACTGAGTCATCAGTTCAGCCATGCGGTTGTCACGCAGAGAAAGCGCCTCGCCGTCTTTATAATTGAAAACCTGAAATTGGAGCTCGCTATTGCCATAAGGGAATGGTTTCAGGCGGCCCAGGCGGCCGGGCGTTTCTCCGGCTTCGCTTTCCACGATTTCCTGCGCCCGGGCAAGAAAGCGCTCCAGATGATCCTTACAGCGTTGGATGGCGTCGCCGATATCTCCCCGGATCGTCATGGAATAACGCTCGAAGGCGTCTTTGGCGCGAATAAACGCCGGGTCCATGCCTCTCGGTTCGGGCGCCAGGACGTCGACAATGACGCGCCAGCTGGCGGCGGGGACGTAGATGTCACGTGGTTGTGTACTCATGATGATGCATCCTCGGGTTGATCGACGCGCTCAGGCGCCGGGCTTTTGGCGGCTCCGCCGAATAACCAGTTACCATAACCCCAAATAACACCGTCAACAAGCGATGCCGCCCCTGTGACCGCGTAGATAAGCAATAACGGATCGAGAGGCATGCGGAATCGCGTTCGAGCGAAATAAACGAGGCAGGCGAAGGTATAGAGTCCGATCAGGGTGAGGGGCAATCCCTGCCGCAAACGCAATACCCAAGCGTACGCCATGCCGGTGAGTGCGAGAAGCAGCAGGATGGGACTCCAACCGAAAAGTGGAAACCAGTTCATCCCGTCGAAATACAGACCCTGACGAGAAACTCCATGCTGAATTGTGTAGTATTCAGCCCAAGGCCAGGGAGGTTCGGGAAGAATGTATAGATAAGTCAGTTTCGTAACGGAACGAGGGACGACGGCTATCGGATAATTCCAAAGGGAGTAGAGGCCAAGACGAAAGAAAAAACGGTCTTCGATTACTTCGTTGACCTCACCTCGCTCGGCGAGGTAACTCCGTACGGCTTCTTTGTCGCCAGTATACCAGTAGCTGTATTGCGGATGCTGGCCAATGTAAAAGTTTACGCCCGAGTTGGTCGTGATCAGCACCAGAGCGTGAAGCACGAAAGCGTTGCGTATCGTCCAGGGAAGAATCGGCGCCGCCCAGGCCAGCATGGGCGCCCATAAAGATGCACTCCATTTGTCACGTGGGATCGAAGCGAGCGAGATGAAAACCACCACCGGCAGGAAAAAGAGTGAGACCGGACGAATTAACGCCAACGCACCCAGTCCGGCTGAAAAAATAGAGAGACGGACCACCGTGGGGCGCCGCGGCAACAGCAAACCGAACACAAGCCAGCCCGTAAGTGCAAACAGGTAAAACGTTTCAGACATCAGTACGCCGGTAAAAAAAATGGCGTGAGATTGAAACGCATAAGCCAGACCGGCGAGCATGGGAGCGAAATAGGGGTGTTTAAGAATCGACGGAGCGGGACGGTGCTGAACTGGAAGCAGGAGAATCCGTGCGATCAGGTACACGTTGACCGCAGTGAGAGCGCCGAGAATCGATTGGGCGAAGCGGATTACAATCAAAGCCGATCCTGGTGAGATCAGACTCAGCGCGGCGAGGAAGATCGGATACCCGGGAGCGCGATACGCCAGCCGGTCGGCGGATTGCGCCAGATAACCGCCGTTCAAAGCCCCAAGCGCACACCGGTAATAGTCTTCCATGTCAGAAAACGGTGCAGGGTGTGGCGCCAGGCTCCACATCAGCCGGGGTAGAAGGGCGAGAATGAACAAAACCGCCAGACCGATCAGATCGGTTCGGGTCAACTGGTCCTGAAAAAAACGCTTGTCCGTTGTGTTGTTCAATCGCCTGTTTGAATCATGGAAAATGAATATCAATCGGTTGCCACAGGAGTGACAGCGATGGGCGCTATCTAACCATAGATAATCAACAGGGACAAGCTGAATTCAAAGGGTTGTTATCAGGCAGTAAAAACCGGTCAATGCGCTGCGGCGGGCGTATTTTGCGCGGCGTCTTTTTTGGCGGGTGGTGTTGCATCTTCTGATGAGTTGTTGTCATGCACTGATTGGGCGAGTTCCTGAAAATAGGTTTTCTGCCTGATGCTATAGATCAGATTGACGAATTTTGATTTTGAATCGGATGACAGGGGGGAGGCCAGCACCCGTTCGATCTCTTTGACCGCCAGTTCATCGAACAGCCTGACAGAGTATAAAATATCAACCGGCTCGTTCAGCGCATAACGACGCACCAGATTGAACAGGGTATCGCTTTCCGTCTGGCCCATCTCCATCGTTTCGAGTTCATCAATGAACTGCCGCTCTTTTTTGTAGCGAACATAACGGCGATGGACGAAAATGATCAGGCCGATCAGGCAAACCGCAATCAGAAGCACAGTGACGATGGCTTCGCCGGATACGTCTTGCGTCTTCCACATTGGTTGCAGTTCGTTCATGATCCGCCTCTATATTACGTTATCAACTGTATTATATCTTGCAATAAACAGGGTGACAGTTTAATTTTTAGTTGCAGTTTCCCTTTCTTGTCCCTCAGCCCGATAAAGACTACTATAAAATGGTAATTTAGAATCCAGCGGATGTCCAGTCTGAATATCGATTCATTTTTCAGACAAATTGCTTTGTGATTTTACCTGGAACTCGGAAGAAAATATCGTTTTCGCTTCCTTGCGCCATTTGATTTCGTAGTGCGACGCCCCACGATCCGCTTCGTCAAAATCCTCGATCACCTCGTGGGATTGATGCTCGGAGACTCTTTCAAACAGACCTGAATCAAGGATGCGATCACAAGCGTCATTATAATATTCGGCATGATCTGACTTGAGTTTAAGTTTTCCTTGGGGTAACAGGGTCTCAGCCATCTTTTGTAATAAGCGTGGGTTAAATAATCTACGCTTGTGATGGCGATCCTTGGGCCATGGATCGGGAAAATAGACATGATAGGCTGTAACGGAACGTGACTTGATTAATAGCTTTACGGTAAAATCCGCGTCAAGGCAGAGGAAGCGAAGATTTTGAGGACTGAATTTGGCCGCTCGCAAGAGTGCGATGCGAATTATTTTTAAAGACCGTTCGATCGCGATAAAGTTCACCTCGGGCCGATGCTGACACTCCGCCAGGATGAAGCGGCCTTTTCCACATCCAATTTCGATTTCGACCGGCGCGTCATTGCCGAAGATCGCCTGAAAATCCAGCCGTTCATCAATGTCGCCAGGCGAGATCCAGAGATCGTCCATGACGGGGTCGTATTCATAAATGGTTTTCACCATGAGGTTGCTCCCTGCTTTAGAGGGTAAGATCGCTTCGAGTTGAGCGAAAAGCGATCAGGATAGTCACTTACATTCACGGGAGGGCGCCTCTATGATCGAAACCAACCTCCAGAGCGGCGTGTGAGCTTTACGCAAACGCCGCTCTTATTGTACGGCGGCGGTGAATTTCAAAAAGCGGCATGAGAAAGAGGTCCTGGTATTCAATGACCGGTTCGCGGCGTGAAGCTAACCTGAAATTCATACAGAGATTTTTCCCCGCCTTGAGCGCGCGGCTCGCCACCGCGAATTTTCCTTCGAGCGAATTGATGTACCGGCTGGAGCCCGCCAAAAAGCAGGGCGTTTCACTCGTCGTGGAGGCGCATGGAACCGAGACGCGATTGCACAGTCAATACGATCCGGTGAATGAAGCCCGGCGCTGGGCAGCCGCGAATCCGCCCCGTTCGCGCGGAGTATACATTCTGATCGGTTGGGGGCTCGGCTATCACGCGATGGAGTGGGTGCGCATGCATGGCGCCGCGACCGAGGGAGTGGTGGTCTATGAGCCGGAGGCGCGCTGGTTTGTCGAATCACTGCCGTATTGCGACATGCCGGCGCTTGTGTCGGCGGGGCGGATGGAGATCGCCATCGGCTCGGATGGAGGGACGCTCTATCAGGCCATGTTGCGCATGATGGAACCGATCCTCAGTAATGATCTGTTCGCCGTGGCAACGCCTTTCGCGCCTGTGTATCCGCCCCATGCGGTGCAAACTCTGCGGGAGGAAACACAGAAAATACTCGAGACCAAGCGCAAGATGCTCGAATTCATGAGTGAGGAAGGCGAACGTTGCCAGGAGCATATCTATCAGAATCTCCGGCAGGGAATGAACGCCTGGCTGCCACGAGACGTCAAAGATATAGCGAAGGGAGAGCCCGCCATCATCATCGCCGCGGGACCGTCGCTGAATCAGAACGTGAAAGAACTCGCCAACGCTCAGAACGGCGCCTGGATCATCGCCTGCGACACGAGTCTGCGTGTGTTGAACAAGCATGGCGTCCAGCCGCACGTCGTGGTGACCAAAGATCCGACCGATCTGAACAAGCCGCATTTTGAAGACGCCGAGGGGCTGGAAAACATCGTCGCCGCATTCGATCCGCAAGTACATCCCGAGATCGTTCGAAAATTCGGCGAGCGCAAAATCTATCTGCCCAATCGAAACAACGCTATTCATCGGTATATTCAGGGATTTGAAATCAGTGATGACGACCGGTTGCCGTTAGCGAGCAACGTGGCGGTGGCGGCGTTTAATCTCGCGGTTCACTTGGGATGCGATCCCATCTTGCTGGCTGGGCTCGATCTTTGTTTTGACGTGCGGCCGGGACGGTCTCACGCGGATGATTCCGCGCTGGTTTCAGAGACGTCGTTCGACGCTGGCGCGGGCAAACTGATCTACCAGCGCGGCCAATGTCGCGATGAGATCGAAGTGATGATGGTGGAAGGCGTCGATGGTGAAATGCATCCCACGACGCCATCGTTTTACGAAGCCTTGCGCCTTCTCGAAGACCTCATCTCGCGATGCGGCCGGCGTTGCATCGACGTCAGCGAAGGCGGCGCCCTGATCGCGGGGACGGAGGTCTTGAGGCTGAAGGACGCGATTACACTTTACGCGCAGCAGCCGATTCGAACGGAAGCATTATTCGCTCAACAACCGCCTTCTCGCGGCGTGGAAGCATTTCAACTCAGTTTAAACGAGATCAAGTCACACCTGCAGCATTGCGGGGAAATCGCGATTGAGGCGGCTGAATGTATCGATAAAGATGATGTTCCGTTGAATATTTTGCGGGAAGCGCGTGAAAAAATTGAGGACGGTTTCAGGGTGTATCACGAACTTCAATCGGCGCTTGAATGGTTGATGGTTGAGATTCGCCAACCGGATTATTGGGATGAAGAAAAAAATGAGCGCGACGAACTCATCCGCCGGTACCATAACTATTTCAGCCAAATTCGAGAAAAATGCGATCGCTTTTCATCCATGCTGGTTTAGGTTGGTAAAAATGGTGGTGTTGAACAAAAAGAGAAGATAAGAGAAGATGCAATTCTCTTATCTTCACCCCGCCACGGGGTTGGGTAGGGAAGCATGCCCCATCGGGTATGGCGGGGTTGGAACCGGCAATCCAACGCAATGCAGGTTCTATTTCAAATTCCCACGTTCAATAAATCGTAAAGCCACTGAATTCATGCAATACCTCAACCCTGTGGGTTGGGGGCCATCGTCAAACACGTGACCTAAATGACCGCCGCAACGGGAGCAGACCGTTTCCGTTCTGACCATCCCGAACGTCCTGTCTGAAATCTCCTCCACCGCTTTTTCGTTAATCGGCTTCCAAAAGCTGGGCCATCCGGTACCCGATTCAAATTTCGTTTTCGAGTCGAACAGCGGCAGTCCACATGCCGCGCAAACGTACACGCCGTCTTCATGGTTGTCCCAATACTCTCCGCTGTAGGCGCGTTCCGTCCCTTTTTCACGCAGGACGTCGTATTGCTCCCGCGTGAGGATTCGCTTCCATTCCTCATTGGCGCGGACAATCTTCGCGCCGTCTGTCGCGGATGCGATCTCGCGATCGAATTCCTGTTTAGCCGCTGCGGTCGCTATCGCGTCGTTTGGTGAATCGTCCTCCCGGCACGACGCAATCAGAAACACGATTACGAAAACTGTACAAACTATAGTAAGGAAGTTTTGATTCGTCATCTTTTTCTCACACTTTCAATCGAAAAATTGTTCTTGGACTCTATTGATCTGTCGTGACAGCGGTGAGATTTCTTACATCGTACCCCAGCAAAGAGTGATTGGGGAAAATGATCAGTCAATTCCAATGGTTTTGATTGCGCGATTGGTTGCATAACCATATCATGATGGATCGCTCGGCCTGACCGCACGACGCTGGGGAAATGCCGAACATACTTTTGAAAAAGGATGCCGCAGAATGCCTGAATCAATACCCGCATTGTTGAAGACCGTTTCTGGAATCGTCTGGGGCCTTCCGCTTGTCTTTTTGTTGGTAGGTACCGGCGTATTTCTGACGATTCGGTTGGGAGGGCTTCAGTTTTTCATGTTGCCCGAAGCTCTCCGGCTGGTATTCAGCAAAGATGACGAGGCATCGGAAGGCGATATATCGCATTTTCGTGCGTTGATGACCGCGCTGGCGGCGACGATTGGTACGGGCAACATCGCCGGTGTGGCGTCGGCGATCGCGGCGGGCGGACCCGGCGCGGTTTTCTGGATGTGGATCACCGCGTTGTTCGGAATGGCGACCAAGTATGGCGAAGCGATTCTCGCGGTGAAATACCGGGTGGTTGATGAAAACGGCGAGATGGCGGGCGGCCCTATGTACGCGCTGGAGCGTGGACTGGGGCAGAAATGGCTGGGCGTGTTGTTCGCTCTGTTCGGCGCGTTAGCCGCCTTCGGAATCGGTAATATGGTACAGGCCAATTCAGTGGCTGAGGCGTTAAATGGATCGTTTCACGCGCCCTTCTGGATCACAGGTGTTGTGCTGGCGATTCTGATCGGGTTGGTGACGCTGGGGGGGATCAAGCGCATCGGAGCGGTGACCGCGTACCTGGTTCCCGTGATGGCGGTGATCTACATGGCCGCCGCGTTCGTGTTGCTGGTGATCAACATCCGAGAGGTTCCTCATGCGTTTGAATTGATCTTTGTTCACGCATTCACGCCAACGGCGGCGGCGGGTGGATTCATCGGCGCGATGGTGAAAGAGACCATCCAGGCGGGCGTGAGGCGCGGCCTGTTTTCCAATGAGGCAGGGCTCGGCAGTGCGCCCATCGCGGCAGCCGCAGCCAAAACGCGCAATCCAAAACGCCAGGCGCTGGTTTCAATGACGGGTACGTTTATCGATACCATCATCGTCTGCACGATGACTGGTCTGGCGATCGTCGCCACCGGGGCCTGGTCTGAAACCGGACCGCAGGGAAATGCTCTGGATGGCGTCGACATGACGGTCGCCGCATTCCATATGGGGTATCCCGGAGAGTGGGCGGGTTACATCGTTTCAATAGGTATTATCTTTTTCGCGTATTCAACCATTTTGGGATGGGGGTATTACGGCGAGAAATGCGTCGAGTATCTGTGTGGTATTCGCCTCGTGTTTCCCTATCGTGTTTTATGGGTAATCGCCGTGTTCATTGGAGCAACGCGCAAGCTGGATACGGTATGGGATTTCGCCGATATCATGAACGCCTTGATGGCGGTTCCGAACCTGATCGCGTTGATTTTTCTCTCCAACGTCATCGTCGAAGAGTCGCGGGATTCTGATTGATATCCGTTTTGCGCCGGTTGCGTAAGTTACTTTATTTTATTTGGATATGGAGGACGGTTTCGTACGATATCTAACTGGTATGGCTCATCGCGAAACAGGTAGACGTGTCCTGCCGACCAGCGTCCATAGCGAGTGGTCGAGCTGATTCGAAGCCGTTCGATATCTTTTCCTATGATGGGTGCAGGCAGGGGGAGATAGTGTATAGCCATGCCTTTCGCAAAAGGTTTTGGGACCATCAGGGTATGATGCAGTGGAATCTCAACCGCTCCTCGCTCGAAAAATTCAATTTCGTATTCTTCACTGGAATCCAGAGAAATATCAATCATGTTTACCCCGGCATCCGGTGGAAAGTATACATCCACGGTTCCACCGGATTCGCGATCCACAGTTCCTGGAAAATTCCATGGAACGCCCGGCGCCTTGTATAGCGTCAACGGATACGGGTGCGCGGGAAAATATCCAGAACGGCGCGCCGAATCGTATAGAAAAAACGGGTGGATGAACTGACGGAACGCGAGATCTTCAGGACGATTGTATATCCAGATTTCACAATCCGGCCCGGTTTCAACGAATGAGGGGTCGCCAAAGCGCTCCCGGATTTCTTCTCTGGGCAGCCCGTCCATGACGATAAAACCATACTCGGGATATCGCCGAGGGAATCCGGGTTTGCCGAAATAGGCGTCGGTACTATTGATCCAGAAATACGGGACCATTTTTTCGTGTAACTGATTGATCCGGGTTTCGGTGTGCTTGAGCGCGTTGTAGAGGTTGGCGACCCAGTACTGACTGTACCCATAGGCTAGCTTGTATTTCGCCGCGATGGAATCGATGAATTGAACCTTGGCTGGGTAGGGCGTATCGAAATCATGGCCCCGTACCAATGTCGCGGGGGGGACTATTCGCCAGCAGGCGAAGGAGATGACGATCACAGTGGCTCCGAGTTTGAACCAATGGGGGAGACGGCCATTGAGCGCCGTCATGAACAGAAACGGATACATCGCCGCGAAGAGAAAAAAAGGAATCAGATAGCGGACTTCCGGCCATGAAAACCATATCCCCGTCAAAATGGGCGCCGCCGCCATGAGACATAGCGATATGATGAAATAACACGATAGAAACAGGAGGCGGGTCGAGATCGGATTATTCTCACCCAGCTCGACGCCTTCTTCATAAATCTTCCACAACACCCACCCGCAAAGGCTCAGGCTCGCAATCGTCAGAACACCGAAATCAGGTTTGACCCGAATCAGATAAAAGACGATTGAGTGGATAAATTCATGAAACGACGTCGTGATTCGCGATGGATTGATGAAATCCGCGCCCAATACCAGCGGAGCCGTGATTATGTGATGATCGACCAGGGTGTGTTCGAGAACAAGACCGGATACGCTTCCGCATCCCAGCACGAGACATGCGATCAGCCAGACGCGGTACGGCGCCGCGCCGATTGCGCAGAGTGTCAGCCATGCCAGCAGAATCGGCGCGATGAATTGCGTAGCGAGGCTGACGTCCGACGCGGTCCCCAAAACGGCCAGAAGAAAACTGACGATCGCTTCGCGCGGCTGAATTCCACCCAGACTGGCGCGTAATGAGAGATAGAGCAACAGCAATCCGGGCAGGATGATGCCCGCGTGCCGACCGGGGACGAACATGAATTCATCAATGAGCAGGCCATACGGTGAAATCAGAAACGCGGTGAAAAACAACAAGCCCGTAACGACGTAAACCGCCGCCGTGCGCCGTGACGGCGTCAGCAGCCGCGCGATTAAATAAAACAGGACGAATAGAGAGGTCAGGTAGGTGAATCCATAGAGCAGCAGCGCGGGCCCCAGACGTCTGACCGCCGCCAGCATGGGAAAGTAAAGCGCCATATCGGGAAAGAGGCAGGGGGCGGGGGAGAGGGTCCAGTCATGAAACGAATAACCGGTGACGAACACGTCCTGATACAGGCAATACAGATACAGAGAGTCGCTGTTCAACCCCAGCGCCATGATCTTTTTGACGATGAGCAGCGGCGTGACGGCGAGAAGAGGAATGAATACAAACAGCCAGTTCAGCGACCTGGACTGTGAATTAGCCTTGCTGGATTTTGAGGGCATCGTGCCGGTGCGCAACCATCCTGTGCGGTCGGTTATTTTTTGTACTTCAGCTGGTTGAGGTCGACCGTGATTTTGTGAATCAACTCGTCATCAATGTTGATGATTTCAAACGAGACGGTCGGGTCGGTTCGGGTTGTGTCGAACGTCAACAGTCCGAATGAACATTTTTCGTTATAGCCGAACATGGCTTCGGGCATCAAGCCATGCGTATGGATATTGGTCAGGCGAGAACTTTCGAACTCGTACAGATCGTAGGCGTTTTTCCGCTCGATCTTCCATGCGTCCGAACGGTGCCGGTCGGCGGAGAGCAGAACCACGCCTTCGATGCGATTGTCATGAATGAACGAAAAGATTTCGTCTCGTTCCTGCTGGTATCCCTGCCATGGATCAAGGCTGCCGGGTTTGGCGCCCAGCGACCAGGGAACCGGTGAAGCGATGACTTTGAAGGTCCCCTTGCATTGTTTGAGCGTATCAAACAGCCATTGCTTTTGCGCGGCGCCCAGCATGGAGGGCGACTCGACGGTTTTGGGATCTTCACGGTAATAGCGGCTGTCGAGCAGGATAAAATCAACGTCAGCGATAGAAAATGAAAACCAGCAGCCAGGATGCGCTTCGCCGCCGCCGTAGGCGGGATTCGCCCAGTTCTGTTGAAATAGTTTCCAGACGGGGATCTTCCAGGGCGGCGTATCGATTTCCGGACCGCCTCCGCTGTCGTTGTCTACGAAGTCATGATCGTCCCACACCGCGAATATCCCGCGCCGGGCGGTGAAGTTGGAAAACTCGGGGCGCGACTGGCGGCGGTAATAGCAATAGCGTTGAACGTTCGGCTGAGTGGGGCTATCGATGTAGACGTTGTCTCCCATGAAGAGAAAGGCGAGCGGATCATGCGAGTCGATGGTGTTCCACATGCGCTCGAAGGGCGGCGTATATCCCGCGCCTCCGCCAAAACCGATCTGGAATTTTGAGGGTTTATCCGGTTCGGGAAAGGTTTTGAATGAGTACACCGGCGTTTTTTGAACTCCATTGACGTAGAGACGATAATAATACCGGGTGTCTGGTTTGAGGCCGCCAATGTCCAGCGTTGCAGTGTAATCGTTTTCGGCTTTGGTTATCGCCCAGGCGTGTTGACGGGCGGTTTGCATATCGGGAGAGTCGCTCAGGCTGATCGAGAGCCCGTATTCATCCGCGGTTCGGGCCCAGAAGCGGGCGCTCTCAGAGGTTACGCAACCCAACAGGGGGCCATGCACAAGCAGGTCGTCGTGAAGCTGGCCGTGCCGCTTGGCGTAATCCTGAAACGCGGGCGCGTTGCACAAGGGCGTCAGCCACTCTCGCGGGCCCGCGAGAAAGCGGCTGAAAGGCAGCCCGGCGTCAACCGATTTGCTGACATACTCCATCGCCGAGTTGATATCGCCGCTCATCGCGTTGACGATGGCGAGACCGTACATCGATTCAAGATCATCCGGGTGTGCGGCCAGATAGGACTCCATCTGGTTTCGCGCGGCGGGCATATCGCCCCGGTCCAGCGCGTTAAACATCTGGCGCGTAACGACCTTGTATTGCTCCTGCGAATGCACGGCTGGAGCAAATATCAGCAGGGCGGCGAATAGAATCGGCGTCAGTGATCGGATCATCGTTCTCCCCAAGCTTAGAATCGTGCGCGGCTTTTTGATAAAAACATCAGCATGATCAACATTAATAACGTCACCGCGGCCACTCCACCGACGATCAAGGCGAGCTGCGTATAGGCTTCCGTTGGAATCTGGTTCATCTGACTATTGATTTTGGTCATCTGTGATACCCGGTCGTCCGCCATCAGGCGGACGAAGAGGCCCCAATCGAGTTCCATATTCGTAACTTTGCATAAGATGCGGTTTACGCCCTGTTTCACGTCGACTTTCATCATGTCGTCGCCGGGACGAGCCTGACGGCCGCCCCGATAATTGTCGACGAGTTCTCCATTCAGCCATACTTTGACGCAATCGTCGCTGCCAATGGCAAGCCAGGCGGTCGTCGCTTCGGGGAGAACGACTTCGGCGTACGCATAGGTAACCACCCATTCTTTTTCGCCGAAAACCGCTTTGAAATCGAGCAGATTTTGCGGGCTGTGATAAATCGCCCATTCAGAATCCGCACCGATGATAGTGTGTTTCATCCCCGGTTTGGGTTTGATGTCCACCTCACCGCCGTGTTCCTGAAGGAAATCAAAATCGAGCGCCCTCTCTTTGCGAACATCGCGGCTGCGCGGCGGCGTTTTTCCGAGTTGCTCGGTGGCGTTGGCGATCAGATCAATGGAAAAAGGCGAGCAGACCAGCCAATCATGAATAAACCGGCCGTCATCCAGTGAATAGACAATGGGTTCATAATTAGACGGTTCATCCTGCGCGACGGCGCAAATTGCGCCGGTTCCGAACAGGCATGCCACGAGCAAGAAGATCGATTTTTTTATCATGATTCCGTCGGTTCTCCGGTTGGACCACTCTACCGCACCCGATGACGGCGGGCAAGTATGGTTTACGTCCTGAACAATGGAATGCGACTGCTGGAAAAGGTAAATCAACGTCCATTAGTTACTACGAATATTTATTGGAATTCCTTTACATAAAAGCGGCGGCTGGCTCCATCGAGCCAGCCGCCTGTGCGTTTGCGGATGTTGATCTGGTTTTATTTACTCGCTGACTTTGCCCGTGGCGGCCCATTCGACGCCGCGCGTAAACAGCGTCTTCACCGGGACGGTTTTGATCGCTTTCCCGTCGTGACCGTAGGCGTGATGGTAAACGCGGCCCTTACCGTATTCGAGTATAAAGGCCAGCGGTTCGGTCTTGCCGCTCCAGTCGGAAGCGGCTTCCACCAATACATGAATATCCGTATCGCCCTGCAATTTGGCGTAAAGCTCGTCATCCGTTTCGAAGTCGCTGAGCCCTTTGGTGATGGGATGGTTCTTGTCGGCGATGGTGGACTTGAACACGCTGCGCGGGCCGTGGCCGGAGGTTCCCATTACCCATTTGCGCCCACAAAGAACGCCGAATTCGTCCCATTCCCCGAACGAGGCGCTGGAGAGATGGGTGGGGACGAAGCCCTTGCCGCTTTTTACGTAGTCGAGCAGGTTCTGTTTCGCCTGATCGCTCAAGGTAGGCAGACTCTTGTTGAACATGGCGAGCACGATTACGTCGTAGCGGCTGATGGCGGCGGCGGAATCGAGAATCATGGGATCTTCGCTGACGACGACGTTGAATTTGCCCGCTTCGTCGAGTACGTCGCGCATGGCGGCTGAACACTCGCGCCAGTTGTGAGCCGGAGCGACGTCATCGCCGGTGATGAGCAGAACCTGGATGGGCTCGGCGGCGGCCGCGGTCATAACGAATGACGCGGAGCAGGCGAGCAGAATAAGGCTGAGGTGTTTCATGATGTTCCCCCCTGGGACGAAGATGGATACGGCTGCGCCTATTTTATCAAAATCCTCTCGTTTAAGGTTAGGCCTTTAACCGGTCTGGCTGATAGTGGACTGGAATTGTGTTAACGTTTAACCATTGCATCAAAAACAAACGGGAGAAGATTCGTCATGGTCTGGATGCGTACAGGATTATTGGTATTCGTGTTTCTGATTGTTCAATCGGCTCAGGCCGATGGAAGTTATATCTGGTGGGAGGGGGAAGACGCGGTTTCGACGAATTTTCCCAGCAACTCGTGGTTCGCGAACGGCGCGGTGAACGGAAAGCGCGACCTGCTCTCAAACGGCGCGTGGCTATGTAATGATGGAAACCGCACCGGTGATGAGGCGTTCGCGACATACAAGATCGATATTCCTGAAGCGGGCGAATACGATTTCTGGGTTCGCAAATTCTGGAAGCACGGACCATTTAAATATCGCTTTGGCGACGGTGACTGGAACACGATCGGAAGCGATATATCGCTGGCCGACAGCGTCGAAATTCAGCAATTTCTATCGGTTAACTGGGTGTACGGAGGCGCGGTGACATTGCCCGAAGGCGAAACGACGTCCGAACTGAGGTTGTTAGCGGGCGTGGGGCAATCGTTGACGGCCTGCTTCGACTGCTTTCTTCTGACGCCCAGCATTTTCGTACCGCGTGGAAAATTGAAACCCGACGAACGCTCCGGTATGGCGGATGATGGATTTTTCGCGTGGGAGCCCGCCGTCGATGATTTTACCTCCGAGGCGGCGCTCGACCTGCGCTCGCTGAACGAACCATATGCGGGCATTAATGGATTCGTCAAAACCGACGAGGGTGACTTTATACTCGGAAACGGAGAGCCGGTGCGATTCTGGGCGGTGAACGCCTCCAGCGGAATCGCGGGACTCGATCATAAATCGGTGAAATATCTGGCGCGTCTGCTGGCGAAACGCGGCGTTAACATGGTTCGTTATCACAGCCCGCTGTTTAATTCAAATAATGTCGATAAGGTTGACGCGCAAAAGCTGGACGACCTTTTTTACTTCGTAAATGCGTTGAAACAGCAGGGCATTTATACCGAAATCAGTTTTTACTTTCCCTTGTGGTTCGACGTTAAGTCGAGTTACGGCATTTCAGGGTATGAGAGCATCAACAACAAAAAACCGTTTGCGCTTTTGTATTTTAACCAACGTATGCAGGAGATTTATAAAAACTGGGCGAAGGATATCTTCACCACGCCCAGTCCATACAGCGGAGTCCCACTGGCCAATGATCCCGCCGTGGCCATCGTTGAAATTATCAACGAAGACAGTTTCTTCTTCTGGACGTTCACCAAACAGAACGTTCCTTCCGTGCAATGGGCGGCGCTGGAAATCCTGTTCGGCGACTGGCTGAAAACACAATACGGCTCACTCGACGCGGCTCGCGCGGCGTGGAGCAACCTGCGTGAAAGCGGTGACGACTTCGCCAATGGACGCGTCGCGCTCTATGAAGCCTGGAATATGACGGGCGACGCCATTCGACAGGCGAACGCGGCCCGGAAAAAGCGCGTGGGCGATCAGGTGCGTTTTCTGACGGAAACGCAACGCGGATTTTATCAGGAGACCGTACGCTATTTCCACGAAGATCTCGGCATCCAATCGCTGGTCAGCCCCAGTAACTGGACGGTATCCGATCCAGCCATGCTGGATGCGCTGGAGCGCTATACCTACACCGCCGGTGCCGTCATCGATAAGCATGGCTACTTTAACGGGGGCCATACCAGCCCTGATGGAAGCGATTCGTATTCGGTTACGGTGGGGCATACATTCACCAATCGTTCCGCGGTGAAAAATCCGGCGAATCTGCCGTTGCAGTTCATCCAGCTGGAGAACCATCCCCAGATCATCAGCGAAATCGGCTGGACGAACCCCAATCTGTACCGCGCCGATTTCGATTTCCTCATGGCTGCCTATGGTTCGCTTCAGGATGTGGACGGCTTTTTCACGTTCGCGCTGGGAGGCGCCTCGTGGGATTCATCCATGGGCAAGTTCGCCGCGTCGTGCCCGGCGATACTCGGCAATTTCCCCGCCTATGCGCTGATGTACCGGCGCGGCGACGTTCAAAAGGGATCAACCGTGCTGCGCCAGGTTCTTAAACTCGATGATCTGTACGCCATGAAAGGCAATGGCGGCGCTGAATCACAGAATTTCGACGGCCTGCGACTTGAAGACGTCCCGCCGGGCGGCGTCGCCACCGGCGAGGTGAGCGCTATCGATCCACTTTCATACTATGTGGGCCGGGTAACGCGGACCTTCGGCGATAACCCGAGCGATTCGACCGAGACCAATCTGGAACCATACATCGATCGATCCAAACAGACCGTCACCAGTGAAACCGGCGAATTGAATTGGAACTATGGCGCCGGGCTGGCGACGATCGATACGCCCAATGCCCAAGGATGCACCGGCTTTCTCGGCCAGGCGGGAACGGTCGATCTGAGCGGCGTTCGAGTCGAAATGAAAAACGAATACGGCTCCATTGTGGCGATTTCACTGGACGGCGAACCGCTCGCCGAATCGGAAACCATCCTGATTCAGGCGATGACGGTGGAGCGTCCATACGGGTTTCGCGCCGATGGCGGGAAAGAAGGCAAGATCACCAACATGGGTGGGTATCCATTCGGCGTTGAACTGATCGATGCGGTTGTGACGCTGAAGGGAGCGAAATGCGATTCGGTCGAGGTCATCGCGCTGGATGAAAACGGGTATCCCACAGAAAAGGAAGTGCGGTCGGATCGCGACTCCGGTGGCGTAACAATCCATCTTGCGCCGGATGCGGCGTATCATGTCATTAAACGGAGTTGCAAACAGGCGATTTCCAACTGGAGCCTGTGCCGCAATTAATGGATGTGTGATGCTTGAAACCAACAGGCGGGGGGCTTACTCCCGCCTGTTTTTCTATGACACAATAAATCACTGGCGGGACGATCCGATAAAAGGGGAGAACAATCATGTCTGAACATTCATTGAACCGGCGGCGATTTATCAGCGCGTCCGCCGCCGCGGCGGCGATGAGCGCGGCGCGCGGCGCGTCGTCCGCGAATGACGAGATTGTACTGGGATTGATCGGCTGCGGCGGACGGGGACAAACCCTGTTGCGCGCCATCACGAATCTGAAGGGATTTCGCGTGGCGGCGGTATGCGATCTGATCGAAGAACGCGCACAACAGGGCGCCATGATCGGCGAGCAGTACAAACCCGCCGTTCGTACCTACACAAACTATCTGCGCATGCTCGACGCCGAAAAAAAACTCGACGCGGTTCTGGTGGCCACCGAAGAGGGCAATCACGCCAAATGCGCCATCCCCGTGCTGGAAGCCGGCCTGCATTGCTTTTGCGAGAAGCCGGTCGATACAACCGTTGAAAAAGTGAACCAGTTCACGCTCGCCGCGCGCAAAGCGAAAGGCTTGCTGCAATTCGGTTTTCAGCGGCACTACGTGCCCGCTTTCGTCGAAGGGATGAAACTGATTCAAACGGGCGCCATCGGCGACGTGACCTTCATGCAGGGCAAATGGCACTGGAGCAGCGACGTGGGCGGGCGGTACCTCGACCTGATTCAGTCGGGCGGATGGTTTCTGGCGCAGGCCTGTCACCACGCCGACGTGATGATGTGGGCGATGAATTACCAGCCGCCGGTAAAATGCAGCGCGATGGGCGCCATTACCGAGCACGTCGAGGGCGAGCCGAAAGTCAGAGCGGAAAATCATTCGGCGCTGATCTTTGAATTCGCCAACAAGGCGTTTTTCTCTTACACCCATATTATGAACTGCTGCGAGCCTTTCACCGGCGAGCAACTATGGGTGCAGGGGCAAAACGGCGGCATCGATCTGCCCGCCGCCAAACTGTACCCCCGTCCGGGAATGGGAGATACCAACGCTTACGCCGAAGCGGTCACTCATTGGGAAAATGGAACCTACGAGGAACTGGAGGCGTTTGGAAATCACATTCGGGAAAATGAAAAGCCGCGCATCGATATAGAAAAAGCGCGGCTATCGACGCTGATGGGCATCATGGGGCGTCATGCCATGTATAACGAAGACGCGCGTGAATTCGGTATGTCGTCGGTGAAGTGGGATGATCTTGGCGCGATCCTCTGATCGCGCCGTGTTTCATGAAAAGCGCAGCGATTCAACGATAATAGCGCGAGAAGCCCGGATGGCGGGGTAGATGGACGCCAGCAGACTGATCACGAATGTGTACACCGTTACCCAGATGAAATCGGCTATCTCCGGTTCGCAGGGAATGTAACGCAGGTAGTACACGCTGCCGCCGCCGGGCATCTCGATGGGATACACCTGGAGAAAAACGCAGATGGCGTAGCCGATGCCAACGCCTAACAGGGCGCCCAGCGCGCCAATATAAATGCCCAGCATGATAAAGACCGACATGACGTTGGCGCGCCCTGCTCCAATGGCGCGTAACAGTCCGATATCGCGAGTTTTTTCAGTCACCACCATGAAAAGCGTGGCGATGATATTGAAGGTCGCCACCAGAATAATGATGCGCAGGATGATATTCATGGTGAGTTTTTCAATTTCAAGCGCCTCGAAAAACGTCTTGCGCATATCTCGCCAGCTCTGCACATAACCCCGGCTTGAAACCAGCCGGTTGTTCATTTTGATGATCTCGTTCATCGTGTCGGTGGTCGCCTGAATGCTGTGATCGCGCAGGCGGAACTGGAGGTTGGTCACTCGGCCATTCATTCCGATCAGGTATTGCGCTGAAGGAATGGATACGTATACCCAACTTGAATCAAACTCGTAGTTACCGGAGTCGAAAACACCTGTGACGCGGAACTTGACTTCTTTCGCGCCGCCGCGCGAGGCGTTCATAGAGATGGTTTCAGTCTCGCGGGGCAGGGCCATGACGCTGAGCTGAGCGCCAAGCGCCGCCTTAAAGACCTCCGAATCGGCGACTCCATCCACCGGATAAATACCAAGCAGGTTGGTTGCGAGTTCTTTTCCGATGATGATGCCAGGCAGAACGGCGTCCTGTTTCTGAACGATGTCTTCAATCGAGACCATCTTGTTCGAAGGCTGCTGGGCGGGAGCCGTGAGGCTGTCGATGTCACCGGCGATCAGTTTGTCGGCCATCCGGGTCACGCCCGCGTCGTAGGCGGGATCGATGCCGACGAATGTAACAGGTTCGTGCAGACTCGAAGCGGACTGGCTGACGAATAACACGCCCCAATCGATGATGGCGGGCGAGACCGCCTCGACGTTGTCGATTTCGAGAAAATTGGGCATGATCTTTTCATAATCTTCCAGACCCGCCCGGTAGGTAATCACGATGTGAGAGATGCCTTCCAGAATCTTGCCGCGCAGGTCATTGGCGAAACCGTTCATGACCGACAGCACCACCACCAGCGAGGCGACGCCCAGCGCGACGCCGATCATGCTGATGAGGGTGAGATGAAAAATGAAGGTCGCTCCGCCCTGGGGTTTCAGATAGCGCTTGGCGATGAACCATTCGTATCGCATAAGTCGTTTCTTTGTTAATGCGAGATGCCCGGAACTGGGGATTTAAGGTAGTAAGAAGGATAACGATGAGCCGTGAAATGCGTAACCCTCGCGTCCTGCTGGCGTTGATTCTATTCGCCGGTCTTATTCCGCGCGTCGCCGGACTCGGCGTATCGCCGCCCGCGTTGAATTCGGATGAACTGCTGAAAGCCTTCGACGGCGCGTCGGTGTACCTCACCGGCCGCGATCATCATGGCGCCGCCTGGCCGATGTTTTTCGAGCAATCGGGCGAGTGGAGCCCTCCGTTATACATCTATTTTACTGGATTATTTTCCGCACCGTTTGGAGTGAATCCGTACACGAACAGGTTGCCGTCGGCGATTCTTGGAACGCTGTCAATCGGATTAACGTTTCTTTTGATGAGACGGGCGCTGGATGAACGGGCGGGGTTGATCGCGGCGTTGCTGGTTGCGATTTCGCCGTGGAACTTGTTTTACAGCCGAATCGGCTGGGAAGCGATCTCTCTGATCCCCCTGCAACTCGCTGGATTGTGGTTATTTATGCGATGGGCGCAGGAGGGCCGGTTTCGCGATGTGATGCTCTCCGCCGCCGCGTTTGCGCTGACCACCTACGCCTATCCCACCGCGCGTCTCAGCACGCCGCTGATGGGCGTGGGGCTGTTGATCTGTTTTTGGGAGGTTTTGGGGAAGAAAGCGCGTCAGGCCGCGTTGGGCGCTGTGTTCTATCTTCTCATTCAAGCGCCATTCGTATACACGCTGTTGGAGCATCGCGAGGCGATGCAGGCGCGATGGGCGTTTCTGTCTGTGTTTCAGTCGCCTGAATGGCCCACGCTGATCGTTACGCATTACCTGCAACATCTCTCGCCGATGTTTCTTTTCGTCACGGGCGACGCCAACCCCGCGCATGGGCTGGCGGGCGGGGTGGCGCTGATGGCGCTGGCGCCGCTGTTCGCGCTGGGGGTGTTTTCAATTCTACGATACCGCACGGCGTTTGGCTGGTTGCTGTTGTACTGGCTGCTGACCTTCGCGATTCCATCCAGCCTGACCTTCGACCGTTTCGATCCGCGTTCCATGCCGAATGCCCTGCGTTCGGTTGGCGGCATGCCGGTCATCGAGTTGATCTCCACGCTCGGGATCGTCTGGTTATGGAACCGGCTGGGTGATACCACGGTGCGGAAAGGCGTATTCGCGTGCATTGCTGTGGCGGTGATCGTGAATACAGGTTGGATTGCTTATGACGCGGCGGTCAGGTTTCCGGTGTACGCCGCCCCGGCGTTTCAGTATGGGCTGCGCGACGTGGTGGAATACGCCGAAGCGCACAAAGGCGAATACGACCGGATCGTGATCTCAGATAAAGTTCGATTGCATCCCGTCGCACTGGCGATTTTTTCAGGCCGCGATCCCGGCCCGTTCAGCGGGAAGGATTTTCCCAAGTATATCATTCCGTTTTATCACTACGTTCCGGTATATGGTGATTTTCGGACGAATGTTTATCAGCGGTTCGCTGGATTGGAACTGAACCAGATCGCGCGCTGGTACAATCTGGCGCCGGGAAAAAATCTGTTAATCGCCCTGCCGAACGAGATTGATGGCGCCAGTCCGGTATTGAGGGTTGCGTATCCTGACGGTTCAACCGCATATGAAGTGTTTGAAAGCAAAAACGGGTGATGAAGTCTTTCAGAACATAACTTGCTGAACCGGCGCGAGGCTCTGCAATACATGCATCTGTATCGTGGTTATGAGAAATACAACGCCGGGATTCAGGACCAGAAACGCAAAGATAGGCGACAGATCGATAAAATCGATACGCGCCCACGGCATCAGCCGGCGGAACAGGTCGAGATACGGATCGGACATCGCGCGGACGATCTGCACCACCACGCTGAGTTGATCGGCGCCGATCCATGAAGTGATAATCGCCATCAGAAGGATGAACCAGTACAGGTTAAGCAGGGTAAGAATGATGCTGAACATCGTCGTCGCCGCGGCCGTCATGAAAAATTGAGGTCCATATAGAAAAGACAGGTTGAGGGCGGCGGCGAGAAAACTCGCGCCGATCAGAACGATGGTTGACGCGGTGAAGAATAAGACCGTCAGGTTGCTGCTGGGGACGACGCGCTTCGCCAGTTGAAACAGAGCGAACGTCCGGTCCTGAAAACACTGAAATCCACCGTTGTAGCCCATGTTGACGCCTCGCCGCGAAATCATCAGGCTGGCGAACAGAAACGCGATGGTCATTTCGGCGATCAGCTGCGCACCCATGGCGAAGCTGACCGCGATAGCGGCGGCGGGGCTGAGACCGCCTCCGCCGAATAGATGAATGGCCGCGTAAGGCGTTGAGGCTCCCGTCTGCAATACCCAGATCAGCAGCCCGCGAATCAGCAAAACCACCGCGATGGCGAAAAGCGGAGTATGGTCGCTCAAGCGGCTGGCGGAGCGGGGAAGCAGTTGTTTCACCGGCTTGATGATGCGTTCCGTCAGGGTGATCACCGCCACCATGACCGGGCCGAAACCGTAATAGCGGTATCGCTCGACCAGATAGCGAATGAGCAGAATGATGATGATGGTTTGAATAAAAAAGTTGAGAATCAGAAATAACATATAGTTTTCGCCAGTGAATGCGGGACTCAGCGCGTTTGTCTGCTTTTGAAATTCGCACCGGCCGCGTGGATTCGATTTTCTGATGGCATGGTTGAAACTGCTGTTTCGATGATTCCGCGCCGGTCTCTTCCGTATTGTCTCAGTATCCCCCAAAATGCCTGTGTGGACAACATGAATGGAGAACCCTGGTGCGAATCGGCGTTGAATGCACAAATCTGACCCGGCCCCGGGCGGGAACCGGGTTTTATACATACCAGTTACTTCGCGCGCTGGCGGCGCTGGAAGGCGATGATGAATATACCCTGCTGTATAACCGCCCCATCGAC
The DNA here is from genome assembly GCA_016125385.1 of bacterium. Lineage (GTDB taxonomy): Bacteria > Hinthialibacterota > Hinthialibacteria > Hinthialibacterales > Hinthialibacteraceae > WGLV01. Next base: position 101,490 of record WGLV01000002.1, read on the forward strand.
GGGCTCGCCATGCCCAGCCGGCTTCGGCATTCTTTGCATGGGCCGCGTTCGACGCAGGCGTGGGCTCAGTTGAGGCTGCCGTTCATCTGTCAGCGTGAAAAGATCGACGTATTGCACAGCCCGGGACAAGGCATTCCGTTTTTTTATGAAGGCCGAAAGATTCTGACGATTCACGATCTTTCGCCGATGCTGTTTCCCGCCACCAAGGAGTTGAAGTCGCGCTTTGTCTGGAACTGCGCCGCTCCCCTGATGGCGAAGCGATGCGACCACGTCATCACTGTTTCGCACAACACGAAGCGCGATGTGATCGATCTGCTCGGCATCGCGGAAGAACGCGTCACTACGATTTATGAAGCCGCCGGTCCGGAGTATTACCCGGAACCCGATGAGGAACGGCTCGCTCGCTTCAGGCGAGACAAGGCTCTGGAGCCCGGATATATTCTCGCGGTGGGCACGCTGGAGCCGCGCAAGAACTACCCGTTCCAGTTTCGCATGTTCAAACGTTGGCTTGAGCGATCCGGCGAAAACGCCACGCTGGTCATCGTGGGCAAAAAGGGCTGGGTGTATGACGAAATCTTCCAGACGTTTGAGCGGCTTGGCCTGAGGAAGCATGTACGCTTTGAAGGATACATCCAGAGCATGGACGTCATGCGGCTATATTATTCCGCCGCCGAATTCTGCATGATGACGCCGCTGTATGAAGGCTTCTGGCTGCCAGGTCTGGAATCGCTGGCCTGTGGAACGCCGGTGCTGGCGCCGAACCACTCCTCAATTACCGAAGTCGTGGGCGATGGCGGGTTGCTGGTCGACTCGTGGGATGAAGAAGAGTGGCTCGCCGGGATGGATCGGCTGTGGAAGGCCCCGGATCGAGCCGAACTCTCGGCGCGCGGCGCCGCGCGCGCGGCGAAATTTTCATGGGAGCAGGCGGCGAAAGAGACGCTGGAAGTGTATCGCCGGGTGGGAGCGCAATCATGAACGTTCTGTTCATTGAACCGTCGGGCGCCGGGGGGATGGCGTCGTACACCTACGCGCAAGCCGCCGCTCTGGCGCGGCTCGGCGTCCAATGCCACGTGATCACATCGCAACGATGGACGGATCGCGAGACGCCGCGCGGTATGACGGTTCACAAGATATTTTCGGGAAAGAGCACCAATCCGCTTGTGCTGTTGTGGCGTTGCTGGCGTCTGCGCAAGGAGATCGATCTCGTGCATTGGCATTTCACCGCGCATCCCGGTCTGGCGGAAAAACTCATGCGGGTGATTCCCTTGAGGCGCAAACCCTGGGTTATGACGGTTCACAACGTGTTGCCGCATGACGATAACGAAAAAAGCCGCGAGTTATATGAACGGATTTACGACCGGATGACCGGTCTGATTTTTCATACGCAATATTCGCAAAGCGAGTTTCATGGAATATTTCCCGCGATTCGGAAAAAAGAGGCGGTGATCGCTCACGGCGAGATGGAGTTTCTCGCCAGAAAGCCGGCAAAACCCATCGCAACCGACCCGTGCCAGATTCTGTTTTTTGGCAACATCCGCCCATACAAGGGGCTTGATACGCTGCTGCAGGCGTTCGCCGTGGTGCGTGAAAAGATACCCCAGGCTCGGCTGCGCATCGCGGGCCAGCCGCTGCAGCCGTTCGAGCCGTACGAGGAGATCATCCAGTTGTTGCGGATTCATGACCGGGTCGAGTTGCGTCTCGGTTATTTCCCCGAAGAAGATATCCCTGAGCTGATGAACTCGGCGGGCGTGGTCGCGATGCCCTATCGTCATATCGATCAGAGCGGCGTACTGTTGCTCGCGATGGGATGCGGACGGCCCGTGGTAGCGACCTGCGTGGGCGGCATTCCTGAAGTCATCCGTCATGAACAGACGGGCTTGCTGGTTCCACCCGATGACGTCGAGTCTCTGTCTCAGGCGTTGATTCGCTGTCTGAAAGCCCCTGAATGGGCCGCTGAACTGGGCCGTTCCGCTCGGCTCGATGTACGCGGCCGGTTTTCATGGGAGGCCATCGCGCGGCAAACGCAGGCGTTTTATGAGGATGTTCTTTCGTCATGACGAAGTGGGTGCGCGGGCTCGATCTGATGGGCGTATTGATCGCGGGGACCTTGTTGGCAACGGTCCCCGCATTAATCGATCCATTTATCAAGGAAGGTTCGGGGCCCGAGACCAAGTTTCGCCTTTTCGAATATGGCGTCCTGCTGCTTTCGCTTATCGTTTCGCTGCGTTGGTGCGTATCGCGTGAACGACGCTTTGTGATGGGAGCGCCCGGGGCGTCGGCGCTTTTATTCGCGGGGTATTGCCTGCTGCGCGCCGCGCTTGACGATCATCGCGGATTCGCCTTCGACGAGGGGATGCAGACCGTCGCATGGCTGTTGTTCGCGCCGCTGATCGCGTCGGTTTGCCGCAATCGCCGCGATTGGATCGTTCTGCTGTCAACCGCCGCGATCTGTCAGTTGTTCCCCGTGATTTACGCGATCGGCGAGACCTTTGGCGTGGATATTTACTTCACATATTACCGGGGCATGCCCGGCGTCAAATGGAAAAACAACCTGATCGGAACCGATCGCGCCATCATCTGGTCGTCGCTGGGGCAGCCAAACTACTTTGCGATATACGCGGGGCTGTTGCTGGGCATACTCATCATCCTCCTGACTCAATACCGGTCCCGCGTCGCGCGCGTCCTGTGGGGCATGTTTTCTCTGGCGGTGCTGTACACCATTTTCTACACTTATTCTCGTGGAATTCTGCTCAGTATGACTGCCGCGGGCGTAATGTGCACTGGGTTCCTCTTTTTGTACGCGGGCGTTCGTGAGAGTGGATGGCGCGGCGCCTGGTTGAAATACCGCAAACCCGCCGTCATCGTAATGCTTATCGCCGCGATAGGACTATCAGGCCTGTATGGCGCCGAAAGCCTCGCTGGAGGCGGTCCATTGCATCGAGTCGGCAAGCGATTTTATCATGGCGTCACCATGCGCGACGCCAGCATGCGCGCCCGGCCTCTGATGTGGACCGGCGCGCTGAGAATGTGGCGCGACCGCCCCCTGCTCGGCGTTGGGCATGGCCGCTACCAGCCGCTTTATCTCGACAGCCTGTTCACGCTCGCTAACGAAATGGAATCAAGCGGCGTCAGCGCGAATCGTATCCGCATCATCACGCGCCAACTGAACACCATCCGGTCCGATCGTGCTCATAACGATTACATTCAGTATCTCGCCGAAACAGGTCTGATCGGGTTTTCATTGTTTTTACTGGTGCTGGGGGCGTCGTTACTCTCGGCGGCGCGGGTGTTGTGGCGCGCTGGCCTGGAAGCGCCCGCGTGGCGAATGCTGTTCGGCTTTTCATTCATGACGCTGATTGTATTGTTTCATGCTGCGTATGATTTCCCGCTACGATTGCCCGCCAGCGCTTTGTTCTTCGGGCTGGCGATCGGCGGGGTGGAGTGGTTCGCCCGCCGATACGACACACGGCTCGAATGGCGAGTTTCCGCCTGGATGAAAATCACCCTCGCCGCCATCTTGGCGTTTGCCTGGTTCGGGGGGGGAACCGTGATCGTCCGTCATTATTACGCGTCGCACCTGCGGGACAGCGGGACGAAGATTATTCAGGACGCGGAGCCATACGCCGACGCGAACCCGGATCTTCATTTGCGTAAAATGAGCGCGGCGCGAAGTTACCTGACTCAGGCGAACGAGTTATATCCCGGTGATGGCCGAATTCTGACTTTGCTGGGCAGCGTATATTCCGCGCTGGTACAACATTACGGCGGCTCGTACCGCGAGCAGGCGTTTACCTTCTTGCAACGGGCGAAGGAGACGTTCAACTCACCCGGACTGATCGAGTCGATGGGGTATGCAAATCTTGACAAGTCGATGTACGCCGCCGCGCGCGAACAGGCTGACAGATTGCTCACCATTAATCCTGAAGAGAAGGGCGTTCATTACCTCGCGGGGCTGGTCGATTATAAAACCGGACGCACGGAAGACGCGCTCAGACAATTTGAAATAGAGACAAAAATCGATCCCGATAACGCCAAGGCATGGAACTATATCGGTGCGATATATCAAAATCAGCTAGATAGCCCGGAAGCCGCCGTGCAGGCCTACGAACAAAGCCTGCGCATCGAACCCAACGTGGTCAATACGCTGTACCAGTTAGGCGAGTTGTATGGATATGCGTTGAATCGGCCTGAAAAAGCGCTTTCCTGTTACGACAGAGCGCTTGATCTGGCCCGGCTGGCGAACAGCGACGCCTGGCAGGCGAAAATCCGCGTAAAACTGAATGACGTTAAACGCCGTATGGGATCAAACACATGAATCAGACGGTTCTGATGGAATGCCGCCGCCTTCGCAAAACCTATCGCAGCGGCGATGAAGTGCTGGACGTATTAAAAGGCCTCGACCTGACGGTGGCGCCGGGCGAATTCGTGGCGATTACCGGCGAATCCGGGTCGGGCAAGTCAACGCTGATGCACCTGCTCGGGTGTCTGGACGAACCCAGTGAAGGCGATGTGTTGTTTGAAAGCCGGTCGTTAAAATCGCTCACCGAGCGAGAGCGTGACCGAGTGAGAAACGAGCGCTTTGGATTCGTGTTTCAATTTCACCACCTTTTGGCCGAGTTTAACGCGCTTGAAAATGCGGCGTTGCCTGGTCTGATCGGCGGATTATCGCGCAAAGACGCATGGGAGCGGTCGGAGCGGCTATTGACGGACCTTCGATTGAAAGACCGTCTTCATCACCGGCCGGGAAAACTATCCGGAGGCGAACAACAGCGGGTGGCGGTGGCGCGCGCGATGGTTAATAATCCCGCCGTGTTGCTGATGGATGAACCGACCGGGAACCTCGACGCCGCGAACAGTCATGAACTGATCTCTCTCGTACGCGAACAACAGAAAAAATACAATCTGACCGTTATTCTGGTGACGCACGACACCCACATCGCAAAAACCGCCGATCGCCAGCTGGTGCTGGAGGCGGGGATGCTCGCGCCGGTCTGAGATGTTGATACCCTATTGTTATGTGGTGAGGGGAGGAGGCGTGTAGTTCCGGAATACGGAGCCAGACATTGTGCGAAAAAAAAGCCCCTCGGATTTCCGAGGGGCTTTTGTTAAATCAATGGTACCCGATCGATCAGACGAGCTGTTCGACCATGATGCGCTTGCCTTCTTTGATCGAATCCTGACCGGCGAGGGCGGCTTGCAGCGCCATCAGGCCGCGGCGGCCGTCGCACAGGTTGGGCGCGCCGGTCCGAATGGTGTGCGCGAAGCCTTCGAGTTCCCACTTATAGGGATCGACGGGAGACATATCGGATGAAACCGCGCCGCCGGTGGGCTTTCCGCCGGTAGCGTGAGCGGCGAACGCCGATTCCGATTTGCTTTCCGCCGACTCTTCCACTTCGGTTCCGCCTTCATCCGCGGCGGCTTCCTTGGCTTTTTCTTCATCCCAGCCGGGTTCCCAGAAGAGGTAGAATTCGTTCTCTTTACTGAGAATGATGGTCGCATAGGTTCCCATGAACTGTTCGTAATAATCGTCAAAGCTGTTGCTCTGGATCGCCGAATAAGTCACGGTGCGGCCCTGGGGATATTCGAGGATGCAATAGATGTGATCGCTGATGTCGCGGTCGTCTTTTTCGTAGCCCTTCTGTTCGGACGAGGTGAAGCGGTAAAGGTCTTCAAAGTCTTTATCGACCTTGTATTTTCCACCCGAAGCCACGACGGAAACCGGAGCGCGGTCATCGAACAGCCAGTTGGTGATGGCGGTCTGGTGGGTGCAGAGTTCAGTCCACAGACCGTGCGAAGTTGAACTGTACCAACGCCAGTTGACCAGATGCTGAACGTCGTCATATCCCCACGGGGTCGGGTCGAAGGCGCGCATTTCATCCCAGTACTTGGCTTCGATGTGCTTCCAGTAGTTCCAGTCCGTGTTGCGGTGCCAGAGGCTGCGGATATGGTAAACGTTGCCCAGCAGACCTTCTTTGATCATGCGGTACATTTTCCAGTACAGCGGGTTGTAGAAACGCTGGTGACCAACCTGAACGTTCAGATTGTTCTGTTTGGCCAGACGGATCATCTCCTGGCATTCTTCGATGGTGTAAGCCATCGATTTTTCGGTGAAGACGTGCTTGCCGCGCTTGAGCGCTTCAATGGCCATCGGGCCGTGATACTTCAGCGGAGTGGCGATGCAGACGGCTTCAATGTCGGCGTTATCGAGCATCTTGGTGTAGTCGTCATACACCTGAGAGTCGTCGAGATTGGGGTTTTTGCCCCAGCCCTGCTTGACGTAATACGCGCCGATGTTGCGGTTGTCGGGGCGGATGTCGCAAACCGCATTGATGTAGATGTACTTGGGGTTCATCACGCTCATCAGAACGCGGCCTTCCATGCCGGTTCCGACGCAACCGACTTTCACCGGTCCGGCGTTGGTGGCGGCGAGAGAAAACGCGCCGACCGCGGGGAGGGTCGCCGCCGCCTTGATAAAGTTACGACGGCCTATGTCTTTCTGTTCGGGTGTCAACTGCATTGTTCTATCCTTTCAAGTATGTTTTTTTTCGATGTCGTAAAATCAGGCAGTTCACGGACGGGCCGCGATTATTGCTGTTTGCCGCCGCCGAACCACTGGCTGATCACGGCGTCAAAACCGGCCATCTTACCCGAATCGATCGTCAGCAGCGCGCCGAGCGCGAGTAACTCGATCAGATTCTTATTGACGAGAACATAATTGCCTTCGTTCCCCTTCATCATATTGGCGGCCCACTGGGCTGAATGAAGATGGGTTTCAAAGACGGGCCAGTCGGTCATCGCGCCCATGGCGGGTTCAATGGGCGGAGCGGCGCAATAGAACATCGCCAGGCAGCCCATCGCAACCACGATGGAAACGCGCGTGAACAAACCGAGCATGAGACCCATGCCCGCCAGGAACAACGCCCAGGGGATGAACACGTTGATGAAACTCATCATCGCCGCGTTCGCCGCGAAACTGTGGAAAATATCCGAAAATGGCCCATAGGCATTCGCGAGATAACCGACGGCGGAAAACGAGGGATGGCTGAGTTTCACAAAGCCTTCCCGGGCGAAGTGCCAGCCGATCGCGATTCGCAAGACGACGAACATCGTCTGTTGAATCGATGAGAATTGAGTTCTAGACGCTGGGTTTAGCACGATGCGTTTACAACCTCCACACGATTTGGATCCAGATTGGCGGTAATCACTTCGCCCTGTCCACCTTCATTGGGCAAGGTGAGCATCACCACTCCGATCTGTTTATGATTCTCACAATAATCTAACGTCTTCTCAACCCCCATGACGTAAAACGCCGTGGAGAGGGCTTCCGCGTGAGCGGCGGTGGGAGCGATGACGTTTACGCTCATCACTTTTTCCGCCGGCCAACCGGTGCGCGGGTCGATGATGTGCCCGTAGGTTTTTCCTTCATGCGTGAAATGCTGTTCTTCAGCGCCGCTGGAGGAAAACCCCTGATTGTATAATCGTACCCGGGCCGACGCCTGGCTATGATCGATTGGATTCCGGATATCGATCTGCCAGCAATCCTTCCATTCAGGCGCGCCCGTAGCGAGAACGCTGCTGAATCCGCCGTTCAGCAGCACGTCTTTTAATCCGCGTTGATGGGCTAGGTGGATGGCGTGATCGAGGGCGAATCCTTTTCCAATGCTGGCGGGAGTGATCTCAACGCCTTCCCGTGTGAAAAAGACGGTTTGCTCTTCTTCGTTCAATTCAACATAATTCATACCGCACTTGTCAAGCGCCGCGCTGATTTCATCCGCGTCGGGCATGCGCCCGTTCCGGTAAAAAAATCCCCAGCAACGGGCGAGCGGCGTGATGGTAATATCAAACGCGCCTTCGGTGTCTTTGTAGAATTTGGCGGATAATTTCAGCATGCGGAACAGCTCTTTGCTGACTTTGACGGGCTCTTTACATGCGGTTTCGTTGAGTTTTTTGAGCTCGCCCTCGCCTTTCCAGATGTTCAACATGCGGTCGAATCGTTGGATTTCATTGAGGACGACATTCGCGGCGCGCCAGGCGTCGACGCCTTCATAGGAGGGAAACATGACCTCCACCTGAGTCGCCATGATGGTACGGCGCATCCGCGTATAGGATTTGTTCAACCCCAGAAACGCGAGCGGGTGTTCGAGGCCCGCAGTTTGCGCGACCTGTTTCATCAGATTTTGAAAACCGGACGACATAAAATCTCGCCGGTCGGAAGGAACGGGGGGCGTCACCGTGATGTACTCCTGTCTAGCCAATGACAAACGTACCGGAGAGGATGAACCTGCGGATCGCGATCCGGTCTATCCGCCCATTCATCCCGAGTGAAAAAAACGGGTTGGATGAAAACCAAACGCTTGCCGCCGGGCGGGTTGGCTAGTATTATAATGACGAATTTCCGTTTCTTGGAGGCTGCGGCGCCGACTCAGGCCAACTCTCGTCACTTTCTCTCCTTGCGCCTCCATTCCAGCAGGTTTTTTGGCTCCGGATTTTCTTATTGTTTACACGAATGGCTGATCCCGATCCGCCAAACCTTGTTGAGTATTTTTCGGATTCCATTTCAGATTTTGTCTCCATCCGCTTGTCATCCAGAATGGAATTGAGTCGATCGACCCGTCTATATTAGACATCGAAGAAAATTACTATCGGGCTCAACTTTTTTCAGATTTATGAATGAAAGGTGTTTTATGGCTTCCCGCGTTTTGCCATCGAATTCCATCGAGCAGGGTGTCTCCCGTACTTTTTCCTTATACATGGAACTCTCGAAATCCCGTCTGACCGGTTTGGTTCTGGTGACGACGCTGGCGGGATACTGGGCCGCTTGCGATGGCGTTTTTTCGTTTTGGGTTCTGTTCTGGACGATGGTGGGTACGGCGGGCGCGGCGGCTAGCGCCAATTCGCTGAACCAGTGGCTTGAGGTTGATCTGGACGGCCTGATGCGCCGGACGCGTAACCGGCCTCTACCCTCGGGGAAACTGAGCGAACGCCGCGCGCTGGCGTGGAGCCTTGGCTCGGGCGCTTTGGGCGTCACCGTGCTGGCTTTGTTCGTGAACGGACTGACGGCGTTGCTTGGCGCGGCCAACATCGCGATCTATGTACTCATTTACACGCCGCTGAAACGGCGCAGTTCGCTCTGTACACTGGTGGGCGCCGTGTGTGGCGCGATTCCGCCCATGATGGGTTGGACAGCGGCGCGCGGCGATCTGTCGGCGGGCGCCTGGGTGCTCGGCGCCATCCTGTTCGTGTGGCAGATCCCTCATTTTCTGTCGCTGGCCTGGATGTATAAAGACGATTACTCTCGCGGCGGGTTCAAGATGCTGCCGCTTCATGACGAACGCGGCCTGATGACGACGCGCGTCACCGTGTTGTACAGCCTGGCGCTGGCGCCGGTGGCGGCGGCGGCGTTTTTATGCGGTCTGGGCGGGTGGCTGTATCTGATCGGGGCATTGTCGCTGGGCGGCGCCATGTTTCTCTATTCGCTTCAATTCGCCCGCGCCTGCTCGTATCAAAGCGCGCGCAAGGTGTTTTTCGCCAGTTTGCTCTATCTCCCCCTGTTGCTCGGATTGATGGCGATTGACGGTTCTCCCGCGTTTCTATCCAATAAACCGCGCGTGATCGTCAACGCGTCGTCAATCGAAAACGAACTTCAGACCGCACTGGCGCCCGATCCGGAGACTTTCCAGACTTCTGCTTCCATAGTTGAATAGACGCGGCTGCCTCTGCTGAACCATGAACAATATGGTTTGACGTTCGCCGCGCCGCTGAACCGCAAGGGTTCAGCGGCTGTCACCAGTGCATCGTCACTGTGGGAGGAGAGGGGACATGCCTTACCAACTATTTCAATCAGAACATCGTGAAAACTCGCGTGGACGTATCACGCTGGGATGGATGATTGCGCTTGCGTTTATTTTGATCAGCGCGGCGGTGATCGTTCAAACGCTGCGTATGGTGGCGGAGCGCAATCGCGATGTCGTCGGCGATGGGCTCACGGTGGAATCGTATCGGTTTGACTTGTCGAATCCTCTGATTCCCGCTGACCGGATTAAAACCACGGGTCTCATCAAAGACGCGGTGAAACCGCTGGATGATCCCGCCGTCATGACGCCTGAAGACGTTGAACGCTTTAACGAAGAAGAACGGGGTAAATATCTTGTTCCCGGCGACATTGTCTTTGGCGTCGTTATCAATGGCGATGCGCGGGCTTATCCGTTGCGCGTGCTGGCGTGGCATCAGATCGCGAACGACACGCTGGGCGGCGAGCCCATCGCCGTAACATACGATTATCTGACGGACAGTGCGATTGTGTTCAGCCGCCGCGTTTCCGAACGGACGTTGTCATTCGGGTTCAGTGGATTGTTGTTTAACTCCAACGCGTTGTTTTACGATCGAGGCGGTGAAACCGGATCGCAAGGGCTCTGGAGCCAGCTGCTGATGAAGGCGGTGAGCGGTCCTGAAGCCGCGCAGGACATGGCTCTTCATCCGATCGCCTGCCAGCGGGTTCGGTGGGACGTCTGGAAAGCGCATCAAACGGAAACAACCGTGCTTGGCGTGGATCGCTTCACGGTCAAGCAATACCAGGCGAATCCTGGAGGGAATTATTTCGGTTCGGATGAGTTGAAATATTCGGTGGATCCGACTCCGTCGCCTGAGTGGAAAAACAAAACGCCCATCGCTGTGATCGAATTCAGAGGAGAGCGGCGAGGGTATCCGATGCCGGTTGTGAAACGGCATTGCGTTGACTTGAATCCCTGGCTGGATGAATGGAACGGTCTGACGCTGCGATTTCAGTACGATCCCGGCACGGAAAGCGCATACATCGAATGCTCTGACGCCGGCGCCGTTATCTGGCATGCCGCGTGGTTCGCCTGGAATTCGTTTTATCCCGATGCGGAAACGGTGGATTAACCCGGTTGGGCTGATTTGTCTTGTCTATACATCGATAACACTGCGAACGTAAAAAAGAGCGGACGCGATCAGCGTCCGCTCAGGTCAGTAGAACAAGGGGAGGAGTACAACGTAAACCCGGCAAGCGAGCGCTCGCCGGGTTTATTTCATGTTAGAACAAAGACCAGTCAGAAACGTGAGTGTCGATATCACCAACCACGAACCGGCCGTATCCATAGATACCGCCGCCCCAGATGATCTCAAACGCGCCTTCGGGCGCGCCGTCGGGTACATTGAGTTCAAGCGTACCTTGCGTGCCATACCAGGATGATGTGGTTCCATTTGGAAGACGCGGTTCTTCCGAGGTGTAGACAGGGATCATGATTGAGGTCACATAAGCGCCGTCATACCCGCCGAGAGCCGCCTCGGTCATGTCATGCAGCCCAATAAAGCCCGGTGACGTTTTGATTTCAGTATTCCAGCTGGGGGTGCTGTACGCCGCGACGTACGGGAAATCATCCAGTCCGGCGATGGCGCCGATGTATTCGGCCCGGTAATCGAGATCGCCGGCGTCAGGCATTCCTTCCGCTTTGAAGAAATCGCTGTCATCACCGAAAGGCTCGTCCGTGTTTTCATAATTACGGACCAGACGGTAGAATTTGGAGTCGTTACCGCCGCTGTTGTTGCCATAGCCGCCGGTCATGACGTACTCTTCCTTCAATTCCGTATTGTGGATGAGGTTCGACTGAGGTCCGCCAATGGGAGGCCAACCGGTGCGGGTGTAAGTAAACGCGATCTTGAAATTATCGCCATCATCGGTCGTCAGATAAAAACCCGTACCGTTCTGGCCGCCGGTGATGATGGTGTTGACGCCGGAACCCCGGACGCTCAGCGTGTTGGTACCCCAGTCTTCAGGGCCATAGGTCGCGACATCGAGGGTAAAGACGGTTTCGGGACCGGTGAAGCCGCCGTTGCCATCCGGCTTGTAACGCAGGATGTACTCGCCGAAGGCCACATAGATATAACCTTCATCAGAGACGTCAAACGCCATGAAGAAGGGAATCGAGCCATAGGCGTCAAGATAAGCCTGCGATGGCGCGACCGGCTGAACGCCGATATTCAGCGCAACGCCGAGCGGTTTTCCATTGCCGGCGTCGATCCAGATCAGCGAACGGTCGGGGAACTGAGCCGCCAGAGCCTGATTGTCGTTGGGATCGTTTTCATTGATCCCGTTGCCAAATACGCCCAGCAGAAGGCGGGTGTCGTCATAGCGCTTCAAGCCGAAATAACGATCCTGGGTGCGGGTTCCATCCGCCCATGATCCAATCTCGGTTCCACCCGCGTCAAGCGTGCGGCCTTTCTTGATCAGAATGGGCAAAACTGAACCGTCATCGTTGTGCGTGGTCAGAAAAACCGTTTTGATTTCCTGGCTGAACCCAACCTGGGCGGCCAGTGCGGCGGCGATCACCGCGATTCCAAATCGTTTGTACATAGGCTTACTCCTTGAGTTGAATTTGTTTTATGACATTTACTAAATGCCATAAATAAAATAAACTAGCTAGACAATATCGCCTTTTTCAGCCGGAATCAATACTAAATTCTATTTTTTTGCGGTTGTTCATTGAGGCTGATTTCCGGTTGAAATTTCGCGCTATGATGGTTGGGTTGCTAAGTCCTTTCAGTTTCGAATTTTATCGATAGAGCTTACCACATTTCCCCTCTGGAGGATCAGGAACATGACTCTCAATCGACGGAATTTCGTCGCCTCGGCCGCGCTTGGGGCGGTCGCATCTCCTCTTGCACTCGCACAGAATCAACCCGCCGCTGGCTATGGAAAAGGGAGCATCAAACTCAGCATATCAACATATTCGTACTGGCATTTTACCGAAACCAGATACCCTATTGAAAAAGTCATCGATCATGCGGCGGAATTGAGCGTGGAAGGCGTGGATATTCTGCAACGCCAGATGGAAAGCGACGACCGGGCGTATATGCAGAAACTCAAACGCCACGCTTTCATCAACGGAATCGATCTGATCTGCCTGTCGATTCATCAGGATTTCGTTTCGCCTGACCGGGATGAACTGAAGAAACATATCGAACATACCAAGTACTGCATCGAACTGGCGTACGAGATGGGCATCCCCTGCATCCGGCTTAACTCGGGACGCTGGGGAACGATCGAATCGTTCGACGATCTGATGGCGCATCGCGGCGAGGAGCCGCCCATCGAAGGCTATACCGAAGACGACGCTTTCAAGTGGTGCATCGGGTGCATCGAGGAGTGTCTGCCCAAGGCGGAGGAGTGCGGCGTGTTGCTTGCTCTGGAGAACCACTGGGGGCTTTCGAGGACGCCCGAGGGGATGTTGCGCATTCGTAACGCCATCGATTCGCCCTGGCTGACGCTGATGATGGATACCGGTAATTTCATGGAAGACCCCTACAGCAAACTGGAGCAGGTCGCGCCCTACGTCAGCTTCGTGCAGGCGAAGACTTATTACGGCGGGGGAGAATGGTACTCTCTCGATCTGGACTACCCGCGTATCGGAAAAATTCTGAAAGCGGTTGATTATCATGGTTACGTTTCGCTCGAATTCGAGGGGAAGGCCCCGGCGGATGAAGGCGTGCCAAAAAGCATCAAGATGTTGCGTGAAGCATTCGCGTAAGGAATTATTGAGGTTGAGAATGAGAACCGGGGCGTGAATACACGCTCCGGTTTTTTTTCTGGGAATAGATAGAAAGTTTATTAAAATTATCGACAATATCTGAAACAAATGCTATATAAGAAAGATAAGCATATTTAATGATGGTGTGGAATCGAATCAGATCAAAAGGAGACCGTGATGAGCGGAGTTCGTGTGCTGGTGGGGACGCGCAAAGGCGCATTTATCTTGACGGCGGACGGTAAGCGGGATCATTGGACTGTGGATGGTCCTCATTTCGGTGGATGGGAAATCTTCCACTTCGCGGGGTCATCCGCCGACCCAAACCGGCTTTATGTATCGCAGAGCAGCGGTTGGTTCGGCCAGACGATGCAGCGATCCAATGACGGCGGCAAAACGTGGGAAACCGTTGGTAATGAGTTTGCCTACGAAGGCGAAGCCGGTACGCATTTATGGTACGACGGTACGCCGCACCCGTGGGAATTCAAGCGCGTCTGGCATCTGGAACCTTCGCCATCCGATCCCGACGTGGTTTACGCTGGAGCGGAGGATGCCTCTCTTTTCATCACAAAAGATGGCGGAAGAAGCTGGAAAGAGATCTCCGCGTTACGCAGGCATGAGTCCGGATCCCGCTGGCAGCCCGGCGCTGGTGGAATGTGTCTGCATACCATCATCCTCGATCCGAACGATCCTGACCGCATTTACATCGCCATCTCGGCGGCGGGCGCCTTTCGAACCGATGACGGTGGCGCGACCTGGCGTCCGATCAATCGCGGACTGAAGTCAAATTTTCTGCCCGAACCGGAGGCGGAAGTGGGGCATTGCGTACACCGCATGACGATGCACCCATCCAAACCTGGCGTATTATTCATGTAGAAGCATTGGGACGTCATGCGCAGCGACGATAGCGGAGACGTTTGGCGCGAAGTCAGTGGCGATCTCCCGAGTGATTTCGGTTTTCCTATTCAGGTTCACGCGCACGAACCGGAGACCATTTACGTTGTACCGATCAAGAGCGACTCCGAGCATTACCCGCCTGAAGGTAAGCTGCGCGTTTACCGCAGCCGTTCTGGCGGCGTCGACTGGGAGCCGCTGGGCGACGGCTTGCCGCAAAGCGACTGCTATGTGAACGTGCTGCGCGACGCAATGGCGGCCGACAAACTCGATCCGTGCGGCGTGTATTTCGGGACGACCGGCGGGCAGGTATATGCTTCAGCTGACTCGGGAGACCATTGGGCGCCGATCGTGAGAGATCTCCCGGCGGTGCTTTCCGTCGAGGTCCAGACATTGCCATGATTCGCGTTGTTTTGCCATATCATCTGCACATGATGGCGAAGACCGGCGCGGAGGTGATGCTTGAAGTGGGGCCGCCGGTTACGCAACGTACGATACTGAACGCATTGGAGGCGCGATATCCTATGTTACGAGGGACGGTGCGCGACCATGCCACGCAGCGGCGCCGGGCGTTTTTACGCTTCTTTGCCTGCGAGATGGATTTCTCCAATTCGTCGCCGGACGATCCTCTCCCTGAAGAAGTGGTTTCCGGGGAAGAACCGTTTCTCATTATTGGCGCCATCGCCGGAGGGTGAACGGAGTGATGAACGTTCCTGAGGATTTCATGCTGGCTCTGAAAGAAGGCGAAATGCTGGAGCGATTCGAGGCGATGCCGCCCTCGCATCGCAAGGAATATCTGGATTGGATTGAACAAGCGAAAAAACCGGAAACGAGAAAGAACCGCATCGCCAAAGCGGTGACCATGATTCGTGATAAAGCCGGTTGCTGACAATGGGGTCAGGACGATGGCGGTAAATAGTTAGCCGGCGACGATCAGCAGCAAGAACATGATGACCCATACGCCGTCGAGAAAATGCCAGTAAATTGCGCTGTATTCAACGCCCGGGTGGTTCGCGCGCGAATAACGTCCGGCGTATGCGTTTTTCAATACAACTCCATGTAGAATCAACCCGCCGATGACGTGGGCCGCGTGCAGACCGGTCAGCATGTAGAACGTAAATGCATACAGATTGGCGGTCGCGACGAGTTCTAATGAAACCATCCAGAACCAGTTGATGGCTTGAGCGGTCAGAAACAGCACGGCCAGCGCGAACGCAGTGACCAGTGCGGTTTTCATTCTCTCCATCTCGCCGGACCGCGCGGCTTTCAGCGCGACGTGCATCGCCACGCTGCAAAGCAGAATAAACGCCGTGCTGATCCATAAACCTTGAGGAAGACTGGGCATTCCCTCCGGCGGCCATGAGTCCGCTTTAAACCGGACGACGAGGTATCCGACGATACTGGCGGCGAACAACATGGATAACGATCCCAGAAAAATATAAAGCCCCATCCGGCCTGCGCCCGGGATGGGGCTCGATTTTGGATCGCTGTTATAAGACTGGTTCAGTTCAGTATGAGTTTGGGTCATGGCATCCGATCCTTGGATCATTGATTGGAGCGCCTCGTCCCGGAAACTCCCCATCGGGATTCATCCCATTACGTCGTATGGTACAACCGAGCGCCGATCACCAACATGACGCTCTGTATTCTTATTTATTGATCAGTGGCGCGTACCCTTTGATGAGGTTGGGCTGGTACTGATAACTGTCCATCAATGACAGCATGATGAACAGCGCGACGAAAATCAGCGTCCCGATAAAGATCATCGCGTGCAGTTTTTTGTCCCAGTAGAGGTGCATGAAGAACAGGATGACGAACGACGCCTTCACTGTTGCGATGCCCATTGCGATCGCAAGGTTGGCGTCGTCGCCGAAATTGACGTGAGTGGCGGCTACGGTGAGCCAGGTCATGAAAATCAGAAAGAGACAGACGGCGGCGAGCACCCATAAGGGAGCGACGTGACCGACGCCGGCATGGTTTGAATCGTGATTATTCATCGTGTCGTCCTCGTTCGCCTGAATTAGTGAATGAGATAGAGCAGCGGGAACAGATATATCCACACCAGGTCGACGACGTGCCAGTACAGGCCGACGCAATCGACCGCGACGAAGTTCCGTTCATTGAACTCACCCCGAATCGCCCGGAAGAGCAGCCAACTGATAGCGCACATGCCACCGATGACGTGCAAACCGTGCAGGCCGGTCATGGTGAAATAGATGCCGAAAAAGATCCAGATATTCTGCGGAGCGGGGCCGTAATCATGGCCTTCAACCGGCTTCGCGAGGCCGGCCGGCCCTTCCGCCGCTTCAGGAATTTTCGACGTCTCTATTTTTAAGGCTCCATTTTCGGTTGTCTCGGTTGATGAGAGGTCGGTCGCCTGAGCTGTATCGGGTGTTGGAGCCGATTCAGCGCCCGTGGCCGCTTCCGCTGATGTTGTCTGTTCCGATTGATCCGCGACAGCGCCGGCTTCCGAGTGTCCTTCGCTGGCCTCGACTGCTTCGGCGCCGTGTTCCGCTCCGTGTTCGCCGGGTTGATAACTGTACATCTGGCCCCATAACAGGCCTTCATGCCACTTATGAGAATACTCGATGTACTTTACGCCAAGAAAGCACGCCGCGCAGATCAGAGTGACGGTTAAGTTGATGATTAACAGCTTTTTCTGATTGAGCTGCGCGTTGCGCACCGCCCACGCCATGGTGAAACTGCTGAAAATCAGGATGACGGTATTCAGTCCGCCCCAGAACTTATCAAGAAACTGGTGGGCGTAGATGAAAATCTCCGGGTGATTGGCGCGGTATACCGAATAGGCGCAGAAGAGCCCGCTGAACAGCAACACTTCGGTGGCCAGAAAGAGCCACATGCCCAGTTTATTTGAATCGTACTGCTGTTCTTCGGTATCGAAGTGATGCGCCAGGTATGGATTGTGTCCATGCTCGTCATGATGGGCGTCATGACCGGCGGCTTGTTCAGCGATGGTTTGCGTCTCACTCATAATGGTTCCCCAAAACTGATTTACGCGGATGCGCCCGCGGATTGCGCGCTTTTGTGAACGAAGCCTTCGATGGTTTTGTCATAGACCAGATCGCTGTAGTCGTACGGATCGGTCACGGCTGGGATGGTTTTGAAATTGTCATGAACAGGAGGCGAACTGGTTTCCCATTCCAAGGTGGCGGCGCCCCACGGATTCTGAGGAGCGGGTTTTCCACGGAAAAGGGAATGGAGCAGGCAACCGGCGTCGACGAAGAAGCCTACAGCCAGCGTGTACGATCCGATGCTGGATAGTACGTGCCAGAAGGTGAAGACCTCTTTGTAATTGAAATAACGGCGCGGCATGCCATGCGCGCCCATGACGAACTGAGGGAAGAAAGTCAGGTTGAAGCCAATGAAGATCAGCAGAGCGGCCAACTGCCCCATGCGTTCGTTATACATCTTGCCGAACATCTTGGGCCACCAGTAATGCAGGCCGCCGAGAAAGGCGATCATAGTTCCGCCCATCATAACATAGTGAAAATGGGCGACGATGAAGTAGGTATCGTGAAGGTGAATGTCGGTTGCCAGCGCGCCCAGAAACAGACCGGTCAGGCCGCCGATGCCGAACAGAAAGATAAACGATAACGCGAAGCACATCGGCGTATCGAGACTGATCGAACCCTTGTACATGGTCGCGAGCCAGTTGAAGACCTTGATCGCGGATGGGATGGAAACGCTGAAGGTCAACAGACTGAAAACGGTGATCGCCAGGTCTGACATGCCGCTGGTGAACATGTGATGTCCCCAGACAAGAAAGCCAAGAATGGCGATGGCGATCGAACTGTACGCGATGAACGTATAGCCGAAAATGTGTTTGCGGCTGAAAACGGGGATCAGTTCGGAAATGATTCCCATGCCCGGCAGAATCATGATGTACACCGCCGGGTGAGAGTAAAACCAGAAGAAATGCTGATAGAGAATCGGATCGCCGCCCAACCTCGGGTTGAAGATGCCGACTCCCAACAGGTTTTCAATGATCAGCAACAATACGGTGATGCCCAGTACGGGCGTCGCCAGAACCTGAATCAAGGCGGTGCCGTAAATCGACCACAGAAACAGGGGCATCTTGAACCAATCCATTCCGGGGGGACGGAGTTTGTGGATGGTGACGATGAAGTTCAGCCCCGTGAAGATTGAACTGAAGCCGAGAATGAACACAGCGAAGGTGATCAATACAACGTTCAGATAGCCGCTGACGTTTTCGCCTGTGCTATAAGGCGTGTAAAACGTCCACCCGGTTTCAACGCCGCCCAGCACGATGGTCAGAAGAGCGAAGATCGCGCCCGCGACGTAAAAATACCAGCTGGCCAGGTTGAGGCGGGGAAACGCCACGTCTTTGGCGCCCAGCATCAGGGGTAATACGAAGTTGCCCAGCGCGGCGGGAATGCCTGGAATGATGACGAGGAAGACCATGATGGCGCCGTGCAGAGTAAACAGTTTGTTGTACTGGTCGGGCGTCATGCCGGTGGTCGGGCCGGGCGTCAGCAGCTCGGTTCGAATGAGCAACGCGATCAGCCCTCCAACGAAAAAGAACAACAGAATGCACGCCAGATACATCACGCCGATCCGCTTGTGATCGAGCGTGGTCAGCCATGACATAATGCCCTTTTCATGCGTCAGATAGTTATCGCCCTGGACGGAATCGTGGCCGCCGGATTGACCGACTGCTCCGGGCGCGGTGGTGGTAACCATAATTACTGCTCCTCTGTGTTATCGCTGAGGGTTTTGATGAATTCGATGATGGCGGTGATTTCCTTGTCGCGCAGTTTGCCTTTGAAGGTGGGCATAATGGCGTCGAAGCCTTTCACGACTTTCGCCGTTGGGTCCATCAGCGATTCGCGGACGTAGTTTTCATCCACAACGCCTTCGGAGCCGTCGCGGAACACGACCTTGTGTCCCCAGATTCCCTTGAAGGTAGGGCCGTCGCCCGCGCTGCCGTCGGTTGAGTGACATTGCGCGCATCCGCGAATCTTGTAGAGCTTCTGGCCCGCCTCGGGCAGCGGCATGGTTTCCACAAAATTGGACGCTTTTTCAAGCCAGGCTTCGAAATCGCCTTTTTCATGCACGATCGCCTGCGCGGTCATGTTGGAGTGATTCGTTCCGCAATATTCGGCGCAGAACAGGGGATACTCGCCCGCATGAACCGCCTTGAACCAGACTTTGTTGTAGCGCCCGGGTACGGCGTCCATCTTCAGGCGAAACGCGGGCACGAACAGGCTGTGCGTCACGTCGTCCGACGTGATGACCAGCTCAACCGGCGTGTCGATCGGCGCGTGAAGGTCGCCGTCAATATAGCCGTTGGGGTATTGAAATCCCCATGTCCATTTCTGGCCGATAACGTTGATACGGTATGAATTGGCGGGCGGCACCTTCATATCGATGAAGGTTTTAAAGCCCATGTAGAAGATCACAAAGACCAGCAGCAGTGGGATGCCCGTCCAGGTGACTTCGAGAATCGTGCTGTGAGTCGGCGTCTTTTGCGCTTCATGACCTTCGCGGCGCCGGTACATGAACACGAACGCCGTCATCAGCCCCACGATGAGCACAAAGAAAAACACGCTCAACCAGTAAATGAAATAAAACACCACGTCGACGTGACTCGACGCAGAGGACGCCTGAGGTGGCATCCAGAACGTACTTTGCTGCATGTGAGCTGGTAGAGTTGTCGTCAGCCAATCCATCATCATGTGTTTCCTTCAATCGGTTGTGCCGTTTGACTTGTTTTTTTCTTCCGCATTTCACGAATCCAGAATACGGTCAGCAAGGATCCGAGGAGAAGCATCGTCAGAACGCCGCCGATCCGCATGACGCCCATCGCAAAAGGAACATAACTGCCCGCGCTGGGGTCGTATTGAAAGCAGGTCAGGACGAAATGATCCACCGCCGTGCCGATTTTGCCCTCCGAGGCCTCAACCAGTGAAAGCCGGACGGTTTTGGGATCATATTGAATGCCGGACAGGTACCGGGAGACGTGACCTTCCGGCGTAAGAATCATGATGGCTGAACCGTGGGCGAATTCCTTGCGGCTTTCGATCCACTTATATCCATAGCCGACCGAATCTGCCAGTTTTTTGAAGTTTTCTTCTTTACCGGTGAGAAAGTGCCAGCCGTTCGCCGCTTCGGGAACGCCCAGTTCCTTAATGAAACTCTGTTTCTTCACCGTGGCGAGCTGCGGCGTTTCCAATGGATCAATGCTGACGGTGACGATCTGAAACTCATCGCCTGGCGTCATGCCCACTTCTTTAGTCGCTTCGGTCAAGCCATTCAGAATCAGACCGCACAGCATGGGGCAGCGATAATAAACCAGCGTCAGGATGACCGGATTTTTCCCGTTGAAATACTGCTCCAGTTTGACCGTGTTCCCGCGTTCGTCCTTGAAATCTAGCCCGAGAGGAACCTGATTATCGAGTTTTTCCGTGATGCCGACGCCTTCAAGTTCGTCCGGCAGCGGCTCCATGCGGCCCTGGTCGTCCGAAGTTGAACTGGACGGAACGTTCGATACCGCTTCAGCGGATGGCGCGGCCATCCAGCCAATCAGGCAAACCAGAACGAACAATGGGAATGCGAGTTGAACGAGTAATCTTTTCATTTTCGCCCCCGTAAAATTTGTATTCCCCCCTGACGGCCTCGCTGAGAGGCTCGCCTGTATACCACTTGTCATGTCCGCCGGGTGTGTTTGAGTTGGTTCCGATCGGGCGTCAGGGTTGAATGCGTTGCTTTCCCGCGATCAGCGGGGGCGTTCGTATCAAGCCAGCCGTTGTTCGAAAACCGCTCTAGTTCGTGGATGAATTGACCGAAGGCGCGGAGATGGATTCACGGACGATGATTTTCATGGCGTCGTCGATCGGAATCTTGGCGGTGTTGTTCTTCTTGTCGACGGTGTACCCGTTTAATTGCGCCAACTGCTCGGCCTTTACCGAATCGAACTCGGCGAAGGGCTGGGAAATCACTTTCGCATCGAACAGCTGATTGTGGAAATTGAAATAAAACACTTCCGTCAGCAGTATGATCAGAAATACGATCAAAGCGGATACGAAGCCTACCAGCGCGACCTTTGGCGTATTGACGTCATCTCTGGTCATGTCAAATTTCCCGTTCGAATATACCGTCTTGTTTCGCTCCCCGCCGGACTTGTCTGGCGAGGCTTTTACTCATCGAATGAAAAAACGCGCGGCGGAACGCTCACGCCAGCCACGCGCATATATTATGCGTTTTCAAAGGTCAGCGATTCAGCCAGACGCGGATCCTTCATCGGAATCAATGACCGTCCACGCGCCCACATGGCGAATCCAGCCGCGTATAATCCACCAAAGCCGATCAGACAGAAGATATCCATCAGACCAAAGGGCGCCGCGCCGATCTCTCCATACTGATGAACGTATTCAGGCATCACTAACCAGTAAATGTCGACCCAGTGCATCACCAGCATCCAGATCGCCCAGAAGAAAAGCAGGCTTTTGTTACGTTTGATATGGCGTGACAGCAAACCGAAGAAGGGCAGGAAGAAATGACAGAAGATGAGGCTCAGCGAAACCCACAGCATGGGAGCCGTCTGCCGCCGCAGAATCCATCCGGTGGTTTCTGGTTTGTTGGCGTACCAGTACAGCATGTACTGAGAGAATGCGATGTAGGCCCAGAAGATCGTGAAGGCGAAAAGAAACTTGCCCAGATCATGGTAATGTTCGGTTGTAATGGCGCGCGTCAGGCGGCCCGATTTCTGCAGGCCGATGCACAGCGCGCTGAGGGTGGCGAACAGCGCCACCGCCGACCCGGCGAAGAAATACACGCCGTAGATCGTGCTGTACCAGTGGGGATCGAGCGACATCAGCCAGTCGAACGAGGCGTAGGTCGTGGTCATGGCGTACAGGAAAAGCCCCCAGGATGAGACCTTTTCGAGACGAATGGAAATCTTGTAGTCGCCCGACTCATCCTGTTCAGTCGATTTACGAAGAAAGAAAAGAGCAAGGCCGATCCAGACGGCGAAGAAGATCACCGCGCGGAACAGAAAGAACGCCGTGTTCAGATAGGGCGCTTTATGCTGAAGAATGGGGTCATGCGCGACGGCTTCGGCGTGGGTCCAGTGGTAGAGCGAGTGAAGGCCGAAAATGATGGGAATGAACAGAATCGCCATCAACACGACGTTGGCGGCGAGCAGTTCCATCAGACGCCGCACCACGATGCTCCAGCCAGCACGCGTCACATGCTGAATGCCCGTAAAGCAGAGTGCGCCCAGCGAGATGCTGAGGAAGAAAATGAAATTGGTCAGATAGACGAAGAAAAAGCGGTCCATGCCGTTTTCCTGAATGAAACCCATCAGGCAAGCCAGCACGAGGCCGATCAGGCCAATCGCGCCGCCGTAACGGGTCACGCTGAGACCGAGGCCTTCGAGGCGCCGGCGTTCGTCCATCAATTGGGCTGGATCGTGGAGAGACAAGGTTCTTCGCTCCTTCGGCTCAATCGCCGTGAATTAAGGCTGACTGTTCAGGTATTCGGCCGGCACATCGTCCAGGGTGGCGTGCTGGCTGCGCTGCAGGGCGCGGACGTACGCCACCACCGCCCAGCGGTCGTGCGGGGTCAACTTGTCGCCATACCCGGGCATATTGCGAATGCCGTTGGTGATCGTGTTGAAGATATGGCCGTTGGGCCGGTTTCTGATGTCGTCGGTGTGATACGACGTGGGCTGAATCCACGTGGGTTGCTGCAATTCTTCGGCGCGTTTGTTGACCATGCCGTCGCCGTAACCCGACTGGCCGTGGCAGGGCGCACAGTTGATCGTATAGCGCTCGCGGCCACGCTGAATCAGCGCATCGGTGACGGGCAGGGGATACCCCGTGACCCATTCGCCATTTTCAACGCCGGTATGAAACGCGTCATCGACCACCATCTCGCCGCGCGCCACTGTGCCGGGAACCGGGGGGCGCATGACGCGCCGGTCGGCGAACATGGCGGTATACATCTGCGATTTGAATCGGGGCTGATTGTCCATATTCTGGATGGGATGGACTCGCGGTTTGGGCGATTTGGTCACGCGCGACTTGGCGATCAGCGCCACGGGAATCGCGGCGACGATCAACACAATGATGATGGCGAACGTGATCTTGGTGCGGACGCTCATCCGTCAGTCCTCTACTTTCTCAACGGAAAGCCCGTTGCACGACTCGAGCAGCTGGCGCGTCTTCTCCAGATCGAACCTGGGATCGGACGCCTCAATGACCAGAAAGAACCGGTCGTCGGTCGCGCGGGCGAATTTTTCGACGGTGAATAGCGGATGGTAGAGTTGAGGCAACCCGTTCAGGGCGAACAACGACCCGACCGCGGTCAGCGCGCTGAAAAGCACGGTGAGTTCAAAAATAATCGGAATATTGGCGGGCAGGCTGAAAAACGGCTTGCCGCTGATGATGGTCGGGTAATCGATGGCGTTCATCCACCACTGCATCGCCAGCGCGGCGGTGCAACCGGTGATGCCCGCGCACAACACGATCCATGGAATCACCGTGGGTTTGATGCCCATGGCGTCGTCCATGCCGTGAATGGGGAAGGGCGAATGGCAGTCCCAGTCACTGTATCCGGCGTCGCGAACCTTTTCGGCGGCGTTGACCAGGCCGTCGACATTGTCGAATTCGACCAGATAGCCATAGAGTTGTTTGTTCGTTTCACTCATCGTGTACGATCCACTCTCGTCGTTAAACTTCGGCTTTCACTTCGACTTTGTGAGCGCCCGGAATGTCGCCGTGATAGTCGCCCGCGCCGCGATGGTGGCCGCGGTCGAGGTGAGCCTGCGGCATGACGGTCTTCACTTCCGCCATCGCGATGGCGGGCAGAAATCGCAGAAAGAGGAGGAAGCAGGTGAAGAAGAGTCCGAAGCTGCCCATCAGGGTCAGGATGTCGATCAAGGTCGGGTAGTACATGCCCCAGCTGGAGGGCAGGAAATCTCGGCTCAGCGACGTGACGACAATTACGAAGCGCTCGAACCACATCCCGACGTTGACGCACATTGCGACGAACATGGTCACGTAGAGATTGGTCCGGTTTTTCTTCGACCACAGCAGCTGCGGAGCGATCACGTTACAGAACACCATCACGCAGTAGGCCCATTGATAGGGGCCAAACATACGGTTGAGGAAGGTGAACATTTCAAAACGGTCGGCGCTGTACCATGCGGTGAAGAATTCGACGCTGTAGGCGTAGCCGACGATGCAGCTGGTGAACAGCAGCACCTTGTTCATATTTTCGATGTGGCGCAGGGTGACGATTTCCTTCAGCCCGAGAAAATGACGAACGGGAATGAGGAGGGTCAACACCATCGCGAAACCACCGAAGATCGCGCCCGCGACGAAATAGGGCGGGAAGATCGTGGTGTGCCATCCCGGGAGCTGGGCGACGGCGAAGTCGAAACTGACCACCGAGTGCACCGAAAGAACCAGTGGCGTGGCGAGAGCGGCGAGAATCAGATACGCGACCTCATGACGATGCCAGTGGCGATGCGATCCGCGCCAGCCCATCGAGAGAACCCCGTAAGCGATGCGGCGATACTTGTTTTTCGCGCGGTCGCGCAGGGTTGCCAGATCGGGAATCATGCCGACGTACCAGAACAGAACCGATACCGTGGCGTAGGTACCGACCGCGAAGACGTCCCACAAAAGCGGGCTGCGGAAGTTCGGCCACATGCCCATGAAGTTCGGATAGGGGAACAGATAAAACGCCAGCCAAGGACGCCCGACGTGAATTCCAGGAAAGATGCCGGCGCACATGACCGCGAAGATGGTCATCGCCTCGGCGGACCGGTTGATGCTGGTACGCCACTTCTGGCGGAACAGGTAGAGAATCGCGGAAATCAGCGTTCCGGCGTGGCCGATACCAACCCAGAAGACGAAGTTGATGATCGCGAAGCCCCATCCGACCGGATTGTTCACGCCCCAGACGCCGACGCCCTCCCATACGAGATATGAAATCATCGCGCCGAGGATGCCGAGAAAAGACACCGAAATGGCGAGCATGATCAGCCACGCCCGGTGAATGCGCGGGTCTTCAACAATAGAGCACACCTTGTTGGTGACCGAGCCGAAATCGTTATCGCCGGTTACCAGCGGTGCGCGAACGCGGGGGTCGTCCTGAGTATTATCGATTTCACGAGTGTAGGGCGCCGTGACCATGATCCTCGCTTTGCTCCTCACTGGCCGAGGCCAGGAGCGGGTTTGGGTTTCGGATTTTCGCCAGGTACGACACGTGAGGCTTCAGGTTGAGAACTTCGAGGAGGGTGTAGCTGCGTGCGTCGCTGCGCTTTTTGGAAACCTGGCTGTTTTCGTCGTTCAGGTCGCCGAAGGTGATGGCTTGCGTGGGACAGGTCTGCTGACAGGCGGTGACGATTTCACCGTCGGCGATGGCGCGGCGTTCGTTTTTCGCCGCGATTTTGACCGCTTCAATGCGCTGCATGCAGAACGAGCATTTTTCCATGACGCCGCGCATGCGCACGGTGACTTCAGGGTTGAAATGCAGTTTTTCGACTTCTTTCAACCCGTAATTGAAATTGAAGAAATTAAAGCGGCGCACTTTCAGGGGACAGTTGTTAAGGCAATAACGGGTTCCAACGCACCGGTTGTACACCATCACGTTGACGCCTTCATTACTGTGAACCGTCGCCTGAACCGGGCAAACCTGTTCGCAAGGCGCGTTTTCACAATGAATGCAGGTCATGGGTTGAGGCGTAACGCTGGGCTTGTCGGGATCGCCCTTGAAATAGCGGTCGACTCGAATCCAGTGCATCTCGCGGCCCCAAGTCACCTGTTCCTTGCCGACGACGGGGATGTTGTTCTCCGACTGGCAGGCGGTGACGCAGGCGTTGCATCCGACGCACTTGTTCAGGTCGATGGTCATGCCCCATTTCTTTTCATTGTATTCATGGGGCTGCCAGAGATCGACCTTGGGGAAATGTTCGCCGCGTTCTTTGGCGAATTCCGGTTTGTTTTTGTAGGTTTCGTGGGTGGATTCGTAGATGATTTCGTCAATGCGCTCGTTACGCTCTTTGAATCCAATCTTGTCTATGGCGAAGTGGTCCTGCGTGGACGCCAGTTTATACCGCCGGCCCGCCGGTTTAAGCGATACGCCCGCATGGTGCATCGCCGCCGCCGTACGGATTTCATACGTATTCACGCCCGCGTCTTCCGCCACGCGTCCCGCATGCGTGCGGCCATAACCCAGCGCGATCGCGACGGAACCCGGCGCGACGCCCGGCATGACGTATACGGGGACGTCCAGCGTCCGGGAACCGGCCGTGATGGTCACCACGTCTTCGGTTTTGACGCCAAGCGTTTCCATGTCGCGGGGGCTGATCAACAGGGCGTTGTCCCACGTCAGTTTCGATAGAAAATCGGGTGTTTCCTGTAACCAGCCATTATTGGCGAAGCGGCCATCGAAGAGTTTTGAATCTTCAAACAGAACCAGTTCATACTGGGCTCCGTTCAGCGTCTCCGCCTGACTGCTGGGTTGAGCGAGCGTTTTGACGACGGCGTCGACGTTAATCGCCGGCGCATACAACGGCTCGGCGGAACCGGCGAGAACGCCGTTGTGCAGAAAACGGCGCCAGTCCTGTTCAACACGGCCGTACTGGTGTTCATCAAAGGTCTTGCGAACGATGTCGTGTCCACTCTCCGGTTCATCTCCGGCGATCAGCGCCAGCAGTTCGACGGGTGACTTTCCGTCGTACAGCGGGGCGATCAGCGGTTGGATTGACGAGATGGTTCCATCGTATGAACGAGCGTCGCCCCAAGCTTCAAGAAAATGAGCGCGGGGAATGTACCATTCGCAGAGTTGGCTGGTTTCGTTCTGATAAAGGCTGAGGTGAATGGTATGTTTGACGCCGGGCAGATTTTCCGTGAACTCCAGACCGGCGGGGGCGTCGTAGGCGGGGTTGCCGCCCAGAATCACCAGCGTGTCGATTTCTTCACGTTCCAGCGATTCAGCCAATTCTTCGATCTGTTCGCGTTGAGTAGGACGCATGGGGTCAGCGCCGGGGATGTATTGAATCGACTTGCCAATGTTGCCCAGGGCTGAGTTCAGCACATGCGCGATGACATGGACGGTTTCAGGCTGACGGGAACCCGCGAACACGACGCCTGCTCCGGCGTTATCCACCAGATCCTTCGCCATGGCGCGTACGAATTCGACAACTTCGGCGTCCGGTTCATCCGCGCCTTCATTGGAAAGCACGCCCTTCAGGCTGCTCAGTTGATCGGGCAAACCGTGCATCTCAACCACCGCTTCAGCCAGAGAACGCGCGAACGCTTCGATCTGGCTGGGTTTCAGGGCAAGACGGTGATCGGCCATTGCGCCTGTGGCGGAGAACAGGGACTCAATTACATATAAGCGGTTCATCTCGCCATCGGGATCGCGCTTTTCAGCCCACTTGCGCGCCCATGAGAGGGAAGCGGGGTGGGATCCGAGAAAATCGCAATCCAGACTGACGATGACTTTCGCCTGAGAAAACTCGGGTTGAGGACGATAAGGAACGCCAAAGGCGATTTTGGCTCCTGAGCGTTCGTTATCGTCATTGATTGGTTCGTATTCAGCCCATTTCGCCTGAGGGTACGACTGCTGAATTTTTTTCTTCAGGCGTTGAAAAGTGGGAGAAGCGGTCGACTCATGCAGGAAGAACAACCCCGAGCCATTACCGGTTCTTAATCCGGCGAAAAGTTCTTTACCCGATTCAACGAACTGTTCCCAAGATTTGGTGATTTCCTGACCGTTTTCACGGTGAATGATCGCCTGACCACGGTCCGGATCGTACATTTCAAGGATGGCCGCCTGCGCCTGCGTTCCAGCGGCGCCAAGGCTGTCAGGGTGATCGGGGTTGCCCTCCACCTTGATCGGCCGGCCATCGTAACTTTTGACCAGCAGGCCGGTTGCGACGCCGGCTTTTTCCATGGACGTGGCGAAAAAGACCGGCACGCCAGGCATTCGGTTGTCGGGGCGGTGGGCGTAAGGAACGATCTTTTCCTTCGGCCAGCGGCATGAGGTCAAACCCGCCAGGGCGAAGGATGCGGCCATTACTTTCAGGAAGGAACGGCGGTTTTCGCCGAGCAGCTGACTGGCTCCTTCCGGAAACTCACGCCGCATGAATTCATGGAATTCGGGCGTGTCGGCCAATTCGTTCAAACTGCGCCAGTATTGTTGTCCTGCTTTTTTCCGGTCTATCGATGGCATGTCGAACAGTCCGTTGGGGGGTTGATGTTGTACAATTTTTTGATGCGGGCGCCAACCACTTCCTGACCTTCTTCCGGAGCCCAACTCAGGTCGTACACCTTGTCGAGCGGGCGGAGGTTCTTTTCAGGATTGCGGTGACAATCGAGGCACCACGCCATGCTTAGCGGTTTTTCCTGCGAAACCACTTCCATCTTGTCGACGCGTCCGTGACAGGAGACGCAACTGATCCCGCGAGTGACGTGAGCGCTGTGGTTGAAATAGACGAAGTCGGGGAGGTCATGTACGCGTACCCACTCGATCGGCATCCCCGTGGCGAAACTGTCCCGCACGGGCAACAGTTTGTCGCTATCGGGGCGGATCATTTTATGGCAGTTCATACAGGTCTGGGTCGGAGGGATTGACGCGTGGGCGGTCTGGTCGACGGTGTTGTGACAGTAGCGGCAATCCATGCCTAACTGACCCGCATGGATCTCGTGACTGTAAGGAACCGGCTGCTGTGGAGCGTAGCCAATGTCGGTATTGTAGGGCGACCCGCCGTAGTAGAGTAAGAAAATAACGTATGCCGGAACCAGAATGGCGGCGACGCCGAGCGCCGGGCGGAGGTAGTTAATCCATTTGGGAAAAGTGAACTTTGACATAGGTTATTTGTTTAGCTAAGTATGATGATAAAGATACAAAGCTATGCCGAGAATGCAAGGGGGTGATTAAAAAAATACACGAATTTTTTTATTTTTATTCTTTGCAAATGCCCGAATAATGATTACTAATTTAATAAACTTTTAACTAATCGACCCTGTATTCCCTTCAGCCTTGCTTGCAAAAAGCCGAAACTATTTCTCAAAGCGCACAAAACTCTCTATGCAGGCTTTTGATGTCGCGAAAGCTTGCTATGAATTTGAACGTTCTGGAAGTATGATTCGGCGAAAGAAGCGGAGGTGAGGAATCTCTGATGACGTCAGTTACTTTAGCATGCGCTTTGGCTGAATGGAAAGGCCAACTGATCGAAATTGAGCGAAAGGCTGAAAAAACCGTCGTCAATTATATCCGTGATCTTTCCATGTTTCGCGACTATCTGTTTGAGTCCGGATATTGTCGAAACGAAGAAAAGGGCGTTGAGATCGAGGTTTGTGATACACTGGCGGTTCGAGGATTCATCTCATGGCTAACCGATCGCGGGAACGCCGCGCGCTCAATCAATCGGCGATTGTCGAGCCTTCGTCTGTTCTTTCATTTTGCTGAACAGCGAGGATTAATCGCCGTCAGCCCCATGCGAACCATCCACTTTTTAAAGCAGAAAAAACGGCTTCCGGTCTTTCTCGACCAGCAACAGGCGCAGGATCTGGTGGAACACCCCATGCCCAGCGGCGATAAAGATGAGGCATTGGCGATTCGCGACCGCGCCATGCTCGAATTGTTATACGCCAGCGGGATGCGCGTTTCCTCTCTCTCGGGGCTCAACTGCTCCGATCTGGATATGGCGCGCGGGGCGGCGCGTATCCGCGCTAAAGGAGGCAAGCGGCTGACGTGTCCGCTGAGCGATGCGGCGATGGAGACCATGCGCTCTTATCTGAAAATCCGTGAGCGCTTGTTGAAAGGGCCTGACTCAAAACGTCATCCGAAAGATCCGGCTGCGTTGTTCGTGGGACGCTTTGGTGAACGTCTTTCGCCTCGGGCGGTGCAATACCGCCTGAAAAAATTCGCATTGGCGTTGGGTTTGGGAAAGGCGACGCCGCACACGTTGCGGCATTCATGCGCGACGCATCTGCTGGAAAACGGAGCGGATTTACGGTTTGTGCAGGAACTGTTGGGCCACAGTAACCTGTCAACGACGGAGCAATATACGCACGTTACCATGAGCCGCATCCAGGAAGTCTATCAGGGGGCTCATCCCCGCGCCGGCAAAAAATAACCCGTCAATTCGATTCGCCGGATTTCGCTTTGACTCCCGGACGCTCATAGGCCCTCTTGTACTCGATTTTTGAATGCCAGGGTTGGCCGAGTACAGGTAACGCCGCGTAGGGCGATGGCCCACCGGGAGTCAACAGCAACGCGACGCATTGCTCTGAATCCAGTTGGCAGAGAACCCCGTGCGGCTTGGTAATTTCCACTTCTTTTTTTCTGGACCGTTTGCTTTTTATCTGGATAGGCATGGCCGTATCACCCCGTCTCCCTCATTTGGGAATCCACCCAAAAGAGTTGTACAACTCATTCGCTCCCATGTATTGTTTGATCAGGATCATGGCTAGAACCGCTGTGCATGCGGCGACTGTAAGCCAAATAAAACCATTGAATTGCTTCTGTTCCTGATGGATGTGCGCGTAACTGTACCGCTGGCTGATCGCGTTTTTGCGTTCTCGGAGTGATGGAATCCGCGGGGCTTCCGCGACTTCGTCGAACGTCTTGCCCTTTTGAACCAGCCGCATGCGGGCGTGGAGAATCGTGCGGTCGACATCGCGTAATAGACTCTGTGGATGCTTTCCAACGATGTACATGCGGTTGGGGGGTAGTAATTCGTGCGTTACGTAGTCGCGCAAGCGCTGGGCCCGGGTGACGTTTTCGTCATCCTCTTTGAGCATAATCCGGGCTCGATTCAACAATTCGACAGCCTGCTTTTCAATCTGCTGTTGCTGTGGCGTCAGAATGGAGTTTTTTTGATCGAAATGGCCACATGATCGACTCCTTTCTGGGGGACTTTCTTCCATTGTCTCTGGGAACAGTGGTGTAACAAACACACTATAGCAAAAATAATTACTTCGTCAAGTAAAATGTTAAGAATTGATTCTGTCTCTTGGATAACGTAACAAAACAACTGTTTATTGAAAAGAATTATTTCAATTGTAGCCATGTGATGGGAGAAGAATGCTTCATCTTTTACATGGCGCTTTGTTGAGTCATTGATTCCAACTGAAGCATGATCGTCTTTGAAGGTGGTCCTGGTAATGGAGGGACCACTTCATTCTGGTTTAGCTTGAGAGTGAGGCAAATATAACTCGCGAGAATTAAGCGAAATAGGTATACTCGTTTATTCGTATAGAAATGAGGCCGGATATTCTTTTGGCATACATCGGATTCAGGGGGGATCAGGAGGAATGAGTTCCTATCTAGTCAATCTTTGGAATGAGCGCCCAATTCTATTGAATAATCCGGTAATCCTGCGTGAGATGCTGCCGCGCTTGCGCCGGAAATCCACCTTCATTCAGTTTTTCTCATTCATCGCGCTCAATCTTTTCTTCTGCTTGATCTGGTGGAACCAACTGCGTACTCAGGACGGAGCGATGGTATTAGCCGGGTCGTCCATGCTCGGTTATCTCTCGACCTTACTTCATCTGTTCGTCCTGATCTGGACGCCTCTGGTGACCTCTGTTTGCATCAACCAGGAACTGGAAAACGGAACCTGGGAGATGTTGCGCGCCAGCCCGGCGAATCTGGCCAGCATCCTGCTCGCTAAACTCCTGGCTCCGATTCTCACCATGTGGATTTTCATTGCTTCGCTGATTCCACTGCTGGCGTTGAGTGTTCCCGCAGGCGGCGTGTCGGGTGTTGAACTGGCGATTCACTGTCTGGCGCTGATGGAGACCATGTTTTTTTATGCGGCGATCGGGATGTATTTTTCCGTCCGGGAAAAATCGTCGATTCGCGCGGTGTCGCAGACATATGGATTTATTATTCTGACGACGTGGATCATCCCGATTCTGAGTCAGTTCATACTTCGGTCGCCCGTGCTGATTTTGTTGATGCCAAGCGCGTTGGTATCGATTTATCAAAGCCCCCAACTGGCGAATATGTTGCTGCCTTCCTGGGCGGCCGGTATCATCATTCCCTTTCATGTTGCGGTCTATTTTCTGGTGGTAGCCATTACTTTTATAATGACGATTTCTCGATTACGTCATCAGGAAATCCGCCTCGGCGAACAACGGGAAGCGCCGAAATGGCAACGCTGGCTGCCTTCATTCGCCCGGCCACAGCGCCCGCTGTACGATCCAATTCCCGATTCGGTTCATCCCATGCTGGCTCTTGAATACCGCAATAAAATGACTCAGGGGCGTTTTTCACTGACGGCGTCATTACTTATTCTGGCTCTGTTGAGTTTCGGGCTGGGGGCGGGCATCACCCGCGATCGCTTCGGATACGGCGCCTTTTCGCTGATTACACTGGCGTTTATTCCATTTATGGTGATACCCGGCGCGACCTTTGCCTTGCGGCGTGAAAAAGACCTGGGCATGTGGGAATCGCTGATGACAACAACACTCTCCCGGTTTTCCATTGTGGCTTCAAAATCGGCGATGGAATTGTTTGTGTTCGTTTTACAGATCGCGGCTTTTCTGGCGTTGTGGATCATCTTCGCCTGGACGGGCGCGTTCGAGACGGCGGGGATTCAGGCATTTATGTCACGGAAGGCGTTTCTGTATCTTCCGGTTTCGGCGCTTGCGACTGGCTTCTTTCTTCACTGCGCCAGTTTATATTCTTCCGCCCGCTTTCAAAAAATGAACACCGCTTACGCGGCGTCTTTCGTCTTCGCGTTTTTGCTCTATATCGGCGTGTATTTGCTGGCCTCAACGCTTGGCGTCCGTTTTGGCGCCATTGATGTCAATTCTCCTCAAAAGCAGTTATTAGCCGTCATTTCTCCCTTCTGGCTTTATCTCACCCCCGCCATGTTATACAACGCCAGCGCCGCCGATCAGGAGGTCATCTGGTATTCGCTGGCATCGCTGCAAGCCGTATGGATGACGATTCTGGGCATCATCCTGTTCGCTTTTACCGTCAAGCGGATTGAGCATGATGAATCAGAGTCGGCGCGGCGGTTCTGACCAGTGGTTGTATAATATGGCTGTATGGCGTTTTGTTTCGGGTTACTGAAACACGTAAAAGACGTTTTTCGTATCCATGCTGAAACGGCGTCCGATTGAGCGCGGCGCGCATCGCCTCTAAGATGAATAAAACTGAAAAACGAGGGAACTCCATGAACGAAACTGAACGGGAACCGGCCGAAAGCAAAGGGATGACCACGTGGCAGAAAATACGGATGGTGATAGCCGCTCTGTTACTGCTGCTGCTGGGAATTTTTCTGGCGATGAATTTCACGTCAACACCGGTCTGGTTTTTTGGTCTGAATTTTCAATTGCCGCTGATATTGCTGGCTCTAATCTGTTTTGCGATCGGCTTTATGTGCGGATGGGTGGGAAACATCTGGTATAAGCGCCGCCTGCTTGACGAATAATCCGAACCGTTTATCGCCTCGACGCAGGAAGGAGAATCATGACGAGACCCAAAAAACTCGACGAACATCATATCGAGATGAAAGTTGGCGAACTTGATGGTTGGAGTGCGCTTAATGGAGCCTTGCGCCGCGACGTCCAGTTCAAGGATTTTGTCTCCGCCTTCGGTTTTATGACCCGGGTGGCGATGGAAGCGGAAAAAATGGACCATCACCCCAATTGGTCGAATGTGTATAACAAAGTCTCCATTGAACTATCCACGCATGACGCGGGGGGAATCACCGAACTCGATTTCGACCTCGCTGAAAAAATCAATCAACTCCTATAAATGTGAATCCCGTTTTGCTACAAACGATACGGGCGGTTATCCGCCCGTATTTTTTTACCCGCCGATTCGGGGAAAGGGGAGAACCGATATGAACAGGTGGACGATCTGGATGGCGATGATGGCGATTGGCGCGGCGGCGTTCGCGCAGGATGGAAACATTAACGAGTTGCGTAAAGGGAAAAATTATATTGATACCCCGGTGTATTCGGAAGAAGACGATCAGGAAATCATCCGGCTGTTCGAGCCGTTGCGCGTCACCGACGTGTGCGATGGGATGGATTTCGTGGGCCTGCCGGACGTTGGGTTAATGGACCCTGAAATTCTGCCGTTGTGGCGCGACACGGAGCATTTCAAGCATCGCGTGGTGGGCGTCGCGGTGACGGCGCGCTATGTTCCGACGCAACGCCCTCATTTCGGCGTTCGCAAGGGAGAAGATTTCGACGCCTGGGTCGGCCATTTTTACAGCACATATTCTCCGGAGCCATTTACTCCGCTGATCCGTAAGGGGACGGTGCTCGTATTCGATGACGCTCCATTGGGCAAGGAAACCGGCAGCATCGGGTCCAACAACATCATGAGCTGGGTATTGCGTGGATGCGTTGGCGTGGTGACCGACAGTTCGGCGCGTGACACCGATGAGATCATTGCGGAGAAGATCCCTTTATATTTCCGAGGCGTGGGGAGAGGTATCCGTCCGGGGAGGAATGAGATCGAGTCGGTGAACAGGCCGATTGTATGCGGCGGCGTACTGGTTATGCCGGGTGACGTCATCGTGGCGGATGGCGACGGCGTGATCGTCGTCCCGCGCAGACAGGCGCGGCAGGTCGCTGAATACGCGATGAAGACCATCGAATCGGACAAAGCCGCTCGCCGTGCTCTTTATGAAAAGCTGGGGCTGCCACTGGATGACTCAGTCCGGTAAACACGAGACAGGCGTATATCAAAAAAGGCGGCTTCAAGCCGCCTTTCGTTTGTTCATCAATTCCCCTCGCTATACCAACGCGTATACAGAAAGACCGAACGCAAGCGTGCTGATAAACAGCATAAGCGCGATCCGCACCGAATGGGGAAACACGATCAACTCGTTAGCCCATTCCGGCGCCAGCGCGGAGACCGCCGCGGCGGGCAGTGCGAAGTCGGTCAGGCTTTTCGACGCGGGGCACCACACGACCAGAAATACGCAATGCAGAATCACGGCGTAAGCCAGCCAGGGAATGCTGGTTTTGGTGGCGCATAATGGAGCTGCGATCAGTACTGAAAATAACGCCAGCCAGGCGAACAGCGATTGGGGGGATCCCAGAGAGAGCCAGTTGCGGTTAATGAGATAGTCGAACAGGTATATCGATTCGCCGCCGCCGGTAAACACCATCGCGATGTAGCCGCCGATCGTAATGAGTTGAATCGCCCAGATGCATCCAAAAATACTGTGCGGGCCGCGATTACGAGTCTGCTGGATGAGCAGGGCGGCGTCGAGCGCGGCGATGAAGAAGATGCTTTCAATTCTCGTCAGAAACAGGCATGCGCTGAAAACACCCACGCCCACGGCGGCCGCCATGGAAGGAACCCGCATCGAAGCCGTGCAGGGGATCAGCAGAGACATCCAGAAAACCGTCAGCGGAATCGATGTTCCATACGTCGGAGAAAGGAAAAATACGCAGACGATCCAGAGCACGGAAATGTCGGCGTATAAACTTTGCATGCGGCGGAAATGAGAACGTAGAGACAGGGCCGACAACGCGTACAGTGCGACGCCTATCAGCCCGCTGATGCGCGCCATTTCATCAACGATGGCGCCCATGTCCGCGATACGCCGGAGAACCCAGCGCCACATCGGATCGGGGCTGACGCCGGGATGTAGAGCCTGACCCTGCACGGCGACGGCGAACGACTGTTCCATCACCTGCCGGGCGTCTTGCGTGATGAGCCGGTCGAGCAACGCCTGCTGGCGTCCGAACAGAAAAACCACCAGAAGCCCTGCCGTAGCAAGCCAGAGCAACGACCGCTCACGGCCAAAGCCTTCTTCGCGAATATAAGAGATCATGGTTTTATGAAATTCACATTTAATGAATCGTGCGTCATTCAGCGGCGGCGACTTGGAACCGGTTCCATTACGCCTCGCGAAAACCGCTCTAGCATCATCCGAATCGACCCGAAATGCAAGGTTTTACGCAAAAACAAAAGAGGGCGGGAATCGTCCCGCCCTCCTGTTTGCATACCATTCAATCTGTTCGACTCACGCTTTGGGAGCGGGAGGAGCAAAGAGGCGGTTCGCCACGGGAGCGTCGCCCATCAGCGGAAGAACGTAATGACGGAATGCGTCAGTCACGTTGTTGCCCTCGGCGTTGATGAATTCGTCGGGCATATACTTGGTCTTCGCCGCGATCTCGTCGAGTTTGACCAGGTCGTACTCGACCGCGTAGTCGCCAACGCGCTTGATCACCACGGAGCCGTCGACGTTATGCCACAAGGCGTATTGAACCGCTTTTTCGCCGACTTCGCGCGCTTCGTGCTGGTCGACGGGTGAAACCACGCCGAGAAAACTGCGCTGCAGATAACCCAGCGTATCGGCGCGTACGCGTTTGATCCCCAATTTGTCCTTGATGAGGTTCGACAGCACGTCGCCCAAAGCGCCGGTGCCGGAGAGCTGAATGTTGCCATGCGCGTCTTTTTCAGCGCTGCCGGTGATGCTGACGACCAGCGGAACGTGTTTGCCGTTTTCGTCCTTGCTTTCCCAGATTCCTTCCGAAGCCGCGATGATGCATCGGCCGTACTTTTTATAGGTCGCGTCGACGTCAGCCAGAAACTTGTCGCGGTTGAACTGGCGTTCGGGTACGTACACCAGATGGGGGCCGTCATCGGGATAGCGGCGGTAGGCCGCAGCCGCGCCCGTCAGAAAGCCGGCGTGACGCCCCATCACCACTGCGATATATACGCCGGGCAGCGCGCTGTTATCGAGATTCGCGCCCGCCATCGCCAGCGCGACGTACCGCGCCGCCGAACCGAAGCCGGGGCAGTGGTCGGTGACCACCAAGTCGTTGTCGATGGTTTTGGGGATATGGACGCAGCGGCATTCATAATTGGCTTCATCGGCGAACTGGTTGACCAGGCGGCAGGTATCGGAAGAGTCGTTGCCGCCGATGTAGAAGAAATAACGGATATCGTATTTTTTGAATACGTCGAAAATCTTTTTGCAATACTCAATGTCCGGTTTGTCGCGGGTCGAGCCAAGCGCGGAGCTGGGGGTGCAAGCGACCTGCTCCAGATTGTGGGAAGTGGCCTGGCTGAGGTCGACGAAATCTTCTTTAACGATGCCGCTGACGCCGTGACGCGCGCCGTAGACGTGGGTTACTTCATTGAACTTTCGGCATTCGAGCGCGGCG
The DNA here is from genome assembly GCA_016125385.1 of bacterium. Taxonomy (GTDB): domain Bacteria; phylum Hinthialibacterota; class Hinthialibacteria; order Hinthialibacterales; family Hinthialibacteraceae; genus WGLV01. Next base: position 139,081 of record WGLV01000002.1, read on the forward strand.
CCGACCAGGCTCTGGTTGATGACCGCGGTGGGGCCGCCGCCCTGGGCGATGACCGCTTTGCCTTGAAGTTTGGACATGGCTGAACTCCTCATCGTGGGGATCGGCGGCGTCGCGGCCGCCTTCGACAAAACATCAGCATTGTAGTTGTCTGAGGGGGTTCGGTAAATGAGTTCGCCCTTCAGGCGGGCGCGTTTCAACGAATTCTAACCGTATGATCGAAATTATATTACTGGGGGTAAATTTCCTCGAATAACCTTACGATGCGTTCGGCGCATTGTTGCGCCGACTGGCCGTCGGAGACAACGGTGCAGTGCGCGGCCTTCTGATAAAGCGGAGTGCGGGCGGTCAGCACGTCGGCGATCTCTTCGCTGGCGTCCGCCGCGCCGGTGAGCGAAGGGCGGTTGGGATCGCCTCCGATGCGCCGCGCGAGCGTCTCCACCGCCGCTTGCAGCCATACGACGAAGCCGTTGCGCCTTAATGCTTCGACGTTGCCCTCGCGAACCACCACGCCTCCCCCGGCGTCGATGACGACGCGGTCTTTCGCGCAAAGTTCCGCGACGACCGCTTCCTCTTCATCGCGAAACGCCTCCCAGCCATGTTCGGCGACGTAGTCGGGAATCGACCGCCCGAAGCGTTCCACCAGCAATTCGTCGGTGTGATACACGGGCCAGCCGAGGCGCTCGCCAAGTTGATTGCTGATGGTCGTCTTTCCGGTTCCGCGATATCCGATGAGAACGAGATTCATGCCGATCCCTTCAGCGCCTGTTCGACGGCGGCGGTCATGACATCGACGGGCGCCTCGCGCTCCGTCCACAGGCGAAATTGCTCCGCGCCCTGCTGAACAAACATCGGCACGCCGTTGATGGTGCGCGCGAAGCGCCGCTCCGCGCATTGCAGGAGCAGGGTGCGCGCGGGATTGTAAATCGTATCGAATACCAGATGCCGCTCGGAGAGCAACGATTCATCCAGCAGGCAGGCGTCGACGTGCGGGTGCATGCCGACCGGCGTGGTGTTAATTATGACGTCGGCTTCGCGCACGATATCGCGCGTGGTTTCGGGGGCAAGCTCCGCCGCCGCGATCAACGCGTTAGAATGCGCTCGGACGTCGCTGGCCAGCGCGTTCGCCTTGGCTTCCGAGCCGGAACGGTGCATGAGAAACAGGCGCGCGGGTTTGCGCTGACAGGCGGCGGCGAAGGCGATGCCGCGCGCCGAGCCCCCCACGCCGAGAATGACGACAGTCTTGCCATCGAGCCGTTCGTGTTCCTCGATCGCTTTCAGTGCGCCCAGCCCATCGGTGTTTGTGCCAAACAAATGTCCCTCGCGGTTTACGATGGTGTTGACCGCGCCGATCTTTTTCGCCAGCGGGTCGATCTCGTCGAGGTGTTGCATCACCTCGACCTTGTGTGGAATGGTGACCGACAGGCCGCGCAGGTTGAAGCCTCTCATCCCCTCGATCGCGCGACGCACGTCTTTGACGTGAAACGCGACGTAGGCGAAATTCAGCCCAAGCGCCTGAAAGGCCGCGTTGTGCATGCGCGGTGAAAGGGTATGTTGTATTGGATCGCCGATGACGGCGCAGATTTGGGTCGAGCCGTTGATTGAATCCATCATTTTCTATCATCCATCGCCCGGCGCGAATTGTACGAGTTAACTTTCTTCGCCGGGCTGAGGCATGATAGCATGATCGGAGCGTATATCTTAAGCAACAGGGAAGGGATTATGACGCGTTTTTCATGGGTGGTTTCAGTTCTGTTCTGTTTGATTATCTCCGCGAACGCCCAGCCATGCGGACCATCGCCCGCATGGGACTCGGGCGCCTCCTATAGCCGTTCGATTTACGTATCCCCGGATGGCGATGACACAAACGGGACGGGAGAGAAATCCGCGCCGTTCCAGACGCTGGAGCGCGCCGCTCGCGAAGCCGCGCCCGGAACGAGAATTCTGCTTGCCCCCGGCTCACATCGGCCCGGGCAGTACATCGCGGATTTACAGGGAACGGAAAACGCGCCTATCTGGATCGGCGCCGAAATCCCCGATCAACCGCCGCTGTTTGAAGGAGGAAACACCGCCTTTCAATTGAGCGACCCCGCTTATTTGATACTGGAAAACCTCGCCGTCGCGGGCGCGTCGGCGAATGGAATCAACATCGACGACGGCGCGGATTACTCGACCCCCGCGCATCATGTGATTTTGCGGGGATTGAGTGTCCGTGACGTGGGGCCCAGCGGAAATCACGATGGAATCAAACTGTCCGGGCTCAATGAGTTTCTCGTCGAACGATGCGCGGTGACGCGGCCCGGAAGCGGCGGTTCGGCGATCGACATGGTGGGGTGTCATGATGGGTTGATCGCTTTCAACCACTTTGAAGAAATCGGATCAAGCGGCGTGCAGGCCAAGGGCGGTTCCGCGCGAGTGACGATCTACGCCAATGTGTTTTTTGGCGGCGAGCGCGCCGTCAATCTGGGAGGCTCGACCGGGCTCGATTACTTCCGTCCCATCGATGCTCCCTATGAAGCGGCGCATATCACCGCTTGGGCGAACACGTTTCATCAATGCCAGACGCCGGCGGCGTTCGTTGGCTCCGAGTATTGCCTTTTTGCGCACAATACGGTGTATCTGCCGGGCAAGTGGGCTGCGCGCATTCTTCAGGAAAACACAGGCGCCCGTTTTGTACAAAGCCGGTACGGCGTCTATGCCAACAACATCGTAGTGATTGATGATCAGGTCAGTACGCTGGTGAATGTGGGACCGAATACTCAGCCGGATACGTTCCGTTTCGCTGGAAACCTCTTTTTTCACAAATCCCAGCCGGGTTTTCAGCAGGTATTGCCCGGAGAGGAATTTCCAAATGGGTTTGGTTTGAATCCTGAGTTCGTGAACGCGCCGGACGATTTTCATCTTCGAGCGGACAGCCCTGCTTTTGGCGCCTCGCTTAACTTGCATGAAGCGATTGGTGACTGGCCGATTGAAGTCCCCAAACTGGGCGATGTGGAAGGCGTATGCTGGAAAACGCCCGCTGCGGTGGGGGCGTTGCAGAGCGGAGGCGAAACCGGCGCCACTCACTGGCCGGATCATTAAGAGGAGAACTATGAAGACAATCGTGACCGTTTCGGCATTGCTTTTCGGTTTAATGACAATCGCCGCATGTAATCAGGATGGGGCTCCATCATCTATGTCTGCGAATGACCGTTCGATCCACGAGTCGTTCACTGAGCCGCCCGCCGCGCCGTGGCAATGGATTCGTGAGAATCCGGAAGCGTGGCGCATTGTGGAAAACGGCGGCATGGAAATTATGGTTGAGCCCGGCGGCCTGATGGGAGAAGGGAAAGATGCGAAAAACATCCTCGTTCAGCCCTGGCCGACTGGTGCAACGACTGCGTCCGTTGTCGTTACCGCAAATCATCAGGCTCAGTACGAACAGGCGGGGTTGATTCTCTACCGTGGCGATGACGATTACGTGAAACTGGTTGTTGAAATGGTCGACGGAACGCCCTCGATTGTATTGGTCACGGAAGTAGACGCTCGCCCCGTTGTAGCGGGAAAAATTCCCTGTCCGGGACTCGACGCGGGGATATGTAAATGCACGCTGGTTCTGAACTGGAACGATGGCCTGGTCGAGGCGATGGCCTATTCAGTGGATGCGCATGATTCCGGCGCCGGGATGGGGATGATGCCAGTCGGAAACGGTGAATTCCCAACTGAAGCGGAGAGTCGAATCGGCGTTTTTTCGCAGGGAGGCGAGCCGGGAGCGAACCGCTGGGTGAAATTTGAAGATTTTCGAGTGTATGTAAAGTGATATCCAATGCGCCGCGATCGGCCGCCCTTCATACAAAATGGAAAAGCGTAATACAATGAGAAATCAAACCTATGGGCGGAAATCATGAAAAAAGGTTCGATCTTTACGCTTTTTCTTTTACTGGCCGTGGCATCCGCGTCGGCTCATCGCATGGACCTTGCCTACTACATGGAAGGCGAGGATCTGGTCGTCGAAGCCTGGTTGGGGCGCGACGAGCCTGTGGTGGAGGGTGATGTAACCGTTGCAGGCTCCGACGGGACTGTGTTGATCGAAGGTAAGACCGACGACAAGGGCGTTTTCCGCTGGGCCATTCCTGAAGAACGCGATCTGAAGATTACCGTCTTTGCGGGACGCGGGCATCAGGGCGAGGTGGAGATCATGAAAGAAGACCTCGCCGTATTGCGTGCTTCCATGCCGCCGGATGAGCAGCCCGAATACGCCCGTGAGGAATCCGCAGGCGCGACTAACGTGGCAACAACCGCTCCCGCTCCGAGAGTGGCTCCTCCATCCCGCAGCGCGCTCATCTCGACGCAGGATCGTTTCGGCATGCCTGAACGCACCGTCATCGGTCTCGTATTCATTTTCAGCGCGGCGGCGGCGTGGTTGAGTTATCAGAACAACCGGCGTCTCAAGGCGCTTGAAGATCGGCTTAACGCGCGTGAATCACGAGATTGAACGCTACGCACAGGGCGATTCGCCGCTGCACCGTTGGGACGCGCGCTGGAAGCTGGGCGCGTTTTTGCTGCTCGCCGCATCGTGCGCATCGCTGAGCACGCTGGAGGGCGCCGGTACGGCGCTGCTGACGGCCATAATCGCGCTCGTTTTGTCGCGTTTGCCCTTGCGGTTGACGGCGGTGAGGATGGGAGAAATTCATCTGTTTCTGATCCCCTGTTTTCTGGTGCTTCCATTTACCGCCACAGGCCCCACGGCGACATTCGAGGGCATCCGATTCAGCATTGAGGGTCTCGACATGGCGGCGATGTTATACCTGCGCGCGCTATCGATCGTCATGCTGTCGATTGCGTTGATTTACACTACTCCCATGAGCCGCCTGATGCAGGCGGCTGAATCTCTGTACTTTCCCCGTACGCTGGTTCAGATCGCCCTGCTGACGTATCGTTACCTGTTTACCCTGGCGGAAGAATTTCAGCGAATTCGGTGCGCGTTGCGTGTTCGTGCGTTTCGCAACGAAATGACAATGCACGCCTATCGCGTCTGGGCCAACGTGGCGGGCATGACGCTGGCGCGCAGTCTTGAACGCACCGAGCGGGTGCATAACGCGATGAAATGCCGTGGCTACGATGGCTGTCTGAAAACTCTCAAGCCTTTTCAGGCGAAAGTTTCGGATATGAACCTGTTCGCGCTGGCGATCATCGCCGCGGGTGTCGCGGTGGCGGTCGATTGGGCGGCGAAGGGCTGGATATCGATATGAGTTGTCTGATTGAAATCGATGGATTGCGCTATCACTATCCCGATGGACGGTCGGCGCTGAACGGCATCGACCTGCACGTCAAACATGGCGAGCGCGTTGGTCTGGTCGGCCCCAACGGCGCGGGAAAGACCACGCTCTTTCTGACGCTGGCGGGCGTAATCGATTCATTCGAAGGCGAGGTAAGCGTCGCGGGGTGCGACCTGACCACGCCGGAAGGTCGCAAAGAAGTCCATCGCAAACTGGGGATTGTATTTCAACAGACCGACGACCAGTTGTTTCATGCCAGCGTAGAAGAAGACATCGCCTTTGGTCCGCTCAATCTGGGAGCGGATGAAGCCGAAGTACGGCGGCGCGTGGATTGCGCACTGTCCAGCGTTGGGCTGAACGAAGATTTCAAGAATCGCCTGCCGTTTCATCTTTCCGGTGGGGAAAAGCGGCGCGTGGCGATCGCCGGCGTACTGGCGATGGAACCGGATGTTCTTCTGCTGGATGAACCTTCCAGCGATCTCGATCCCCGAGGCCGCCGTGAACTGGTTCAGATTCTCGACCGGCTGCCGATTACGCGGGTTATCTCAAGCCACAATCTTGATTTCATCTGCGAGACATGCGAGCGGGTAGTGATTATCGATGGCGGCGTGGTTCGCGCCAGCGGCCCCACGCATGAAATTCTGGCGGATGAAGATCTGATGCTGAAACACGGTCTTGAAACGCCTTATTTTCTCCGGGAAGCGATTCGCGGTAAGTAGTGAAGATTTATCAGTACGGGCGGGGAAATAAGAAAGAAAAAGGCGGAGAAACTCTCCGCCTTTCGTGTTTGTATCGATCAGTTGCGTTTAGCGGATGCGCCAATCGTCAACGCTTGTCTGCGTGCTGCTGACGTTGCTCACGTCAGCCGCGATTCGGAACCCGTACGATTCGTCGCGGCGGGTATCGATTGCGCGATAGCGCCATGCGGGACGAGTACGGTGTTCGTTGTGTTTATATCCGCCGCCCTTGATGACGTAATAGCGTGTGTCGCGATCTTCAATCGGATCCGTGACGGGGCCCCGGTCATACCCGTCTCGCCATTTGTCGGCGGTCCATTCAAACAGATTGCCTGTCATGTCGTACAATCCCCACGCATTGGGCAGTTTGGTTCCCACCGTGTGATGACGTCCCTTGGAGTTGTAATAATACCAGGCGTAATCGTCGATGCCTTCATGCGTTTCGCCCCAGATGTAGGGCGTAGTGGTGCCCGCGTGGCAAGCGTATTCCCACTCGGCTTCAGTGGGAAGGCGAAAATCGCCAACTCCCATTTCACGAAGCTTATCGAAAAATTTGATGATGTCCCTGTGTGAAACGCCTTCCACCGGATGATTGGAGGCGAGGCTGTAATCATAGCGGGATGGTTCGCCGCCGAGGACGGCTTTCCATTGCGCCTGAGTCGTCTCATAGCGGCACAGATAAAAATCCCTGGAAAGGGTGACTTCATGCGGTGGAAACTCCTCAGGCCAGCGTTCATCCGCGTTTTTCGGGGTTCCCATTGTAAAGGATCCGGCTGGAATCTTCACGAATTCAAGAGGAATAGCGCCTTCAGCCAGACCGGGGATATCGACTCGGATGACGTCTTGTGAAAAGACGGGCGCAAGAAATCCGGCGGCGATAACGGCCAAGAACGCGAAGAGGAAAAGTCGTTTCATAAATGATTCCTGTTTGTGGTTCCAAGTGAACAGCGCATTCCGGGGCGATACATGGATGAGGTCTCAATCCATTATAGCCCCTGTAATCATTCCTGAAAGAACGTGAAAATCAAGCCGCTTGCATTAGTGTTACGTTTGTGATAAATGTATTACCTCGGTTTGCTACAATATCCAACCATCAAAGGAGCCGCTTCATGAAACGCATGGCGATTACCCTGTTTACATTATTGATGATCTCATCCGCCGGTTGGGCTCATTTCCCGATCGTACTTCCATCACAGGCGTGGGCGGACGCGGGACAGGCTGTTTCGTTTTTCTATGTAAATGGTCATCCCTATGAACGGGAGTGGGAGGATACGCTGAAGGCCGGCCGGATCAGCGTGTTCGATCCGCATGGAGAAGAACTGAATCTGACCTCATCAGCGAAATCTGTGGATTTCACCATGAATGCGAGGTCGGTCAAACGGCTGGAATGGTCATACACCCCGGTGGAAAAAGGCGACTATATCATCGCGGTCGACACCGAACCGTACGTCATGCACAGCCAATCCGCCTATCAGGATTTCGTCAAAGTCATCCTGCATTGCGACCGTCAGGACGGCTGGCGGAATCGCACCGGTCGTCCGGTGGAAATCGTTCCGCTAACCAGGCCTTATGGGTTGCCGGCAGGCGCGGTGTTTACCGCTCAAGTGATGAAAGGCGATCAACCGGTGGCGGGCGCCGAAGTGGAGATCGAGCATTATAACGAAATCGCGCCGGACCCCGATCATCTGCCGCCGGACCCCATGATCACGGGCGTGGTTGTTACCGACCCGAACGGAATTTTTACGGTGACGCTTCCCAAAGCGGGGTGGTGGATCGTCGCCTGCGCTGTGGATGAGGCAGGGACGATTGAACTGGAAGGCAAGACCCACCCGCTGAACGCGCTGGCGGGAATGTATGTTCACGTGGATGAGCCGGTCAAATAAAAATTCACTGCATCACGATTCAACGAAAAACCCCGCTGATAACGGCGGGGTTTACTTTTGCGGTGAACTTCCAAACAAAAAAACCTTCAGCGGCGTCTGCCGGATGCGGATGTGAAGGCCATACGCCGCACGTTGCTCTTTTTCTTTGAATCGTCGTCGTAATCTCCTGATAATGCATATTCCGATTCGCTTTCGCCCGGATCGCTTTTCAGCAGGTTTTTTATCTCTTCGTCTGTCAACGCCGCGCCCATGCGTTCTTCGAGCGTCGGCTCACGGTGTTTTTTCGCGTGCGCGTGTTCAGCCTTTTCGGCCATTTCCAACGCGGTCGCTCCGTGGGCTGAGGGGCCAAGTTCAGACTCTCGCGACTGGACGATCGAAGTCAGCCCCCGGCGCTCAGTAGGCAGTATGCGCGACGATCCTACGAGAGGGAGCGGAATATCGACCATTTCTGAAATGCTGAGATCCCAGCGGCTGGTCAACACGAGTTGCAGGGTTTCGCTATGACGAAGCGCCTCGCGCACGTGATTGTAAAACGCCTGAATTTTGGGCCTGAAATGAGCCGCATGCATCTGACAACGGCGTTCGAGGACCTCCTGCGCCCGCTTGAGCGTCGCGCGGTCATAGCCAAGGTCTTCTTCACTGACATGCTGGTTCTGCAACAGATCGAGGGTGATGCGCGAGCGCTCATACAGCATCACGTTGTACATACTCGCCAGCGTGACGTTTGGAGCCTGATGTCTGACGTCGGCGACCAGATTCTCCAGCGTTTTTACGGCGCGGTTCAACTCGTGCCAGACCACTTCTCCATCGGGACCCAGTGAGTCTTTCACTTCGGGTAGAAGAGCCTTTTCGTGAGTGATGGCCAGAATGAGCCGTCTTAAATGATTCAGATAGAGAGTGAAGATTTCCGCCGACGTGAAGTTCCACATCGGCATGGGGCCTGACTGAGTCAGATCGTCGACCAGACGGTCGAGATGTTCGATAAATCGGTCTGTTTCATTCTTGCCAAGCCAGAAGGCGCCTTCACCGGTATAGATGCAGGCGATTTCTTCGGTGGGGCGGCTTTCGCGCAGGTCGTTTTCAATTGTGCGGAACTGTTTCTGAATACCGATCAGCTTGCCGTTGCACGCCTCCCAGGGATGGGGCGTACCGGCCATTTCTTCAAAGGATGTTCTGGTTATGCAAAGTTCGTCGAGAAATTTGCAGAGTTCATCCGTATACACTGTGCTGATGGGCTTCCGCAACGCATAGACTCCAAAATTAGTAACAACTTACGTATTGCTTTTCAATCAAAAAACAGGTGTTTAGCCTGTAGATAACATGACAATATCGATCTATTATATAGTGGTAAACCGTTGTTTGGTAATGAGTTACTTTAATTCGATTCTATCATGTACACGAAATTCGGAAAGAGGGAAAGTTGTTTATTTTTACTGAATAGGTAAAACGATTTTCAGGAAGATTTATTGAATCCAGTGGACACAAGAATTGTTCGATGAGAAGAATTCGCGGAGACGGAACCGGTAAAATATCCAGATGCTTTTCATAATGGTTCAGCTGGTGCTATGCTGATCATCCCGGAATCGCCGTACTTCCATCAGTGTTTCTCACCGATGCCGCTCCGGATCATATGATCCGGTAACTTGAAAAAATTGAGGACAAGAATGGCGGACGTGTTACGCGCTACATACGACTTGACTTGTGACGCCACCGAAGTGGAGGGCTTCAGCAAGGATATTGCGTACGAACAGACGGTTGAAGTTCCTGAATCGCTGGTTCCACCTGAAATTCGTGACCGGGTTGTGGGCAAAATACAGTCCATCACTCCGATATCCGAATCGCCTGCGGCGTTTAGAACTGTTATCGATTACCCGGCAAGCCATATCGGTGGACAATGGCCGCAACTGCTGAATCTGATTTATGGAAACATCTCTCTGAAAAAAAACATCCGATTGACGGGGTTGGAGTTTCCCGATTCGTTTCTCAGTACCATTTATGGCCCTAATTACGGCATCGACGGCATTCGCAAAAGGTTGGGAGTCTATGGCCGGCCGTTGCTGTCAACCGCGCTGAAGCCATACGGCTCCAAACCTGAAGTTTTCGCGGAAATGGCGAAAAAATTCGCCCTCGGCGGCGGTGACCTCATCAAAGATGACCACAATCTGCATGAAGATTCGTTCGATGATTTCACTCGGCGGGCGCTGATGTGCCGCGACGCCGTGCTGGAAGCGGAAAAAACCACAGGACGCCCCACGCTTTACTTTCCCAACGTGATGGCTCCGGTGGAAGAACTCGAACGCGCTTTGGCGTTTCTGCATCGCGAAGGCTTCTTTGGAATCCTGATTTCACCTTTCGCGGTGGGCCTCGATATGTTCCGCTATCTGGTAGAGAAATATCCAATCTGCTATATGGCTCACCCAAGCTTCACTGGCGCTCATTTCTTTGACGACCGACATGGAATCGCTCACGGAGTCTTTTTAGGAACCATGTTCCGCATGTTGGGCGCCGATGTCTCGATTTTTCCGAACTACGGCGGGCGGTTTTCATTCACGCGCCAGGACTGCCACGACATCTGTGACCGATTGCGTGAACCGCTGGGGGATCTCGCCAGCGCGTTTCCCGCGCCGGCTGGAGGAATGAAGTTCGATAATATTCCAACTATGAGCGCCGATTTCGGCGTTGAAACCGTCTATCTGATCGGCGGAGCGCTGATCGGATATTCCAGCGACCTGACCGAGAGCACGCAGGCGTTTATGGCGAAGGTCCGTGAGCACTTCAATGAACGTCTTGAAGACCCGGATGAGGGATTTGTTTCGGCGTGTGAATTGCCATCAGCCAAAGCCGCCGGTGTGGTGGTCAACCACCTGCCTTTCAATGAATTCCGATGGGAGGGTAGAGAGTCAGAGGCTTATAAAGACTCTAGTTCTGATCTTCCGTTTAAGAATGTTTCTCGATGTGAGCTCATCGGAAAACACGGTGAAAACACCGCCTATGACCTTCGCTATTTCGAAATCGGCCCCGGCGGATTCAGCAGCCTTGAAAAGCACAATCACACCCATACGGTGATCTGTGTGCGAGGTGAAGGCGTGTTAATGCTTGGTGATGAGCGAATTGAACTGAAGCATCTGGATACGGCGTACGTAAAGCCCATGCAGGTGCATCAGCTTAGAAATGAAAGCGATGAACCGTTCGGTTTTTTCTGTATCGTCGACCATGAACGCGACCAGCCGGTTAAGCCGTAAACTCGAATCAATCCCTTCGTGTTCAAAGTGGCGGGTTTATAGGTGTTTTGAGGCTGTTTCTCCTGATATTCAGGCCGACTTGTGTTATGTTTATTAGTATTCTGTTAGAGTCTTCATGCTCCGACATTCACGTAGGGGGAGTACCGTTCTTATGCGATTTAACTTACGGATTTTTCTGATTGCGATTACTTGGGGCATCCTCCCGAATCTTCAGGCTCAAGTGCTTTTCAACGAGGTCCATTACAACCCGCTTGAGGATGGTACGCAGGAATTTATCGAGCTGTACAACCCTGGCGGAAGCACCGTTCGGCTGAATGGATATCGTTTCACGGATGGAATCTTCTATGAGTTTCCCTCGAATGCTTTGATCAGTCCGCATGGGTATTTGATCGTTGTCAGGAATACAAACAGCAGAACCTTTCGTAACGTTTCGAACAAGGTGGGACCCTGGATCGGAAAACTTGCGGATTCCGGGGAGAAGATTACGTTGCGCGGACCGGATGGCTCCATCGTCGATGAGATGAAATTCAGTGACCTTCCGCCCTGGCCGCGCGGCGCTGACGGGTATGGCCCATCGATCGAAAAGACGGCTCCTGATCTGCCATCGAACGATTACCGGAGTTGGCGTACATCGAATAACAACGATGGAACTCCGGGTGCGCAAAACAGCGTGTATGGCGAGCACTCGCTTCCATTCTTTGTTTCGACTCAGGTTGAACCCGCACATCCAACGTCGAGCGACCCCGTAACGATTACCGCGCGATTCGACGGAGCGGGATTGATCGGAGGAGCCACTCTTTACTACCAATCTCAAAATACCTCTCAACGCGATGCGCTCCATTCAGTCGTGATGACGCGCGATCCCGACGAGATCGACGTCGCGGTGTTTCACGTTCAATTGCCCGCGATGCCATCACAGAAACTGGTGCGGTACAAGTTTGAATTGGAGTTAAAAGCCGGTGGTTGGGTATATTGGCCCCATAAAAACGATCCCAGCCCGTTCAAATCGTACTTCGTTTATGACGATGAAATTCCGACGATGTTTACGATCCTCTGGATGTATTCGCGCATCCCGCCTGACCTGCCTGAAACGACAAACTTGACTTCGCAAGCCACCACTGGCGTTGTGATCAAACCCACCGATGAGGCCGTGCAGGTGTATGATGGTGCGCGGATCGTCGCCTCCCGAAATGGTCAGAAAGTCAAATTTCTGAAAGGCGAGGAATACCGGGGCAACCGCACGCTCAACATCATCCCCGAACATCCGACCGGCGGAACCACCTCGGGAAATCAGGCGCCGTTCGTCGAGCATATAACCTATCAGGTTTTTGATTCATTCAACGTACTCCACCCCGGTTGTGAATGGTATCGCGTCATAGAGCGTGAAGAACATTCGCAACGGATTCTAATTCAGCAACCCAATGAAAATTTTCTGGCGTTACACGATCGCAACCCGGACGCCAACATCTATAAGGTCGCTTATAACGTTCCAAACGGTATTCAAAAGCAAACCAATCTGGATGAAGGACAAGAGGATCTGGCGGAACTGAACAGCGCAATCCGGACCGGTTCACTGACTGCATTGAAAGAAGGTCTGGATCGGTATCTTGTATTTGAAGAAGTGATGAATTACTCCGTCGCGGGAGTGTTTATGAGTAACTGGGATGGTTTTTTCAACAACATGTTTCTCTATCACGCACCGCCGCCTGCTGACAAGTGGGAGTGTATTCCGTGGGATTGTGACAAGACGTTCGGTTATACAGACAGCGATCATATGTTCGTTGAAATGCCGCCTGAGTATCCTTTGAATGGCCAGGCGAGACAAGCTGCGCGATCACCGGGGTATATCTCTGGGCCATTTCATAGCTACCCGCCGTATCATGAAGAATTCAAACGCAGAATGCGTTATGAGATGTCGCATCGCTTCTCAGAAGAAACCATGCAGGCGCTCGCCGATCATTGGGAGCAGATTCTGCTGAAAGACGCCGATCTTGAGGCGCAGTACACGGGTCAGTCGGCGTTCACTCGCCGCCGCGAAATCACCAATTCGTATGACGTCATCATGACGTTCGTTCATCTGAGACTTCAATATCTCGACGGCGTGTTGCCGACATCGATTGATGACTGGGCTTTGATGGAGTAGCGAGAGGCTATTTGTTATAACCCGCGAGTGAATACCACAGGTTAAGATAAAATCGCCGGGGCGGCTGGTTGAGCGCTTCGGCGATTTTCATGAACAGGCGTTGCGCCTCCGCGTAATCCAACCCCGCGATGTTTGATTCCTCCAGCAACCGCGTCATGCGATCGTCCACCGGCATGGCTTCACGCCCTGCCAGCAAGGCGAGGTAATCCACGTCATGGTTTCCCGTTCCTCGCTGTTTCTTGAGCGCCTTGACGAAATGCGGATCGAACACTCGATCGTGCAATTCAATTTCGGTTTCGATCCCCTCCTCGCGCAAAAACTTCGCGAGGGCGTATACTCGTCTCGCCGCCTGGGCGTCGGTCAGGTTGAGAAAATATTTGGGACTGTACGCTTCCATTTCTTCGATCAGGGGCGTTGTGTGCGCCGCGTCGGGATATTCATCCAACAGACGCTGGGCCGCGGGTTTCACCTGGGAGGGATATTTCAGAAGAGAGTGCAATACCAGGTCGGTCAACGTGGCGCCGATGTGCCTGTATCGTCCGTGTGCGATGTCTTCCCACGAAAAACCAGGAATCGCCTCGATTCGTTTGATCACCGCCTCAATCGCCAGCGCGTTATCCGCCATTATTCAATATCTCTCCAAAATCAGAATGATTATCAAGTGGAGCATTCCATAACTTCGGCTTCGTGATAAACTTATTAAACAATCGAAGGAAAAAAGTCTGAAGCATCATTTCTGATCGTTCATGCAAATAATAAGGAGATCGCATCGATGACGAACAAAAAAGTGCTTGAAGCTTTGAATAAGCAAATTAACGAAGAAATGTATTCGTCGTATCTGTACCTGTCCATGGCGGCGTATTTCGATTCCATCAATCTGAACGGATTCTCCAGCTGGATGCAGGTTCAGTCTCAGGAAGAATTGAATCACGCCATGAAGTTCTATAAATATATCAACGACCGTGACGGCCGGGTGAAACTGGAAGCGATTAAAGAACCCCCCGCCAAGTGGGATTCGACTCTGGATGCGTTTAAAGCCGCGCTGAAGCATGAAAAATATATCTCCGACTGCATCGGCAATCTCGTCGATCTGGCGGTTAAGGAAAGCGACCACGCTACCCAGTCATTTCTTCAGTGGTTTGTGAACGAACAGATTGAAGAAGAAGCCACCGCGAAAAATATCATCGACCAGCTCGATTTGGTCGGCGATAATAAGGTAGGGCTTTATCACATCGACCGCGAAATGGCTCAACGTCAGGCCGCGGCGTCCAGCGGCGCGGCTGAATAGCGCTTTGCCGTTTGAGATTGAACGACAACGGGGGTGGGGAAACTCGCCCCCGTTTTGTATTCATCGTCTCTCAACTCCACCCCATCCCGGCGCTATGCTATGTTCGCTCTGTCTGGAGCGAAATGTTGTTGTACGCTCAAATTTCCCCCAACTCACACCGGAGGCAATACGACATGCGGTTTCTGGAAGAATTTTCACTCGATCTGACTGGAGCCAGGCTGCTCTATGATTCCGTTCCGGCGGAATGGACGGAGGATATCCGTTCGCGCTGTAAAGCGCTGCAAGATGAATTCAAAGCCGAAGATCAAGAAGGCTACGACGGACTGGTCAAACGGCTGCGCGCCTGGACCTGGTGCCACCAGGTTCCCGCCGATCATTCCGACTATGCGGCTCTTGAACGAATCGCCGAAATCGCCGATCGAATTCGTGCCGAAGCGAAGGCGTTTATTACAGTGGGGATCGGGGGGTCGGATCTCGGCTCTCGTACGCTGCATGACATGCTGAATCATCCCTACCATAACGACATGGCCGCCAGCGGCGCCGCGAATGGCGCGCCTGAAGTGTATTTCACCGGCGATACATTTGATCCGTTGCGGTTACGTGGATTGCTGGATGTTCTGAAACAGCGTGGACTGCTGGATCGCACTTTCGTCAACATCGTCAGCAAAAGTGGAACCACCGCGGAAACCGCTTTAGCCGGTATGATTCTCGCCGATGCGCTGGGCAAAGACTGGATGAGCCGTACAGTCGCGACCACCGGTTTGAATGACAAAAGTCTTCTCTTTCAGATGCAGGCCAAGGGAGCGGGCGAATTCATGGCGCTATTACCGGTGCCGGACGGCGTGGGAGGACGCTTCTCTTTCGCTTCCCCTGTGGGGTTGCTGCTTCTCGCGGTCAGCGCCGATGGAGACCCGCTCAAGCGGCTTCAGGATGCGATGGCGGGGTATGGCGCCGCTCATGAAGCGTTTTTGAATGGCCCGGTTCAGAGTTCACCCGCGTATCAGTTAGCCGAGTTCCTTCATCTCGCCGAAACAGGCTGTGGAAAGTCATTGATGGTGTTTTATCCCTACTTTGATAACGTCAAACTGGGCGACTGGTTCGTCCAGTTGTACGAAGAATCGGTTCAGGAACGTGGTAAGGGGCTGAACGTGATCTCGACCACTGGTCCGACCGGAAACCATTCACTGCTCAATGGTGTGGTGAATGGTCCGCGTGACAAGGTGATCCTTTTTCTGACGCCCAAGTCGTTCGGCGAAGATATCGCCATCCCGGCCGATGCTCCGCTGGAAGGCGGCCTGAAAGATTTCAAAGGCAAAACGCTTCAACAGGCTCAAACGGCTTCCATGCGCGGGACTTATCAAGACTTCGTCGCCCGCGCGGTTCCATCAGCGATTCTCACGTTTCCAAAACGCGGCGTGGCGGAAACCTTTGCGTTGATGCGGGTCCTGATGGATATGACCGCGATCAAGGGGCGGCTGCAATCGCTGCATCTCGATCCGCTGACGGGCGCGCGCCGCGTGTCGGATGAAGAAACCTACATTCAGACCGGCGTGGAAGGCTATAAGAAACGCATGAAGGAAAACATCGCGGGATGATAAATCCTGTACCATATCAATAATAACGCAAGAAGGGCGGCCGATCGGCCGCCCCTCATTTCATGTCTGTAGCCAACATCAGAACGTTATCGTCGCCTGAAGATAACCCCAATCAGCGTCGGAATCGTCGCCCGTGTCATCTACGTACGAGCCCGCGAAGAAGTGGGAGTATCCGCTTTCCAGTTGAAAATTATCACAGACCTGGTATTGCAGTTTCAAGTCAAGTTCCGTTCCCAGGTAAGAGTCGGCGTTTACGCCGGCGATAGCGGTTCGGACTGGCGCCCCACCCGCGCTGTACCATGCGTCGCCATTCGGTTCATCAAGAATAAAGAAATGAACTTCTGTTTGCGCGGTCAACTTCTCCAACGGCTTTGCGTTGACTTTCAGTTCGATGTCGTGGCCGTTGCGCCATGAAAACAGATCCATCTGACCGTAGTGGATGTGATTCGTAGGGAAGAGGTTGTCGAAGGTATTGTGCTCGCCGTCGAGCGGGTCGTCATCGCCGGTCGCGTAGCTGTATCCCAGCGACATGCGCGGGTTCCATGGGCATTCGGCGGTATAGCCCAGTTCGATATGGCTGGCGAAGGCTTCATGATCGAGGCCGCGATAATCGCCGAACTGACCGGCCAGTTCGATCTCCCAATCCCACCGGCTGTCGTATGCTCGTCCGGTTCTTACGCCGAGAGTATGCACTTCGTCATCAACCGAATCGTCTTCACGAAGCAGATAGTACGCTTCAAGAAAGTCGACGTACGGAACGTCTTTCCACGTCGAATACACGCCGTACAGTCGGTTGTCGGGTTCAAGAAATTCGTTGAAGTTTCCCCAGTCGTGCGTCACCGGTTCTCCCACGAAAGCGTCAATGGATCCGCCATAAAAATCGGGCAGATCAAGTGATACCTTCACCGCGTCGAATGAACGAGAGACATTGCTCCATAAAAAACCACCTAGCAGCCGTTGTTTTCCGTATGCGAGAATCTGCCGCCCCACTCGCAACGACAGCGGTGAGTCAAAAATGTGATGCACGTCGACGTAACCCTGAAAGAGGTCAAGGTCATCTTGAAACGCATTAGGGACGGAGGTGTGGTTAAAGCGATCCGACCCCCAGGCGCGCGAATCCTGCGCTTCTAAAAAGACACGCCATGTATCGTCGGGTCTTACGTCGAGATGCAACTTGCTTCGCAGCAGAAAAAAATCATCGTCATAATCGGAGGTTCCATTCGGCTTGTAAAAGTCGCTTGAAACTTCGCCGCGTCCCCGGATTTCACCACCGATGCTGGCTTTGCCATCCCAGAAGGAGATGGAGTCGTCCGCCGCAACGGCCGTTGAGAAAACCACGGCCGTTGATGCAATCAGGCCAAGAAGAACACCCTGTTTCATGTTTCGCTCCCCATATATTGGAATCAGTAAGGCGAAGCCTTATCTCATTGACGTCAGGGTTCCCTCAGTGGAATGTAAAGAATTCTGGCCCTTGCGTATATAGTCGATCGATTGAGTCAGGATTCTCGCAGATTCCTGCGGCGCATGGAAGCCCATCGAATTTTCCGCTTCGGCGAAGTCGAGGAGAAACTGCGCTTTGCGCTGAAAACTTCTCGCCGTCTGAAGGCGTTCATCCGGTACGTTGGCTTCCTGGGATGCCTTGATGTCATCGATCAGGTCCATTAACGCATCCATGGCGGTGTTTCGCATTTCGAAGAAATTGCGCTGGATGGTCTCAACGCGTGCTTTCAAATCATCTTCCGCGAAATGATGGCATGTCTGGCAGGCGTTATTCACGTTGAGCATCGGGCTTCGCACGTGATGGTCGCTGATTTTCATCGCGCCTTCACGTTTGTAGGGCATATGGCAATCGGCGCAGGCGACGCCGGAACGGGCGTGAATCCCCTGGCTCCATGTTTCAAATTCGGGGTGCTGGGCTTTCAGAACGTCCGCACCGGTTTCAGCGTGAGTCCAGTCCTTGAACCCGGTTTCTTCGTAATACGACAGAATCTGGTCGGCTTTGAGTCCCTTGGTCCACGGATAGGTCAGGCGTTTTTCCTTACCTTTGAAGTAATACTCGACGTGGCATTGTGCGCAGACAAAGGTCCGCATCTGTTGCCGGGTGGCGTCCCGGTTGACATCGTAATTATCGATTCCCTCGACTTCTTTTTTATACGCTGCGTAGCCTTCCAGAAATCCGGGCCGGGTTACACGCAACTGCATGGTTTCAGGATCGTGACAGTCGATGCACGCGACGGGGTGTTCGACGTGTTGGCGCGCTTCGGCGTAGGGGAGTTGATTCATTTTTTCAAAGCCTTTGATCAAATCGCCGTCGCCCATTTTTTTGTAGGGAACGTACACCGAGGCGTGACAATGAATGCAGGTCCCCGGCTGTGGTTTGGTCTGCCGCTGGGTATAGGTTTGGTCGTCGAGCATGTAGGCATGTCCGCGTTCTTCGCGGAAATCGATGGCGAAAGCGTAACCCGCCCACATTTTTTTCAGACGTGGGTCTTCATCGATTTTCGATTGAGCGATTACGGATCGAGGGTCCGCCTCGGTCGGGATGTGCGGCAGAGCTTCGCTGCCGCCATATCGCGTGCGTTGTTGGTCGACCGTTTTTTTGTAATCGTCATACTGCAACGGGAAGTTTTTACCCCACACGGCGGGATCGGTGGTTTCGTCGTCGAGTTCGACCACACGAAAAAAAGGATTTCTCGCTTCCTGTTTGTGTTCGAAGATGCTCACCAGCAGGGCGGTGACGGCGAACGCGCCCAATGCCGTGACGACGCCGGCGCCAATGAGAACGGCGCTGAACCTGGATGGAGTTTTATCAGTTCCACTCATCATAATCCTCTCCGAATTTTTTTTGTTGTATGGGACTTCTCAATGGAACGAACACACTTCAGTTGGCGTGCCCTACGTTGGAGTGACATCGAATACATGAAAGAGAATCATCGCCGTACACGGCGTGATCGACGGCGTTAACAATGTCTTGATGACAACTTCGGCAGGCGTTTTCAGTGACGGCTCGATTGCGCGACTTGATTTGAATCGGTTCGTGGAAACGGCCGGTGGTGAACGCCAGAGAATGATGAAATCCATTATCCATCTTCGTCCAGTATTTCCCCACCAGGTCATGGGGGGCGTGGCAGTCGTTACAGACGGCGACGAGGTGATGACTCGATTTTTGCCATGCGTCGAACTGGTCGCGCATAATGTGGCAATTCGCGCAGGCGGCGGGATCATTGGTCAGGTATGACGCTCCGTTGGCATACCAGAACGTATAAGCGCCCACGCCTCCTACCGCGCCCACGGCGATGCTGACGATGAGTATGGCGGTTTTCAGGTGTGTCATGTCGGTCCCCTGATTCGGTCCGCCCGCCATTTGTGCAAAATGGCGGGCGGGATGGTCTCGATTCAGGCGCTCATGGCCTTGAGGTCTTCTTCCACTGAGGCGATCGGCATGATGTTGAATTTCTCTACAAGAACATTTAACACGCCTGGCGTCAAGAAGGCGGGTAATTTCGGTCCAAGACGAATATTACGCACGCCGAGATGAAGCAGCGCCAGAAGGACGCAAACCGCCTTCTGTTCGTACCATGAGATCACCAGATTGAGAGGCAGATCGTTCACGCCCACGCCAAACGCGTCAGCCAGCGCGCCCGCGACGCGGATCGCCGAGAATGCGTCGTTACACTGCCCCATGTCGAGCAGACGCGGCACGCCGCCGATGTCGCCCAGATCGCAATCGATGACGCGGAATTTGCCACAGCCCAGCGTGAGCACGACCCAGTCCTCAGGCATTTCTTCCGCCAGTTCGGTATAATAATTCCGTCCGGGTTCGGAACCGTCGCACCCGCCGATCAGGACAAAGCGCTTGATGGCGCCGCTTTTTACCGCGTTGACGACCGTATCGGCGAGCCCCAGAACCGCGTGATGGCCGAAGCCCACAGTGTGATAGCGTGGCTCGCTGTCGTCCTGAAATCCCTCCGCTGCCAGCGCGGCTTCAATGACCGGTGTGAAGTCTTGATTGACGACGTGTTCGACGCCAGGCCAGCCGACCAGATTGGCGGTGAAGATGCGCGCCTTGTAACTCATGCGCGGTTCCTGAATGCAGTTGGTGGTCATCAGAATCGCGCCGGGAAACTGTTCGAATTCGTTACGTTGCCGCATCCATGCGCCGCCGAAATGGCCAACCAGATGTTTATATTTTTTCAATTCGGGGTAAGCGTGTGCGGGCAGCATCTCGCCGTGCGTATAGATGTTGACGCCCTTGCCCTCGGTTTGTTTAAGCAGTTCTTCCAGGTCTTTCAGATCGTGTCCTGAAACAAGAATCGCCTTGCCCTTTACATGCCCCATCAGGACGGGAGTCGGCGTCTGCTGGCCGTAGGCTCCGGTGTTTGCTTCATCGAGCAACTGGAGAACAACCAACGAAATCTCGCCGCATTTCAGATTGATGGCGAGCAGTTCACCGATGGATGGATTTGATTTCGTGGTGAAGTCGAGCGCTTCGTGAAAGAAAGCGTAAACCGAATCGTTTTCCTTGCCCAGAATCTGGGCATGCGTCGCGTATGCTGCCGCGCCTTTTACGCCGTAGGTCAAAAGTTCCTGCAAAGAGGTGACGTCGTCGCCGATGTTCTGCATGCGCTGCAGAATGGAGACCGCGCGCCCCATCTGAAGCATCTCGTCCCTGTTTTTTGCTCCGGCCCAGGCGGCGGGCCCCGCCAGCGTTTCGGGTTCTTCGCCCGCATTGCGGCTGGCTTCGATATAAAGGCGTTGCGCCTTGTCGCGAACCAGCAGCGCCTCGTGAATCAGTTCTTCAATACGTCTCGCGTCGAAATTCACGTTGGTGACCGTTGCAAACAGAGCGTGGATGGTGAATACATCGACGTTCCGGTCGCGCGCTCCGAATTGGGCTGCGCGATGGGCGTACATCGAAACGCCTTTCACCGCGTGGATCAGAAGATCCTGCAAAACGGCGGTTTCGTCGTCTTTACCACAGACGCCCTTGCCGTTACTGCAACCAACGCCGTTCAACGTTTGTTCACACTGATAGCAAAACATGAAAAACCTCCTGCCTCGGGTTATTTATGCCAATCGCCAGCCGGTTTTTTGAAACTGGATGACTTTATCGAGTTTGATATCGGATAAGGCTTTTTCAATTTTGGAGCGTTGCTTGAGCCAGAATTCGTGCATGGGGCAGGGGTTGCCGCCCCCGCAGACTGGCAGCCCCATCATGCAGCGTGAGCGCCATTCCACGCCGTCGACCGCGTCGGCCACGTCGAGCATAGAGATTTCACCGGCGGGGCGGGCGAGCGCCAAGCCGCCCTTGTATCCGCGCTTGCTCTGGATGAGGCCTGACTGCCCCAAGTTATACAGCAATTTGGAGAGATAGGGCCGCGTGATACCGGTTCGTTCGGCGATGTCCTTTTCCTGAACCCACTGCTCGCCGATTGGATCGAGGCAACTCAGCGCCATGATGGCGTAGCCGGCGGTCTGTGACATGGAAAGCATGATATGGCGTCCTTTACCTGAACCTTGTGCGTATTTTATGCAAAGATTACCTGGTGGTCAAGTATTAAAAATACCTTTAGGTAATAAAAACGATCCGGCGCAAAAAAAAGGCTCTCGATGAGAGAACCTTCTTTCGCGATGCTATGTGTGAGGATCAGGTTCTGGCGGTAAAAATCGGCTCAACGCCCCGAGCGAGGCGTTGTATCGCGTTTTGTTCGTCACTGGATAGTGGCTTAAAATTTTCCGCGATTGCGAGCGCTTTCCAGAACAGCTCCTCTTCGCCGGGTGGGATGGCGGCGGTGATGTCGAGCGATAGAGTGAAACGCGCCGCGAGTTCCGTTTCGGCGTCATCGGTCACCGGCTGATACCAGCATTTTTCATACGGTTCGCGATTCGCGCCGTCCGCCCATTTGGTTTTGGCCAACGCTTTCAGGGCCAGGCGAGCCGCGCCTTTTTCTTTCGCTTTCTGCATGACCTGCGGGCCGAAATCCCCTTCATTCCAGGTGACGAAATTGAAGGGGAAGAGGACCGAATCGAAGTCGAAGCGGTTTAATGCTTCAATGGCGGCTACCGGAGAATGCGCTGAAAAGCCGAGATGCTTCAGCACGCCTTCCTCGCGCGCCTTGATAAAGACCTTCATGGCGCCGTCGTCGGCGAAAACCGTGTTCACGTCGTCCATCGTGGTGATGGCGTGAAGCTGATACAGGTCTAAATGGTCGGTGCGCAGGCGGGTGAGCGACTGGTCCAGCTCGCGTCTGGCGCCTTCCGCCTTGCGCTGGCCGGTCTTGCAGGCGAGAAATACGTCTTTACGGAACGGTTCCAGAGCGGGGCCCAGTTTCAGTTCCGCGTCGCCGTATGACGGCGCGACGTCGAAGTAGTTTACGCCACGCTCCACCGCTTTGGCGACGGTTTCATTGGCGTGATCTTGTTCGGCGTCTTTGACGACGATGCCCCCGAACCCGATGATTGACAGTTCGATGCCGGTGTCGCCATAGGAGCGGCGAGCCAGTTTGACCGAAGGCTCCGCCGCATGTACCGCGCAGGCGGCGGTCAGGCCTGCGATGGATGAGGTTTTAATAAAATCTCGGCGTTTCATAAAACACCCCCTGGGTTATTTGTGCTTTCAACAAGTCTGATTATTTCACTATATGGAAGAGGGAAATCGTTTTTGTGTCAAATGCGCGATTTTGGCTGAATTTCAATTGCGCTTGATTTGGTTCTTCCGGTAAGATGAGTCACTGTCCGTGAAACGGTCAGCATAAACCCAGGTAACCCTGATGGAGCCGGCATGATGCGTAAACTGATTTTGAATACGTCGATGATCCTGTTCGCCGCCTCGCTATGCGCGGCGGAGACGATTGAATTTACCGCGCGCTCTCAACAGCAGGATCCCTCTACTGAAGGCGTCTGGCGAAGCGTCGAAACGAAGACGTCGTGGGATCCCGCCAAAACCTGTGTCATTATCTGCGATATGTGGAACAAACACTGGTGCGACGGCGCTACCGAACGCGTTGGAGAAATGGTCCCCCGTATGAATGCGTTGTTGAACGCTTTGCGCCGTGACGGAGTGCTGGTCATTCACGCCCCAAGCGGAACGATGGATTACTATAAGCAGATGCCTCAACGCCAGCGCGCCATCGACGCGCCCTATTCGAAGCCGCCGGTCGAGATCGCGGGATGGTGTTATCTCGACCTGAATGATGAATCCGCGCTGCCCATAGATGATTCCGACGGTGGATGCGACCGCGACGGCGATAACGTACAGTACACCGCCTGGACGATGGAACACCCCGGATTGGAACTCGCTCCTGAAGACGCCGTCAGCGACGACGGTCAGGAAATTTATAACCTGATGGCGCAGCAGGGAATCGACAACGTTATCATGATGGGCGTACATCTGAACATGTGCGTTCTAGGCAGACCGTTCGGCATTCGCCAGCTCAAGCGGCTCGGTAAAAACGTAGTGCTGGTGCGCGACCTTACCGATACCATGTATAACCCCAAAATGCCGCCCTACGTCGATCATGAAACCGGGACGAAGCTGGTCGTGATGCACGTGGAAAAATACTGGGCGCCATCGACGACCAGCCGCGACCTGATGGATGAGATTTCAGGCTCAAAATGAACGGATTCAGCGAAATTGCATGATTCGCGTTCGCGCGAAGTTCAATTTGAAAAATGGGAAAGGAAGAAGATGAGATGAGATGGCGATATGGTATTCCTTTGCTGATTGCGGCTTTCTGCATGATGTCGGCGAACGCGGCTCCGCCGCCGATTCCGAAAGGATATCCCTCGCAGGAGGCGATCGTCGCGGCGGTGCAGTCGGGACAACTCAAACTGGCTGAGGCCTTCAATCTGCCGACGCCCGATTCCATTGAAGAAACGAAAGGGATCGAATATGGCAAGGCGGGTGACAAATCACTTCAACTCGATTTGTATCGGCCGAAAAGCACGTCCAAGCCGACGCCGGTCATACTTTTTATTCATGGCGGCGGCTGGAAAAGCGGTAATCGCGCGGATATGAAATACTACTGCCTGTATTTCGCTCAAAAGGGATACATCACCGCCACTATGTCATACCGATTGGCCGGCGAGGCGAAATATCCCGCCGCCGTACAGGACGCCAAATGCGCGGTGCGCTGGTTACGGGCGAACGCGAAGCAATACTCGATCGATCCAAACCGTATCGTAGTGAGCGGCAATTCGGCGGGCGGTCATCTTTCCCTGATGGTGGGTTACGCGCAGGACCCCGCGCTGGAAGGCGATAGCGGCAATGCCGGCGTCAGCAGCAAGGTTCGCGCGGTCGTTGATTTTTACGGCCCGGTTGATTTGACCGGCGACGATGCGCGCGATAACGGTCTGGTGAACAATTTTATCGGAAAGCCGTTCGATCAGGCGAAAGATGCTTATCAGCAAGCCTCGCCTCTGTTTCATCTCGACAAGAAAGACCCGCCGACCTTGATTTTTCATGGAACGATCGACGACACGGTGAACATCCGTCACGCGGATCGCCTCGATAAACAGCTGACTGAACTGGGAATCGATCATGTGTATGAACGCTATGAAGGCTGGGGACACGTGATGGACCTCGCGAAGCCGGTGAATGACCGATGCGTCTACATGATGGAACAGTTTTTTGAAAAATACGCTCCACTGCCGAAATAAGGAATCATTCGGCGTTTCAAATGCAGATAAACGCCCGTTTGTATAAGCGGGCGTTTTTTCATGTATGGGTTGATGCGAGGCATGCACTAGGGGTTTTGATAAAATCGATTCAGAATATAGATAACTTCAGTTCAATGAGATTGATATGATGCGCGTGCCTGATTCCCGTTTCGTGATTGTGTTCACGGTGATACTGATTGCTTTTATTTTCGCGGCTTGCGGCGACCAGGAAGCGCGCCGGGCCGCTGTTCCCACCTCAACCCCGGAGCCTCCGCCTGTGACGCCCGTCGCACTTCCGATGGACGTCGACTGGCCCGGCTTGCGTCAATTGGATCGGCTTACCGCTGAAGCTGTCGTGCTTTCCGCGACTGGCAAGGATGACGCGTTTCGTAAAGCGGCGGTCACGCTGATCGCGACGGCGTCGGACGTCGTCCGGCAAGACCCGCCTCCCGGCGCGCATTTTGGCCACTTCATCAAAATGTACCAGGAAGAACTGCGCCATCTTCTTGAACTCGCGGATGATCCCGAAAATCTGAATATTGATAAATTACGGATGATGGTTTCCGGTTTTCCGTTAATCGTGGATATGTTGAGACAGGCGGCAGGGACTCCGGCTTGGGATCAGCCCGTTCAGGCTCCGGCGATCTCGGGTTCAACGCCTGAATCCGCGAGCGGGGAGCCGATTTCGCCGACTAGCGCTTCAAGCCCCGATCAATAAGGCTTGCGTGCGAGAATAATCGCGTAATCAGTACTCAGATCGTCATCGCTCAGTGATTGAAACCGGGGCTTCAGCGCATCTCGTTTGATTTCCGAGGCTCGGTAATGCCTGTCTTCCCCGATAATTTCAAAACCCGCTTCGCGCATGGCGCCGAGATGCCATGAATGCGGCGCCCTGTTGGTCAGACAGGGGCGCCGCCCCTGCATGAGCCTGAACGCCTGGTCGCTGACCGTCCAGTGCCCGTTCCATTCATCCGCGACTCCGAAACTTGAATAGTCGATGTGGTGAGTCATGACGCCGCCCGGCGTAAGCCATCGGTAAAAGAGCCGATAAGCCTTCGCGTATTCCTCCACGTGTTGCATAACCGCTTGCGAAACGATGCGCTGGGCTCCGCCTTCCGCGATAACGGCGTCATCGTATCGCGGAGCATGATACTCGATCCGTATTTCGTTGGATTGAGCCTGTTTTTCTTCATGCGCCAAACGTAACGCCTGGTGAATTGATTCGATTCTTGCGGGATTCAGCGATCGGCTGAGCGTCTTCTCATCGAGCAGGTCAATTGGAAAGGCGATATTGTTGTCGTACACGTCACGCCGCGCGAATCGATCGATTAACTCACGCAGAATCGCTTCATCTCTTTGTAATGATGCAAAACGGCAAGCGTCAAGCGCATAAAGGCGGCGCGCTCCCAACAGCATCCAGCTCAATCCGGCGCCTGATGAAAATCCACATCCGAATTCAATAACGGATTCAGGAATCTCGTCAATGCCATGACGAGCGGCGAACGTGTAATGCCGGAGGCAGGTTGAATAGCAGTAGGCGGGATCGAGTGTTTCGCCGCCGTTTGGATTCAGCCGCAGATTCCACAAGGGCGTATAACTCAACAGCCCGCCAAGAATTCGCTTCAGTTTGATCATGATCAAGAACAAAGAAAAGCGCTCTCTCAAAGAGAGAGCGCTATAGGAACGTTTTCTGAAATTTCTCAGTTTTCCGCCTGGGGTTGGGCTTCAAGAAGCCTTTCAAGGCGGGGATGTTCACCCATCCATTCCACTTTGCCGTCTTCAATGTGATAAACCGCGCCGACGACTTTCAGTTTCTTCTCTTTTACCAGTTCGCGTGTTTCGGGGCTATTGACGATCAGGTCTCGAATCGATTGCCATACGTTGGTTTTGACCGCTTTTTCCACCAGGTCGTCGCCCGTTGCATTTGGATCGCGGCGTTTGACGCGTTCGACGGCGGGTTTGATGTTATCGACCAGTTGGGGAATGCTGCCGTGAAGTTCCGCGCCCTGCGCGACGGCGGTAACCGCTCCACAATGCGAGTGTCCCATCACGACCATCAGCGGCGTACCCAGGTGGGCGACGCCGTATTCGATTGAGCCGATTTCATCGATATCGCAAACGTTGCCTGCCACGCGGATCACAAAGACGTCGCCGATACCGAGGTCGAAAATGTGTTCCGGGGAGACGCGCGAGTCGGAACAGGCGATCAACGTTACGAAGGGATGCTGGCCCGTACTGGTTTCCTGCAAACGAGCGGCGTCGAGATGTTCGTATTTGCGGGCGCCGGTAACAAAACGCTCATTACCGTCTTTCATCGCCTGCAAGGCCTGATCGGGCGTCATATCGACGCCTTCGGAGGCGGCTTGAACGAAGGCGCAAACCAGGAGAGTGAAGATCGCGATCAGACCAGTTATCCAATTTTTTTTCATATCGAGTGCTCCATGATTCATGATTGGTTCTATCAGGCTGAATCATCGTCGTATGAGTCGACGAATTGGCATATTGTACTTGCCGTATGGCTGAAGCGGTATCCGTTTTTTTGATTTATCAAACCTCGTTCATCCAGATTCCTCAAATGCCTTCGAACGCTTTCAATCGACAACCCGGCTGAATCCGCGATGCGGCCCAGCCATTGACCTTCATCCTGGGGTTGAGCCGCGGATTGCAGGCTGATTTTATAAGCGCAAAACAAGACCGCCATGTCGCCGGAGGCAAGTGAAGCGCCCGTTCTCATCAGATTCGGCGATTCAGTGGATGGGCTCAACGACATCTGAAAAAATAGGCGTTTGATAAACTGGAAACTGATGTCGTCTGGAGCTCCGTGTTCAAAAAACGCAATCATCACGTCGGCGCTTTCTCCATGCGGAACTTTAAGAGAGTCAGAAATATTCAGTCTCCCCTTCTCCAGCCATCGCCGCCATTGATCGCGAATTTTCTGAATGTATTCCACGTTGCGCATGCGGCAAAAAAACACGCCGACGTGCTGAATAGCCGTCGCGCGGTCTCCAGGCGAAACGCCGGGGACATGGCGGGCGAAGCGAACAAGCGCGTCGCTCAGCTTCCGCTCCGTGGAATCGTCTCCCTGTGCTGATTTCGTCATTCCAGCATTACCCGTTACTGCAATTTGTAGATTACCGCCATGCCGTCGCCCTTTTCATCCGAGCAGCGGATGATCTGGATGTCGTAATGCGGATCGCTTTCCATGAAATCGAGAAAATCGCGCATTTCATCGGCGAATTTCACCACGTTGTCGGCGATGATGACCGCTCCAGGCTTCAGGCTTGGCGCCAACGCCTTGAAATAGTTGAAATAATCTTTCTTGAGGGCGTCGATGAACATGAAATCGAACTTGCCTTCCAATGAGGGCAAGACTTTCAGCGCATCGCCTTCCACTACGGTAACCGTTTTATCCAGTCCCATGTTGTGAAGGTGTTCGCGCGCGGTTTTCACCATTTGAGGATCGATGTCGATCGTGATCAGCTCGCCGCCGGTGCGTTCAAAGGCGACGCCCATCTCCATCGCTCCATATCCGGTGGCGGTTCCCACCTCGACGCCCCGTCTGCAACCGGCGCTTTCGATCATGATGCGCAAAAACCTCGCGTCGCCGGGCGTCGTGTTTAAACCGATCCGTTCAAAATTCTTGATATAGTTCTCTCGAAACATAGCGATCTTTCCCGGCGAAGTTTCATCGCCGATTGACTGCGGCTCCGCCGCCCAGATCAGGGCCGCGCTCACTGCGAATCCCACGATGCACGACGTAAACCAAAACGCTGACTTATTGAGTTTCATCATTGCTGCTCCTTACAAGGTGATTTTACGCCGGAAGCATCACTATACGGCGCCGGAGGTGAAGCGGTAAAGAAGCGCCGGGACCGGAGGCGAAATCAGAGTGAAACGGGCATAGTCTATGAATCGGTTTGTATGATATTCTTGTTTATCAGGTTTGAAATATGGGGGAGGTTCTTATGGGGAAGATCGCGGTTGGCGTGAACATGGAATTCGTCCGCAGCGCGGACAAAGGGTTTGAAGAAGGCGTGAAAATCGCGGCGGATCTGGGCTATGAATATATAGAGCCCATGGTGCATAACGGCCGCGAGCTTTTGTCGGAAGCGGGGTATTTCCATTCGTTCAGCATGGATGAAGACCCCCGGCTGATGAAAGAAATTTGTGACCGGTATGGAGTAAAACTCTCAGGCCTGTCGGCGCATTGTCCGCTGATGAGACCAGAGATCAGCGTGCCTTACCTTCAGCGTGCGATTCGCTTCGCCGCCGACGCCGGCGCGCCGGTCGTGAACACGGATGAAGGCGTCAAACCCGGCTGGATGGAATACGACTTGGCGCACCAGGTGATGACCTATACCCTGACTCAGGTTTCAATCACCGCCGAGCGTTACGGAGTGATCGTTGGCATTGAAGACCACCAGATTTATTCACAAACCACGGAAGGCCTTCTGAAAATCGCCAATCTGGTTGATTCCCCGTATATCCAGATTAACTACGACGCAGGCAATGCCTATATCGCGGGCAGCGACCCGTATGAGATGCTGGAAGCCTGTCTGCCAAGGCTTTATCACGTTCACGCCAAGGATATTGGCGGCGTGTTGCTTGAACAACGCGGTCACGTGACCGGGACGCCTGTGGGCGTGGCGTGTGGAGAAGGCGTAATCGACTGGAAGCGCGTTATTAATATGATCAAGCCGGTTCCGCGCGATATCGTGCTGTCGGTTGAATGCGGGACCATCGAACAGGCGAAGAAAAGTCTTGAGCATCTCAACGGATTGCTCTAAAGGGGGGAAAGCATCATGACGGCACAAACTTCACGGCGGAATTTTTTACAGGCCACGGCGGCGATGAGCGCCATTGCGGCGTCATCCTACGCGCGGGCGGCGGGGGCGAACGAACGCATTCACATCGGAATGATTGGAACCGGCGGCCGGGGACGTTATCACATCGGCTGGCTGCATCGCGTGTCTGAGACCGAGCCGTTGGAAATCACGGGGGCATGCGACATCTGGAAAAACAATCGAGAAGCAGGCCTCGCCGAAATCGAAAAGCGGTTTAACAACAAACCCACCGGCTTTACCGATTACCGGGTGTTGCTGGCCGACCCGGATATCGACGCGGTGCTGATCGCGACGCCCGACCATCAGCATTGCGGGATGCTGATCGACGCGGTGAAGGCGGGCAAGGACGCATACGTCGAAAAACCCATCGCGATGGAACTCGATGTACTGAACCGCGCCTATGACGCGGTGACCGCATCCGATCGGATCGTGCAGCATGGTACGCAGGGGCGAAGCAGTGCGGGCGCTGCGGCGATTCGCGATTTCATCCAGAGTGGAAAACTGGGTAAAATTCTGCGCGTGGAAGAAAGCCGCAGTTTTTATACGCCCTACTGGAACAATTACGCCGTGCCTGAAAGCGAATCGGATACCGACTGGAAGGCATTTCTCTATGGACGCCCCGCACAGCCCTTCGACGCGGACAAACATGGCCACTGGATGGGGTACCGCGATTTCTCATCAGGGACGGTGGGCGGCTGGATGAGCCATCTCAGCGATT
Organism: bacterium; assembly: GCA_016125385.1. Classification (GTDB taxonomy): domain Bacteria; phylum Hinthialibacterota; class Hinthialibacteria; order Hinthialibacterales; family Hinthialibacteraceae; genus WGLV01. Next base: position 169,444 of record WGLV01000002.1, read on the forward strand.
TCATCCATTACGCCACCGGTTGCGGTTACCCGCAAAACGCGGTTTCGCAGGGCGGTATCTATTCGCCGACTTCCGATCCGCGCCGGACCTGCACCGATACCGTGACGGCGATTCTGGAGTACGCCGAAGGATTCACCATGCTGTTCACCACGCATTTCGGTAACGGTGCGAACGATTACGTCCTCATTATGGGAACCAAGGGGACGATGAGCATCGGCGCGCCCGACGGCAACGATTCCGGAATGCGTGGCCAGGTGAGCGGAGTGGGCAGCGACCATCCCGACCGAGTGGCATCTGAAATCGAGCTGGATAATACCACCGACGAAGATCACATGACCAACTGGGTGCGCTGTATGAGAAGCCGAAAACAACCCGCCGCCTGCATGGAGTGGGGATACCGGCATGGCGTCGCCTGCATCCTTGGCGACCGGGCCTGGGAAGAAGGCCGCAAAATGGCGTTCGATCGGGAAAAACGAGAAATCGTTCCCGCCTGATCCGGCGGGAATCATAACAATTTGTATGAAAAGATGAGCGAGCCGTCAGGTGCGCTCATCTTTTTTTTCGCCTCCGATGAGAATGAGTTCCTCCATCAAGTCGAGCAGATCCTGAACCCGGTATGGTTTTTTCAAAAATCGCAGCCGCGGATCGGTCATGTCTTCGGGCGGTTTTGTGATGGGATATCCACTCGACAAGATAATGGGAACATTGGGCGCTTCGTTTCGGATAATGCGCAATGCTTCGTCTCCACTCATGTTGGGCATGGTGAGGTCAAGCAGGATGAGATCGATTTCACCGCGATGTTTTCTGAATTGTTCTACGCCTTCCTCTCCGTTTTCCGCCAGATGAACGAGATAGCCCCTTCGTTGCAGAATCATCTTCACCGCATTGCGGACCGTGGCTTCATCGTCAACAACAAGGATGGAGTTTTGTGGAGAAACCTCTTTGGCGGGGGAAAACGTAGAGGTACGCACGGGTTCTTTTTCAACCGGTGCGGATTCGATGGGCAAATAGACTCGAAATACGCTGCCCTCGCCAACTGAACTTTCAACCTGAATGGCGCCTTTGTGCGATTTGATGATGCCCAGCAGGGATGAAAGTCCCAACCCCCGGCCAGTAAACTTCGTTGTGAAAAATGGATCGAAAATGGAAGCGATTAATGACTCGTCCATTCCGCATCCATTATCGGTTACGCGCAACTCCGCATACTCGCCGGCGCGGTTCGCGTAGCTGAAGCGGCAGCCGCCCAGTTCGTCCGCCGTCAACATTCGATGGGCAAGCTCAACCACGACGCGCCCGGAACGGCTTTCAATGGATTCCGCCGCGTTCGTTATGAGGTTGAAGGCGATTTGCGTGAATTGAGACGCGTCGCCGCGGATATAGATCGGCCCGGGGGGGAGTTTGAATTCGAGAACTGCTTTTTTAGGGATGGAAACCCGCGCCAGGTTCTCAAGATCATGTAATTGTTTGTTGATGTCGATGGTGTCGACGATGTTCTTGCTCTTGCCCGCGTAGGCGAGCATCTGGTTGGTCAGATCGGCCGCGCGTAACGCCGCCTGTTCGATGTCCTGCACGGTTTCCATAAGTTGTGGATCTTTTTGTGAGATGTCCTGATGCAGAATGTTGGCGTTGACCAGCACTCCCATCAGAATATTGTTGAAATCGTGCGCAATGCCTCCCGCAAGCACGCCCAGGCTTTCCAACTTTTGAGTCTGGCGGATTTTTTCATCAAACTCTTTTTGACGTTCTTCCTGTTCCCGTTGTTCGGTGATGTCCCAGCACACGCCCGTCATACAGGGTTTTCCATCGGATTGAGTGTGATAAACCCTGCCTTTTGTTTTGATGATTCGTGTTTCGGCGTTACGGGTAATCTGAAACTCCATTTCCAGCGGATCTCCGCTTCGGATGGCTCTCCCGATTCCGCTCCTCACCTTATTGCGGACACTGGGCAGGATGGCTGAAAAGAATTGTTTATAATTTGTTTTAGCGGTTTTGGAATTAAGCCCGAAAAGTGAGCACAGGCTATCATCTCCCTCAAAATGGTCATCATCAATGTTCCAACTCCATGCGCCCGCGTTGGATGCAGCCAGGGCGAGTTGAAGCCGTTCCTGGCTGTGGCGCAGGTCAGCCTCAATCGATTTCCGGGTATCGATTTCGTATTCCAATTGTTCGTTGATGACTTTCAGACCGGGCAGCCGTAACGCTTCCGGAGCGACCTTGATCAGGGCGGCGACGGTGATCCATGAAGCGATCGCAGTGCAGGCTTTCGCGATGGCTGAAATGCGGTAGATGGGGTGCCAGAAAATGATCGCTTCAACAAGGTGAACGGTTCCGCAGGTAAAAATGAACATACCAAACAACCAGTACACGGAAGGAAAGACAATATCGCTTTTGCGCCGGTAATAGTAATACAAAATGACGCATGGGATGGCGGTGTAGGCGCCCCATGTCAAAAGGTCGGAGATAATGTGTATCCAGCCGTGAAACGCGGTCCAGTTTCCACAATACCAGCGCGGTGGAAAATCGGATGTATCGAACAAATTCGTGAGAAAGTGCCACATGAGATGGCTCCCGGTTATAAAAAATTCATGAATAGGGTTGATCTGTTGTGTGGATTCCGCGTTGGCTGGCCGGATGATGTTGAATATCAGGCGGATGAATTACGATTTAAATATGGTGAATTGATATTAATGTATATGAGTTGCATGGTTAATCAATGGCGGACGGATTGGCTCAATCCATTGCGGATGAGCTGAGATAAATCGTTCCCCGATGCACTAATCCTGCGACAGGCGGGGATCGATGGCGTCGCGCAGGGCGTCACCCACGAGGTTATAGCTCAACACCGCGAGAAAGATGGCGATGCAGGGAGGATATACCATGAACGAGGCGGATTTGAGCTGATCGTAGGCGTCACGCAGAATGTTACCCCATGATGGGCTGGGCTGTTGAACGCCGAAGCCCAGCCAGGAGAGCCCCGCCTCGGCCAGAATGGCGTAAGCGATGCCGAAAGTAATGGTCACCAGCACGGGCGCCATCGCGTTGGGCAGCAGATGGACGAGTATGATGCGCGCGTGGTTGCACCCTAGCGCCCGCGCGCCGAGTATGTAGTCCGACGATTGCAGGCGGATCAACTCACCGCGAGTATAGCGCGCGATAGAGGTCCAACTGGTCAGGCCGATCACCATCATGACGTTGACGATGCTGGGCTCAAGCCAGGCCAGAATGGCGAGGATGAGGAAAAACGTTGGAAAACATTGAATGATCTCAATGACGCGCGAGATAACAATATCGGTCCACCCACCGTAATATCCCGCCAACGATCCGAGCAAAACGCCGATCATCGCCGCGATGCCCATTGAGACGAAACCCACCTGCAGCGAGACGATGGTTCCATACACCATGCGCGCGGCGAGGTCACGCCCGTTCTGGTCGGTACCGAACCAGTGGGCTGTGCTGGGAGGCCTGAGCGTATACGGCGAGGTTTCGGTGGGGCCATAGGGGATCATTGGCCACAGGGCGAAATCATTCTCGCTGAGTGCGGTTTTCGCGTCGAAGGTGACCTGGCTGAAGGGTGGGGTTTTCTGAATTACGTACTTCATCAACGGGACATTATGAATTACGTCCACCACGGCGGGAAAATGCCACTTCCCCTGATAAATCGCGAAGATCGGCTGACGATTGGCGATCAGGGGACTGAAAAACGCGATCGCCATCATCAACGCGATAAAACCAAGGCCTATCATGCCCCGGTAGTTTCTCAGGTAAGAATCCATCGCGATGCGCCACAGCGAGCGCCCGATGGGATGAGCGTTGGGCGGCTTACTCATAACGCACTCTCGGATCGACCACGCCGTACAACAGGTCGGCGATCAGCGTGCCCGTCAGCACCAGCACGGCGGTGATGAATGAAAGCGCCATGATAGTGGGGTAATCGCGCTGAAAGATGCTCTCAAAAAACAGACGGCCGATGCCCGGCCAGTTGAACATGACTTCGAGAATCACCGAACCGCCAATGATTTGCGGCAGCGTTAGACCGAGCAACGTCACCAATGGAATCAATGTGTTACGGAAGGCGTGTTTCGCGATTACGCTGGTCTCTCCCAGACCCTTGGCTCGAGCGGTGAGAATGTAATCCTGCTTGAGCACTTCAAGCATGTTCTGGCGGACGAAACGTGACTGGTAGGCCAGGCTGCCATAGGTAAAGCAAAACGTGATCAGGATGTAATGGCGGGCGAGGTCGGCGGTTTGCTGCAGCGGCGTCATCGATTGATAACCGTCCGAAACCATCCCCTGAAATGGCAACAGGTCCCATTGGATGCTGATCCATAAGATGAGCGGAATCGCCATCACGTAACTGGGCACGGCGTAAAGCCCGTACAGGATCGTGCTGGATATGGAATCGAACCAGCCATTGCGTTTCGCTCCCGATAGAACGCCGATGGGGATCGATATGACGAAGCCGATCGCGATGGAGAGAGCCGCCAGCGACATGGTGGCGGGCAGGCGTTCGAGAATTTTTTCCGATACCTTGCGCGAATCGGGGGTCATCGAATTGCCGAAGTCGAGGGTAGCGATTCGCTTAAGCCATTCGACGTATCGAACCGTGATTGGTTTGTCGAGGCCGTAATATTCGCGCAGTTGTTTGAACGCGCGTTCGCTGACGCGCGGGTCCATGATCTGATTGGCCTGCATGGCGGCGGGGTCTCCCGGCGCCAGATTGATGATGAAAAACGTCACCAGCGTGATGCCCAGCAGGGTGGGAATCGCGAGCAGTATTCGGCGAATGGCGTACGTCAGCATCGGGAGTCCTGAGCCGCCGGGTCAGGGCTTAACCGCCGCCGCCTGCGGTGAAACCGGGGTCCACCATGCCTGATCGGACGGGCTGAAGTTAAAGATGCCGCGCGGTCCATACTGGATGCCGCGAATGCGTTTGTTGATCGCGTAAGTGCTTGAGCGGTTATACAGGAACAGATAGGGCTGATCGTCGTAAACGAGTTTGTGGATCTCCTGATAATATGCTTTCCGTTTATCTGGATCGAATTCGTGTCTGCCCAGTTCAAAGAGTTCATCCACGCGAGGGTTGCTATAGCCGCCATAATTGCGGCCGTCTTCGTATTCTTCGGTTCGCCAAAGGTTCCAGCCGGTGTCGGGGTCGGTTCCAGTGCCCCATCCCGCCATGTGAGCCTGAAATTCGTGCTTGCGGGTCATCTGCATGAAGGTCGCCCATTCCACGGTGCGCGTCTTCATATCGACGCCGATGGCGCGCAGGTCCTGCTGAAAATAGTTGGCGATTTGAGGAGCGGTTTGCGACCCCTGCGGCAACAGCATGGTGAATTCGAATTTGACGCGCTTGCCGTCGACGTCCTTATACCGCCAGCCATCGGTTTCATCTTTTTCCCATCCGGCTTCGTTCAGTAATTCATCCGCCTTGGCTGGATCGTATTTGAGCAGTTCGACATTGGGGTTATACATCCATGCGTCGGGGTGATAGATACCGCGGCATTGTTCGTAGAGGTTGTATAAAACTTTGTCGAGAATCAGGTTGATGTTCATGGCGTGAGTCATGGCGACGCGCACGCGTTTGTCGTTGAAAAACGGGTTGCCGCCGTCCATGTTCCAGCCGATATAGTAATACGACCATTCCGGCTGGAGCAGTTTGCGGCCGATGCTGGCGAACTGATCGCCGCTGGTCTGTTTGGCGAATTGCTCGCCGGAAAGCAGCGTGCAATCGAGATCGCCTTTTTCAAACGAGAGCAGTTGTGCGTTGTGATCGGGAATCAGGCGGAACACCACCCGTTTGAAGTAGGGCTTGGGACCGGGGTAGTCTTCCCAGCGTTCGAGTACGATGCGGTCGTTGGCGATCCATTCCTTGATTTTGTATGATCCGCTTCCCACCGGATTGCGGTTCAGTTCGGAATAATAATCGCCCTGTTGCAGACTGGGTTCCTCATCCTGATGAACTTCGTACAGATGTTTGGGGATGATCGGGAAGAACACGTTCCATTTGGCTGTGGGCACCGCTTCCTTATGGACGAATTTCACCGTGAGGTCGTCGAGCGCGACGCATTCCTTGATGTCGTCGGTGCCGGTTTTAACCGCGGGGCAGGGAACCCGGTCATCGAGAATGGTCTTCCATGAATAGGCGATATCATGCGCGTTCAGCGGTTCGCCGTCCTGCCAGGTAAGGCCCGGTTTGAGTTTAAGAATCGCGGAGAGGTGATCTTCAGATTCCTCGTACGAATCGACCCACGCTTTATTAAGCGTCCAGTCCATTTTGGCGTCGAATTGAAACGGGCCTTCGAACGTCAGATCGTTTACCATGTATTCATACATGGATGAAGCGAAGATCGGGTTCAAATTCTGCGGATTCCCATCGAGATTGAGATAGAGCGTTCCGTCCGTATCAACCTGAGAGCGGTCATCAGGCGCGGCCTGGTACATCTCGGGCGGATTCACCAGAGGATCGTCGGCGGGATTGTAGGCGAATTCTTCGCCGGACGATTCTTCCTGAACCGGCGCCTTGGTACAGGCGGAAAGCAGCAGGGCGGCGCAAACGGCGGCGGCGATGGTCAGAGTGGACAGAGTACGCGTTGAACCATTATAGAACGGGACTGATTTCATGGGTTGAGCTTCTCCCGGATATTTCTTTCAACTGAATTCGGCAATCAATTAGTCGAGCATGGCGTCGAACGCCTCAAAGTCGCTTTGATAAATGGTGAAACTTTTGTCGAGATGAACCACGCGGAACAGCTCCAGCAGTTCGCCGCTTGGGCTGCACAGAGCGATGATTTTGCTGGCTTCGGTTGCGTCGCGATGCGATTCAAGCAATTGGCGCAGACCGGAACTGTTCATGTACTCGGTCTGCGAAAAATCGATCAGTATTTTTCTTCGATCGCGAACCGAGCGTTTTAACGCCGCTGAAAACTCGGGCAGGTTTACAACGTCGATGCGCCCGCAGGGTTTAATGACGGCGATATCCGTTTCAAGCCTGACTTCAATACTCATTCATGTAACTCCATCAAGCGTACTGTCTGGGTTGATTCAGTGTATCACGAATCGTCTCATAGGGGATGCGTTTGCGACTTCCCTGCGAGAGATTGAAATACGGGACCGCTTTATTTTACGTCGATTGCAAGAAAGGTTAAATCGTCATCGATTTCACCTTGATGGTGAATTTTCAGATCGTGATACAACCGATCGATAAAATCACTTAACGGCAGATGAGCGTGACGCTGAATCATTGCTTTCAGACCTTCCATACCCAGCATGGCGCCGGCGGCGTTTCGCGCTTCGAGAAAACCGTCGGTATACATCATGATCCGGTCTCCCGATTCGATGGAGGCGACCGTCTCATTTTGTTCGCTCAAAATCTTCGGAATCATACCCACCGGCGGCATGTGCGATGAAATCGCGTCAAGCGCGCCGGTCGCGCCGCGCCGGATGAACAGATCGGGGTGCCCTGCGTTGGAGACGGTCAGGACGCCTTCATCCAGATCGAGAACCGCCAGGCAGAGCGTAATGAACATGGAGGTTCGCTCAAGATTGGCGGTGATGAATCGGTTTAAGAGATGAACGACGTTGGAGGGTGGGCGGTTTTCAGCGAGCCGTTGCTGGAGCTGCGTGTGAACCAGATTGGCGGTCAGCGCGGCGGAGACGCCGTGTCCGCTGACGTCGTACAGAGCGGCGGCGATGCCATGATCGCCGTGCTGGTGGATGCTCAGGTAATCGCCGCCAATGGCGATGAGCGGTTCATAGCGGTAATCGAGATGAAGCCGCGCGGTTTCGATTTTTTCAGGCAGAAGGCAACGTTGAATAATGCCGGCGTGGAGAAGGTCTTCATCCAGCTGACGCTGTTGTTCCTTCACCCGCTGTTGCATCTCGCTGATATTGAGCACTCGCTCGACGACCTTGATGAGGTAAGGCAGGTCGATCGGCTTGGCGACGAAATCGCTCGCGCCGCGTTTCATCGCTTCGATCGCCGATTCCATGGTACCGAACGCGGTCATGATAACCACAGGCGTTTCAATGCCGCGCTCGACGATCTCTTGAAGCAGTTCGAGCCCCCCCATTTTGGGCATCATCAGATCGCTGACGATGAGATCGGGTTTGGCTCCGGCGATTTTTTCCAGCGCTTCTTCGCCGTGGCCCGCTTCGACGACTTCGTAGCCTTTAAATTCAGCGAAATCGCGCAGATTTTCGCGGATCTCGAGTTCGTCATCGACAATTAATAGTTTTTTCGCCGCTGCCATATTGAGTAGATCCCGCCGCTTTGCCGTCGCTGAAAGAATGTGGAACTACTTTACAACAATCGGCCGGAAAATTGACTCCCCGTGTCATCCGTTGATCGGAAATCCCGTCGTGTGAGACAATAAAATGGAATCAAACTCTGCGACGCGCATCAGTGGGGATGAAATGCCGAAACATAACATGAATCGACGGCGCTTTATTGAAGTTCAGGCGTTGACCGGGGCGGGGTTGTTGATGGCGCCGAAACTGGCGTCAGCGAACGCCGGTTTGGAACTGAAACCAACCGGACTGATCGGAGGCTTGAAACAGGTCGAAGGAGAATCGCTTATCGAAGGCGGCACCTGGTATGAAGCCGAAACAAAAGGGCAGGGGTTTGAGTATCGCTTTGAAAAGGGCGCTTTAAAAAACGCATCCTGGCTGATGGCTGATTTTCTGGTGTCAGGTCTTTACCTGACGGTATTTGAATTGCGCTTACGCGAAGGAGAAGACGGTCCATCTTTTGTGTTGCGGTACAAAGGTTTGAATCAGGCCGGCGCCCGAATTCGGCTGCCGCTTGAATCCGTCAATCAGAATCGCTGGCGACTCGAACGCGAGGGAGCCTGGTTGAAGCCGTTATGCAGCGGCGACCGCGTCGATCTGGAACAAGTGGATCGGATGCGGTTAACAGTAGCGATCAAAACCGATGATCCGGTCCGGTTTATTCAGACATCGTTTTTCGCAATGAATGAAGAACCGCCTCGTCTCGACAAGCCCGCGCTTCCCAAGGGTGTATTGCTCGATGAAATGGGGCAAAGCACGATTCATCAGTGGCCGGCGAAAACCAAAAGCGTGGATGAATTAAGTCAACGCCTGACCGATCAACTCAAACGTTCCAGCGCTGCCCAATGGCCGGATGGTTTTTCCGCTTGGGGCGGGTGGGCCGCCAATCCTTCAAAACCCTCGCATGCCCCCGGATTTTTCAGGACGCATCATGATGGAAAGCGCTGGTATCTGGTCGATCCGGATGGCTTTCTATTCTGGTCAGCGGGGCTGGATTGCGTCCGCGCGTCGATTGGCGCCAACTGCGGCGGTCTGGAAGCCGCGCTACGCTGGAAACCAGAACCGCCTGGAGAATATCAAAAAGCGTTTTCCGCCGAATCCGCCGATTATCTTTCCGCGAATTTTATTCGCGTGTTTGGCGCCGATTCATGGTATGACAAATGGGCGTCCATCACGCTCTCCGAAATGAAGGCCATTGGTTTCAATACGGTGGGCAACTGGTCGCAGTGGGAGATCGCCCGGAAGGCGCGTTTCCCTTACGTCATCCCCATGGGCTCAGGATGGAAACGTTCGCGCATGGTGTACCGCGATTTTCCTGATGTGTATCACTCCGATTTTGAATTGGACGCGGCGGATTACGCCGGCCAGCTTGATCCTTTGAAGGACGACCCCTCCATGATTGGTTATTTTCTGATGAATGAACCGACGTGGGGTTTTTCAAAAGAACCGCCTGCCGTGGGGATGTTGTTTAATACCCCCGAGTGCGAATCAAGAAAAGAACTGGCGAAGTTTCTGGGAGAGCGTTACGCCGATTCCTCCACACTGGCGAAGTCATGGGAGCTCGACGTGGATTTCAACCGGATCGCTCGCGGCGAGTGGAAAACCCGGCTGACGGAAACCGCGCGTAAAGACCTGGTGGATTTCAGTGAATTGATGGTCGAACGCTATTTCACCATGTTGAGCGACCATTGCAGGAAGGTCGATCCAAATCATCTGAATCTTGGAATCCGATACGCGGGCGTACCGCCGGAATGGACGCTGCGGGGAATGCGCAATTTCGACGTGTTCAGCGCGAACAGCTATACCGAGAAAGTTCCGTTTGATGCGTCGAAAAAGATATCCACCATGTTAAATCTTCCCGTTATGATTGGTGAATGGCATTTCGGCGCGTTAGATGTGGGGCTCCCGGCTTCAGGGATCGGCCGTGTTGCGACTCAGAAGGAACGTGGCGCCGCTTACCGCTATTACCTTGAAGACGCGGCGGCGAATCCATACTGCGTGGGAGTACACTGGTTTACTATGTACGATCAGTCGGCGATGGGACGTTTTGACGGAGAAAATTACAACATCGGCTTTTTTGATGTGTGCAACCGGCCGTATGAAGAGTTGGCCGCCGCGGCGCGAATCGCTCACGAGCGGATTTACGATCTGGCGGCTGGCACGAAAAAACCTTTTGACGAACCGCCAACCTATCTGACGAAAATATATTGATCGAATGTGACAAGGCCTTCCGAACGGGAGGCCTTGTTTGATTATCTATCGCCGCCCGCTTTGATTTTTGCGCCGGGCGCCTGGCTGAAAAACAAATCGTCCACGGAATCCGTTTCTGTTGAGCCTCGATCGTTTGAGCGGCGGAATCGCTTTTGAATAACGGATGAACAATCGAGCGAAGGGGGCATGGAACACGTTACGGATTTACATCGGCGCGCCACGCCCTGCCTGACGGTTGGACCTTTACGGCGTTGATCTCTTAACATGACTGGTTTGAATCTTCATTTTGGGGTTCAAAGTCACGATACAACAGGCTGGGTTGAATACCCTGGTTGTTCTGATATTTTCCGCTGTTGTACTTGGTGAACTCGCCTTCGATGCCATGATAATAAATCTGGCAAATCTGCACCCCGGGATACACGCGAATAGGCTGAACGCAAAACATCTCCAGCGTCCAGTAACCCGCGAATCCCACGTCGCCGAATCCTGCGGTTACGTGAACGAACAAGCCGAGGCGTCCGATGGACGAGCGCCCCTCCAGCATGGGTACGAAAGTATCCGTTTTGGTATATTCCAGCGTCCGGCCCAGATACAGGCGGTTGCTTTCCAGCACGAAGCCTTCATCGGGAATGACGATTGGCTCGGCTTCGTTCGGCTTTTTCATATCGAGGCAGCGATCGCGATAGACCAGCAGTTCGTTATGCAGGCGCAGATTATAACTGTTGGGATTCAACTGGCGCTCGTCGAACGGTTCGATGACGATTTCGCGCCCCAGATGCTTTTGTATCTGCTTTCCGGATAGAATCATATTATTCAGGTCACGGCGGACAGGGTCCGGATGCGTTCGACCATCGAATAAAATCCGTTGCGCCGGTTAGGGCTGAGATGCTGATCGAGCCCCAGTTTTTCGAATACCGCGTCGATGTCGACGGAGCGGATTTCATCCAGAGTCTTGCCCGAATACGCCATAAGTAAAATCGCGATCAGGCCTTTGACGATATGGGCGTCGCTGTCGGCGATAATTTCATACCGAACTGGGTCGTCATCCGAAACGCGCGTCACCATCCACACCTGACTCAGGCAGCCTCGGACTTTCGTTTCTTCGGTCTTTAACGCCTCATCCATCGGAGGCAGATGACGGCCCAGATCAATGATGACCCGATAGCGTTCTTCCCAGTCATCCAGAATTTCAAACGTTTCATATAAATGATCGAGCTTATTGGTCGTCATTCTCAATCCAATTCCAGTTTTTTAATGGGTGAACCGGCGCCGTTCAGTGGGCGGACGGGGCCTGCGACGTCGAACACCAGCCCGTTCACTACGGTATAATAGACGCGCCCGCGCAATTTTTCATCTCGATACGCCGAGTGATATTCCACATCGCGCAACTCCTCCCGTAGTGTATCTTCTTTCACTGAAAATGGTTCATCTGGATCAAAAATCACCAGATTCGCCATCGCGCCGGTTTCCATCTCGCCTGCGGGGAAGGGGAAGGACTTGTATTGGGCGACGTAGCGCGCTGGAGCGATGGCGGTAAGCCAGTCGAGATCGTGATGAGTGAAGCCATGCTGATGTAACAGGTGCATGTGTACCTGATGCGACAGCTCCAATACCCTCGTCCCGGGGCTGCCCGGCATACCATCCGGGCGAAGGCGTTTGGCGGCAAGCGGATGCGGCGCATGATCGGAACCGATGAATGTAAGCGGGTCGCGCCGCCGCGCGCATTCCTTGGTCAGTGCGATCAACGAGGTCTGATCTTCTTTGGACGGCAGAGCGGGACGCCGGTAATTGATCTCTCGCGTCGCGCGTTCGGCCAACATGTCGCGATTGAAATACAGGTAATCCAGGCCGACTTCCGCGGGCAGTTCCACTGGCGAATCGAGTCGTGCGCTCAAAATCATATCGAGCGCCGCACCGGTTGGAATGTGGCGCGTGAGCAGGCGTTTGAGTTCAGCCTCGCGGGCATAGGTGAAGGTCTCGCGTTGCGCCGCCAGCACGGTTTCGCCATCGTAGTAGAGATGATGCAGCAGGTAGTCGGGCGGTTGAATCCGGCGTTGAAAATCATGAATCGATTCATCCTCGCGCGCGCGATCGTTGTGGTAAGAAACCATCCCGCCGCGCCGGTCCAGATACATCTGGCGGCGTTGTCCGCCACTGATGCCGCTGCCGCCGAAAGTCGAGCCAAAATCCTTCTCCTCCTGCCCGGCGATGGGAGCGACGCCCGGCTCCATGCGAGGCCAGACGTGCGTCGCGATGAGTGCGCGCTGCTGGTAATATTCATCGATGCGCCGCCACCGCTCTTCACCCAACGGCGCCCAGGCGGTATTGCCCATTGCGCCAATCAGCCACACTCCGCCTTTCAGCGCCGCCAGACTCCCCTGTTCAAAGCCGTATTTCGCGTTGGCGGCTCGCGCCGTGTCTACCAGCGCTTCGTACGATTGATCGGCGGGGCGGTAGAGATCGCTCTCGAACTCCTCCCGTCTGGGAATATAACTTTCACGGAAATGCACGTGGGTGTCGACTCGAGCCAGCGTTACGTGCATGGCCGCGGGCAGAACGATATCCGCCGCGCCCGCCGCGTCGAGTATCTCCAGTGGTATTCCGGGCGTGCAGCGCAGCCGCGCTGGGCGGATTTCGCCGTACTGATGCAGGTGATTCGTTCGAAAAACAAGCGTCTTGTTTTCTGGATTCATTCTTTATCTGTTTTTCTGTTCTTAAATTCCGCCATGCGTCTAAATCATTGACCGTGTTTGTGTTGTGACCTCCGTTGGCGAATTTGTCAAGTTTGCAGTCGAGAGAGCGCCCTGATTTTTTTTTTGAATCCAGGGGTTGCTTGTATCTTTATATAATATAAACTGCATATAAAGAAATTAGAAAGGCGATTGGTCTCATGAATCAGGCTAATGAGAAGACGGAATGGAATGAAGCGGCCAGTTGGCTGAAAGCCATGGCTCATCCGGTCCGGTTGGCGATCCTCGACGACCTGTGCCGGGGGCCTCAGTGCGTCAACGACGTACATCAGGTGGTCGACGTCTCCCAGCCGAATCTGTCGCAACACCTGGCCGCGCTTAAAAAAGCCGGCCTGGTGGGAAGCCAGGCTAACGGGCCGATGCGCTGTTATTACCTGTTAAGACCCGGTCTTGTGAAACGGTTGATGGCTGAGTTGAAAAAAGACCATCCAACCCAAACCAAGAGTTGCGACGTGTTAAGAAAAGAGATGGCGAACCGTAAAGCCGCCGCGGCGGCGAAAGCATCGTGAGGGATTCCCATGCGGAACGAAGTATTCGATACTGTATTAACAACAAACAAGAGTTTCGGGCGAACGGCGCATGCCATGCTGAGCGTTGGGGGTTCGGCGGAAGCGTGCGGCGTTCGTGTAAGCGGAGTGATGGATACGGCTTCTCCTCGGGGGTGTGACGATGAGTTCTCAATCCACGAATAACGACGCGTCCAAAAACAATCCGATGGTGCTTTTCAGCGTTGAGCACCCGAAACTGGTCATGTTGATTGTTGGCGTCCTGACGGTGTTATTCGCCGCCATGATTCCGATGGTCAAAGTCGATACCGACCCGGAAAACATGCTCTCCCACGATGAGCCGGTTCGCGTGTTTCACAACGCCATGAAAGAAGAATTCGCCATGCGCGACATGGTGGTGGTTGGCGTGGTGAATGACGCGGATCCAGATGGGGTGTTCAATCCGGATACGTTGACGCACGTATATGAACTCACACAATTCGCCAAAACGTTGCAATGGCCCGATCCGGACGATCCTTCTAAGACCAAAGGCGTGGTAGAGATCGATATCCTGGCGCCATCCACCGTGGACGACATTGAGCAGGCGGGACTGGGTTCGGTTCGTTTCGAATGGCTCATGTCAGAGCCGCCCAAAACGAAGGAAGATGCTTTGCGGGTGCGCGATCGCGCTCTTCAGAATCCCCTGCTACGCGGCACGCTGGTTTCGGAGGATGGCAAAGCTCTGGCGCTGTATCTTCCTCTAACCAGCAAAGACCTTTCCCATCGGGTATACGTCGAGCTGCAAAAAAAGATTGCTGAGTTTAACGGCGCCGAACAATATCACATCACCGGTCTGCCCGTCGCCGAGGATACGTTTGGATACGAGATGTTCATCCAGATGGCGATATCGGCGCCCGCCGCGATGTTGATCATCTTTCTGTTGATGCTGTACTTCTTCAGAAAACTCACACTGGTCGTCAGCCCGATGCTGGTGGCGATGATTTCAGTGATCTGGACGATGGGTTTGATGATCGGCACGGGCAACACCGTCCACATCATGAGCTCGATGATCCCGATTTTCATCATGCCGATCGCGGTGCTTGATTCCATCCATATCCTGTCTGATTTCTTTGAACAATATCAGAAAACGAAAAACAGAAAACAGACCGTTCTCTACGTGATGCGCCACCTGTTTACGCCGATGCTGTACACCTCACTGACCACGGTGGCTGGTTTCGCGTCGTTGGCGTTGGCGGAGATTCCGCCCGTGCAGGTGTTTGGTCTGTTCGTCGCGTTCGGCGTCGCGGCGGCGTGGGTGTTGACCGTAACGTTCATCCCGGCTTTTACCATGTTTATCAGCGATGAATCACTGGAGAAATTCGGCAAGCGAACTGGCGAACACGTTTCGCATGGACGATTGGAAGCGTGGTTGTATTCCGTCGGAGAATTCACATACCGGCGTGCGGGCTTGATAGCCGGAGCGTCGTTGCTGGTCGTCGCCATCTCGGTTTGGGGAATGACGAAAATTCAGATTAACGACAATCCGGTTCGCTGGTTCGCTCCCAGTCATCCCATCCGGATCGCCGACCGCGTTCTGAATGAACACTTCGGCGGAACCTACATGGCGTTTCTTGAATTGGAACCCGAACAATCAGACCCATCGCTAGCGGTTTCACGCCTCGCGGACGACATGAAAAAGGCCGTGGAAAGTGCGGTTGAATCGCAGAAGAACGACCTGCCCGCCATTGAGACGCTGTCGAAATCGCTGCTGAGTTGGATCGATGAAAACACTGGAGCCGCTTCACCGGACGCGCTCGTGGCGGCGTTGAATGAGAAGATCGACGAACAGATGAAAGGCGCCGATTTTGATCGTCAGGACGCCTGGGATGAGTTGCGCGCCGCGATTGAACGCTCGGCGCTGGCTTTGCAGACCTTCAAACGGCCGGACGTCTTGAGGTATATCAGCGACTTTCAACAGAAACTCGCCAGCGTAGGCGTGGTTGGTAAATCGAACTCGATCTCCGACATTGTGAAAAAGATATACATGGAACTCTTCGAGGGTGACAAGGATCATTTCAGGATTCCCGACACCGCGCCCGCCGTCGCCCAGTCGCTGATTTCATATCAGAACAGTCATGACCCTGACGACCTCTGGCACATGGTTACTCCCGATTACCAGAAGGCGAGCGTGTGGTTGCAGCTCAAGAGCGGCGACAACAAAGATATGGAGAAGGTCATCGAATTCGTCGACGGATATTTCGCGCAAAATCCGCCCCCCGTTCCACTGAATCATCGCTGGTACGGCCTCACGTACATTAACGTCGAGTGGCAGAACAAGATGGTGGCGGGCATGTTTGAGTCGTTCATGGGCAGTTTCCTCATCGTTTTTCTGATGATGACGATTCTGTTTTCCTCTCCGCTGTGGGGAGTGCTCTGCATGATTCCCCTGACCATCACTATTGGACTGATATACGGCATGATCGGATTGATCGGGAAAGATTATGATATGCCGGTGGCGGTATTGTCGTCGTTGACGCTGGGGTTGGCGGTCGATTTCGCGATTCACTTTCTCTCGCGGGCGAGAGAACTGCACGCGCAGTATGGTAACTGGAAGGACGCGGCGGGGCGCATGTTCGGCGAACCGGCGCGCGCTATCACGCGAAACATTATCGTCGTCGCGGTGGGGTTCCTTCCGTTATTGCTGGCGCCGCTGGTTCCGTATAACACAGTGGGCGTTTTCATCGCATCGATTCTCGCCGTGTCGGGCGTGGGGACTCTGCTGATCCTGCCCGCGCTCATCACGCTGCTTGAACCACGGCTGTTTAAGACATCCAGTGCTCTGGGATTGTCCTGTAATTGCGGCGTATGTGTTACGTCGTCCGTTCTCTCGGTCATCATTATCGCGATGAACCTGCGAGAATTCGCCAAGCTGGATTGGGGAACGTTAACCTGGATTAGCGCGGCGTTGATTCCCGTGCTTGCGGTGATCTGTGCGTTGTTATCACGCCGGCGAGCCTGTGCGGCGCCTCAAACCGAATCATCAAAAGGAGAATCAAACTCATGAAACCGATCGTCCTCGTTATTGCAACCGTAACGCTGATGTTTTCCGTGACGTTCGCCGCGTTCAGCCAGGACGCTCCGTCCGCGGATGAGATTGTCGCCAAAGCCAATCACGCCGCATATTACCAGGGCAAAAGCGGCCGCGCCGACGTCAAGATGACGATTACCGATTCGCAGAACCGTACCCGGGAACGCGAGTTCACCATCCTGCGAAAAAACATGGATGAAAAAGACCAGGAGCAGCGCTTTTTCGTGTATTTCAACAGCCCGGCCGACGTACGCAAGATGGTATTCATGGTTTGGAAACACATTGGCCAGGATGACGACCGTTGGCTTTACCTGCCCGATCTCGATTTGGTCAAGCGCATCGCCGCTTCAGACAAGCGCACCAGCTTCGTTGGCTCCACGTTTTTTTATGAAGACGTGTCCGGGCGGAATCCCGCGCTCGATACGCATGAACTGGTTGAAACCACGGATGTATATTACGTCTTGAAAAGCACGCCGAAAGACGCCAAAGGAGTTGAGTTCGCGTATTACAAAACATGGATTCATAAAGAAACCTTCATCCCGGTCCAGACCATGTATTACGATGAATCGGGTAAGGAATACCGTAAATACACCGCGCTGGCAGTCGAGCCCGTCGACGGGATTCAAACCGTGGTCAAAGGACAGATGGAAGACCTGCGTTCGGGAACAACCACGGTGAATGAGTACGCGAACGTGAAATACAATCTCGACTTTCCCGACGATATTTTCAGCGAGCGCTATTTGCGCAAACCGCCGCGTGAATACCTGCGCTGACGCCGAAAGCGAATCATCATGAATAAAACATCGTTGCTCGTTATTTTGTTCGCATCGTTTCTGATTCCGGGGAGCGCGCAGGATGGCGCTCCCCCTTTGCCTTCCGGGCTCGGGGCCGGATCCCAAGCGGCGTCTCAGCCCGCACTGCCCGCTGGGCTGGGAGGAGGGAATACCTTATCGGGAGACGGGCCGGCGTTACCGTCTGGCCTGAATGCTTCAGATTCGTCCGGTCCCGTATTACCCGCTGGACTTTCGGAATCCTCTACCAGCGAATCCACGCAAGATGGAGCGCCTTCGCTCGATTCGTTTAAGCCTTTCGGATTTTCTGTTCACGGCTTCATTGAAGCGCGGGGCGGTATGCGAACGCAAAACGATCCGTATATCAGTAAGGATGCGAGTATTCTTGAACCGCGTCTTCAATTAGAGACCGAACGGACTTTCAGCGGTTTCGCCTTCGATACCGCCGCCGACTTTTATTACGATGGCGTGCTGGATGACGCATTGATCGATCTGCGCCGCGCCAGCGTGTCGTATTCGCCGTTCGATTTCATGG
This sequence comes from bacterium, assembly GCA_016125385.1. GTDB lineage: Bacteria > Hinthialibacterota > Hinthialibacteria > Hinthialibacterales > Hinthialibacteraceae > WGLV01. The sequence goes on from WGLV01000002.1 coordinate 187,590, forward strand.
ATATTCGGATGGGCCGGCAGATTCTTACATGGGGAACCGGTGACATGATTTTTATCAACGATCTGTTCCCTAAAGACTGGCAGGCTTTTTTTATTGGCCGCGACGTGGAATACCTCAAAGCTCCGTCCGACGCGCTCAAGACGAGTTTCTTTACGGACTGGTTTAACGTCGATGTCGTATATACGCCACAATTCGACAACGACCGCTATATTCGAGGGGAGCGCCTCAGCTACTGGAGCGACGCGCTGGGGCGGCGCGCCGGAGAATCGGACCCAGTTATCGTGAATAAACCCGATGACTGGTTTCAGAATGATGAAGCCGCCCTGCGCATCTATCGAACGATCGCTTCGTATGAAGTCGCGCTGTATGGCTATCGCGGGTATTGGAAGAGCATGGCCGGGCAAGACCCGCTCTCGGGCGCCGCGCTGTTTCCTCCCTTGTCGGCTTATGGCGCCAGCGTCCGGGGAAGCGTTGGACCGGGCATCGGCAACCTGGAACTGGGCTATTATGACTCAGAAGACGATTCACATGGCGACAATCCATTCATCCGTAACAGCGAGTTCCGCTTTCTGGCGGGATACGAACAGGAACTCGCTAAAAACCTGACCGGCGCGGTGCAGTATTATCTCGAAGCAATGATGGATTACGGCGCTTACCGGAATACCTTGCCCGCCGGAATCCGCCCTCATGATGAAAACCGTTACGTACTGACTTTTCGTCTCACCAGGCTGCTATTCGATCAGGATCTCACCCTCTCGTATTTCACTTACTACAGCCCTTCCGATCAGGACGCGTACATGCGATTCAACGCGCATTACAAGGTCACTGACGCGCTGGCGGTGGAAGCAGGCGCCAATTGGTTTCTGGGGCGTGAAGAGAATACCTTCTTCGGTCAGTTTGAAAAAAACACAAATGTTTATGCGGCTGTGAGATACTCTTTCTGAGCCTCGTATTGATCGTGAAAAGCAAGTTTGTTATTGCCGAAATATGTAATGCATGATGATCCCGACGAATTGAGCCCGGTGCGTCCGCGCGTCTAGGGACGCGTTGGATTTGTGGTACGATTGTAAGGTTTTTATGCATCGGACAGGGGCCGCGCCGTGAATGCGGCGGACCATTCGATTCAGTTTGGGAGGATCATCGCATGCAGAACTTCGAAGTGTTAGACGTCGTTGTTTTTTGTATTTACTTCGTTACCGTGATCGGGATCGCCTATTGGGTTTCTCGCAAGCCCGATTCGGAACGAACCTCGGAAGACTTCTTCCTCGCGGGCCGCGCGTTGCCGTGGTGGATCATCGGCGCCTCGCTGATCGCCTCCAATATCTCGGCGGAACAGATGATCGGTATGACGGGCTCGGCGTACGTCAGCGGCATCGCCATTGTTTCGTATGAATGGATGGCGGCGGTGACGCTTCTCATTGTGGCCAAGTGGTTTTTACCGACCTTCCTGAACATGCGGATTTACAGCATGCCGCAGTATCTCGAAAACCGGTTCGACTATCGCGTCAGCATGGGGCTGGGCGTGTTCTGGCTGCTGGTTTACGTCTTCGTCAACCTGGCTACGGTTACCTATCTGGGCGCGCTGACGCTTCAGACGGTCATGGGGCTGCCCCTGATGTATGGCATTATCGCGCTGCTTGTCATTTCAGCCATGTATACGCTGTACGGCGGTTTGTCGGCGGTGGCGTGGACCGACTTTATTCAGGTCGCCGTGTTGTTTCTTGGCGGAACTGTGGTCACCATCTTCGGGCTGCACGCGCTGGGTCAGGGCGGTCTGGCGAGCGGCTTTATGGAATTATGGAAAACGAATCCCGACAAGTTCCACACCGTGTTGCCGTGGTATCACAAAGATCTCCCCTGGATCGGAGTTTTCTTCGGCGGACTGTGGATGGCCAACCTGAGTTACTGGGGATGTAATCAGTACATTACCCAGCGCGCGCTGGCGGCGAAAAACATCAACGAAGCGCAGCTCGGGCTCGTCTTCGCGGCGTTTCTCAAAATTATTGTTCCCATCGTGGTCATGCTGCCCGGCATCATCGCTTTCGCGCTGTATCAACACCTCATCCCCGAAGGCAAGCCGGATCAGGCCTATCCCACGCTGATTCGCGAGCTGGTCCCCGCCGGATTCACCGGCCTGATCATCGCGGCGTTGATCGCCGCTATCGTTTCATCGCTTAACTCGATGACAAACAGCACCGCCACCATCTTCACGATGGATATCTATCGTAAGATCAACCACAATGCTTCCGAACGCAATCTGGTTTTTGTGGGCCGTGTGACCTCGGCGCTGGTTCTGTTTATCACCATCTTCACCGCGCCGCTGCTGGCCAGTCAGGAACAGGTGTTCCAGTACATTCAGGAATACACTGGCATGGTATCGCCTGGCGTGGTCGCGATCTTCTTCTTCGGCCTGTTCTGGAAACGAACCACCTCGGCGGCGGCGTTGACCATGGTGATCCTTACGATTCCTGTCTCCATCGTTCTCAAGGTTCTGCCCACCTGGATTTTTTCTCATCTGGAAACGGCATACGCTGTTGCACCATTCGTCAACGGCGATCCCAATTTTGGCGCTTACTCCGGTTTCGCCAACCTGTTGTTTTATGTGGGCCTGTTCTTCCGCCCGTTCCTGAACCAGATGTTTGTGGCGTTTATCATTCTCGCGGTGATTGGCTATTTTGTTTCGCTGGTCACCAAACAGCACGTGGTTCGTGAAGACGAAAAAGTATCTTATCGAACCTCCGCGATCTTCAACGTCACGGCGATTTTCGCTCTGGGCGTTCTCGCCGTACTGTACATCACATTCTTCTAATCAAATCTCTATGACGCAAAAGAGGCGTCTCTCGTCATCGGCGAGAGAGGCTTTTTTTTACGCGCCCATTGATTCAAAACGCTTCCGCATTGGACAATAGATTACGTAACTACATCCAACCTGGAGGAAAAACAACATGACGTTCCCTCGAATTTTTCGCACCATGCTGATCGCCGCGATCTGCGCGCTGTCGCTGATCACCGTTCAATCCGCTGGCGCTTCGCCCGCCTCGGAAACCCTGAACGCCCGCTTTGGCAAACTCGCACGCGGCGTCAACCTGATGGGGTGGATGTGGTATGGCCGCAAACCGCTCCAGCCGTTGACCGCCCGCTTTACGGATGAAGACCTTTCGCTGATGAAAAATATCGGCTTGACGCACGTCCGCGTGCCGATCGAGATGGTGAACGTATACGACGCCAACAGCGATGACCTGTTGAACGAGGAAAACGTCGCCGTCCTGGATGAAGGAATCAAAACGCTGCTGAATCATGGTCTCGCGGTCGTGGTTGATCTGCACAGTATCTCGCTTGAACAGAGCGGTGGCAGCAACTATTCGGGGCCGCTCGACAGCGATCCCGAATTCGTCGAAACCTTTATCGCGTTCTGGTCATCGTTCGCCAGACATTTGAGCCAACATGATCCGGACTGGGTGTTTCTCGAACCAATGAACGAACCGACGTTTCGCGGCAAACCCGAGGCGTGGGCGCCGATTCAAAAACGCCTCATCGCTGCTATTCGTAAAAGCGCGCCCGATCATACCATACTCGCCACCAATGCTCTCTGGTCGGGGTTGGGAACGTTTCTCAAACTCGAGCCGCTGGATGATCCAAACATCGTATACAACTTTCACTTTTATGAGCCGTTTCCCTTTACGCATCAAGGCGCGACCTGGTCGAGCGACAACGTGAAGACGCTGCGCGACGTGCCGTACCCTTCATCGCCGGAAGCGGTGCAACCCGCGATTGAGCACTCGGAGGCGGAATCGGCGAAACAGATGGCGAAAAAATATGGCGATGAACGCTGGAACGCAGCAAAGATCGATGAAACCATCGTCAGGGCGGATGAATGGGCAAAGAAGTATGGCGTGCGCGTGACTTGTAACGAGTTCGGCGCCTATCGCCGATTCGCCGCGAAGGACGACATCGCCCTATGGCATCACGATGTGGTAGCCGCGCTGGAAAAATACGGAATCGGATGGACCAAGTGGGAAGCGGACGGCGGCTTTGGAATGTTTATCAGGCGCGATGGCAAAATGACCCCAGATGAGAGCGTGGTTAAAGCGATGGGGCTGAAAGTCGAGTAAGTCCGTCAGACCAGGTATTCCCTGCGGCGGTCGCGTAGCGCGGGAAAACGCTCGCGGTATTCGCGCGGCAGGGCGGAATCGAGATCGGCGCGGACGACGGTTTCTTCATTGCCGCCGTCCGCGATGATTTCACCCAATGGATTGATAATCAAACTTCGGCCTGAATAGGAGGTGATGGGGTCGGCTCCGACGCGATTGACTCCGATTACGTAAGCCTGATTCTCAATCGCCCGCGCTTGCAGGAGCGTCATCCAGTGGGCCTCGCGTGACGCGGGCCAGCAGGCGATGACGATCAACAGGTCTGCGCCGAGTTGTGAACCGTGGCGAAACAGTTCTGGAAAACGCAGGTCGTAGCAGATGAAAGGGGCGGCGGTGAAATCTCCCAGTGAAATTGTGACGATTTCTCCACCGGGTTGATAGTGGTTGTTTTCGTTGCCGTATGAAAACGGGTGCATCTTGCGGTAACAGGAAGTGATCTTCCCATCGGGAGAGCAGACCAGCGCTTCATTCGCGCCAAACCCGTTTTCCGCTTTTCTCACCACGCCTCCGATAACCCATGCCTGACGCTTTGCGGCCAATTCCCGTAAAAATACAGCAGTTGGGCCGTCTTCTTCTTCAGCGATGGTGGAGACGTTCATGCTGAATCCGGTCGAAAACATTTCAGGTAAAACAATCAATCCACCCGGTCCGATGGATTGAGCGTCGAGCAAGGCGTCCACTCGCTTGAAATTCGCCGGTTTGTCTTCCCACTGAATGTTGAGTTGAACGCCGTTTACTCGCATGAGAATTACTCTCCAACAATGGTTTGCAGACCTTCTCGCAGCCGGCGCGCGCCTTCCAGCGCCTGTTCTTTTTCAAGCGCGCCGTATGATACGCGAAGATAGGCGTATTCGTCGTCTTTCATGCCAAACGCCTCGCCCGGCATGACCGCGACGCGGTGTTCCTTAACCAGACGTTCCGTCAGGCGCATGGAATCAAGGCGCGTCTTCACTCGCAACAAGAGGTAAAACGCGCCCTGAGCGGACGGGACTTTACACTGGTCGTTCAGCGCCGACAGTTCATCCTGCAGCACCTGCCTGACCACATCGTAACCGGGAAGGCGGCTTCGGCAATACGCCGCGCCAGCTTTCAGGCAACCAATGGCGGCATGTTGCGAGGTCAACATGGGGCAGATGAGGATCGTGTCCTGTATTTTCTTGATGGAAAGTTGCAACCGCTCAGGAAACGTCATATAGCCGATGCGCCAGCCCGCGAAACCGTACGCTTTCGACAGCGAAAACAGGCTGATGGTGTGCTCGCCCGCGCCGTCGATCGAGCCGGGCGAAAAATGCGTTACATCGCCGTATGTGAAATACTCGTACGCTTCATCGTGAATATGATACACGCCCCGGTCGCGGCACAGCCGATTGATTGCGCGCAGCGTCTTTTCAGAGTATACGGCGCCGCTGGGGTTGTTTGGAGAAACGGTTAACACCGCCCGCGTGTTTTCATTGAACGCATTGTCAATTCCGCTGATTATGGGTTGGTAGTTCTCATCGGTGGCGACGGCGACCGGCGTACAACCCGCGATGCGTACCGCCATTTCGTGATTGAAATAATAAGGCTTGAGAATAACGATCTCGTCGCCGGGATCGGTGATCGCCAGCACCGCGTTGACAAAGGCCATATTGCCGCCGGCGGTGACGCACAACCGGCTGGGTGAATCGGAGCCGGTTTCGATTCCGTTTTCAAGTTGAAGTTTAGCGGTCAGCGCTTCAATCAGGGCGGGTAAACCATCGACGGCATGATACTTGTGTGTAGAGGGTTCGTTCAGCAAAGCGGACAGATTCTCGAATGCTTGCGGCGGCGGTGGATAATACGCAACGCCCTGCCCGAACGAAATCGTTCCCTGCGTTTCACGCACCCATTGTCCCACGATGGGGATGACCGGATCCTGCACGTTGGCGATACGAATCGCTTCGAACATCGATCATCGGCTCCAGGAGAAATTGAATCTGAGATTACGGCGTCAGACGAGTGGATTCCGGTTCCACCGCGTTCTTCTGGCGTTCGTTCTGCCGCTGCAACTTTTTGGCGCGGTACGATTTGACGATCTGGTTGGTGATAAAGAATGTCGCCAGCGCGCTGATAATCGCGGAGGCGACCGCGCCCACCACCAGCGCGAGCAGCAGTTCGCCATGCGCGCGCCAGTTAAGCAGAATCGTCCAGAGATCGGCGATGCTGTCCGGGTATTGATAGTCGATGGTGATGCCCGCCAGCGAACAGCCCAGCCATATCTGAATCGGATAAAGAAAGGGGATCGTTATTGGATTGGTGATCCAGACGCCCAGTACGGCCGCAATGCGATTGATACGCAAATAGGAGGCGAGTAAAAACGCGACGATCATTTGCGGCCCCATCGGCGTGCATAACCCGATAAATACGCCAAGAGCCGCGCCCGCCGAGATTTGTTCGGGGGCTCCCTCCTGACGAATCAGTTTCAGATAAGCGTATCGTAACGGGCGCTGTATCATGCGAGCGGCCAGACGTGACGGATCAAATTGGCGCCATCGCGGCATCGGGCGGCGTATGGGCACAAAAAACGACAGGCGTTTGGGTTCCCGCCTGCCGTATCTGTCAATATAGAACGTTTCTTCTTTGAATCAAGTTCACGCCGATTTCAGCGGATTTTTCCGGTTCACAAGAGGAAGGTTAATACGGCCTTTTGAAAAATGCGACTGGTAAACCGCTGAGAGCATTTCGATCGTCCAGCGCGCGTCTACCGCGCTGCATAACGGCTCTCCGCCGGTTTCAATGGCATGGATCAGATTGACGATGGGATGCTTTTCAAAATCGGGAACTTGGGCGTTTTGCGGTTCGGGCAGAGGTTTCCATTGCACTTCGCATTCATAATGCGCGGGGAAGGGCGAATCCCAATACGCTGCTTCCAACCCCGATTGATAGGCTAAAATCCGCTTGGTCCCATATAATTCAAAACGCCATTTTTCCCGTTTGGAAAAATTCGTATTCCAGTGATCGGGGGCGGTTACTGAGGTCCAGCTGGTATGAACGTTGTGGGGAAAATTGAATGAAGAACGAATTGTATCGCCCGCGACGATCATCGGCTCCTGGCCGCGATGAGCATCGTCACGCACAGCGTCGCGGCCATCTACAGCGACGTACGCCAGACACCATGAGGGATCGCCGAAGTACCAGCGCATCTGGTCGAAATCGTGGGTTCCCAACACGATCAGGTCTTCGCCGCCGGCGCGCTGATCCTGCTTTCCGTTGACTCTCATTTCCAGCACGGTTCCGAGAAAACCCTCATCCAGCAATCCTTTGATTTGCCTGAACAGCGGCATGAAACGCCGCGAATGCCCAACGCCGACTTTCACCTGGCTACGTTTCGCGGCGTTCACGATCGCATCCGCTTCATCGACTGTTTCGGTAATCGGTTTTTCCATATAAATGTGGACGCCCCGTTCGATGGCGTCGAGCGCCATATCTTTGTGACAATCTGGTTGCCGGGGACCGATGCAGACCAGATCGGGCTTTTCCCGATCGAGCATTTCCCGATAATCGCGGTACAGCCGCCTGGCGCCGGATCGCTCCTGCGCCTTGCGTCCGCCTGATTCATCCTGATCGGCCACCGCCACGACCTCGACGTTCGGCAGCCCTGTGCAGACGACGTCGAAACCATGTCCGTAATCGCCGCCGCCCATCCTGCCGATAATGGCGGCTTTGTAGGTTTTTGATTCCGCTCGTCCCGCGATGGCGAATGTACTGATCGCGGCGGCTCCGGCCTTCAGCGTTGTCCGGCGTGTCGGCATGGTAAGAACTCCATAATTGATATCCTGTTGACGTACAGGGATTGGTTTTATTCTTCATTCAGGATTTACGCAAAAATTACCTGTCCTGTCAAATGAAATTCGTTCCACGTTCAGGCGCTAGTCTGTACGCTGGTTCCGGCTATATTGATGGCCAGGGCGGCGCAAGTCGCCGTGACATAAATGATCCACAGAGGAGCAGGGAAATGGGTATGCCCGCGGTATGCGTGATTATGGCGGGAGGAACCGGAGAGCGTTTCTGGCCGGTCAGCCGTCGTTTACGGCCCAAACAGTTATTAAGACTGACCAGCGATGACCGAAACATGCTTGAAGAATCCGTTGAACGCATAGCCAGGCTATTGCCGCGTGAAAACATCTTTATCGCGACCAGCGCGGCGTTACGCGGCGTGATCGCTGAGGCGCTGCCCAATCATCCTGAACGCAATATCATTGGGGAACCCATGCGCCGCAACACGTCAGGTTGTCTGGCGCTGGCGGCGGCGCAGGTTCGGGCCCGGTTTGAAGGGGAAGACGTTCTGATGGCGGTGACCACCGCCGACCATCTGATCGGTGAAGAAGATCGTTTCGCTCAAACCGTGAACGCCGCGCTGCGATTCGCTGAAGAGAACGATGCGCTGGTCACTATTGGCGCTCATCCCACTCGGCCCGAAACCGGATACGGATACATCGAAATCGCTGGATTGAACAAGCCCATTCGTGATGATGACGGTGTCCCGGTCTATAAGGTCGCGCGCTTTCTGGAAAAACCGAATCTGGAAGACGCGGAACGCTATCAGGCCAGCCGTTTTTATTACTGGAACAGCGGAATGTTTTTCTGGCGGACATCGGTTTTCATTGAAAGCCTGTCTCAGGCGCAACCCGTTTTCGCTGAGGGAATCAGCGCGATGACGGCGGCGTTGAAAAAAACTCCGCGGGACGACGAAGCGATCGAGCGTGTTTTTGAGACGTTTCCCGATATCTCGATTGATTACGCTCTGATGGAAAAAGCCGATAACGTCTACGTGGCGCTGGGCGATTTCCGCTGGGACGACATCGGCGCGTGGGATTCGCTCGCGCGAATCCGCCCGCGCGATGATGAACGTAACGCCGCCGTGGGAGACCCCGTGTTGATCGATTGCGCCAACACCGTCGTCTACAATGAACGAGGCGCCGATGAAATGGCGGTTTGCGTGATCGGCATGGACGAAATCATCGTTGTCACTACTCATGACGCTGTTTTGATTTGCCCCCGTGATCGTGCACAGGACGTTCGCAAGGCGGTGGAGGAATTGAAAAAACGCGGCGCCAGTCAACTCTGACGTTGTGAATAACTTCAACCCACCATGCCTTATTCATGTTGGTGTTGTCGAACCACCGACCTCCTTCGGCCTCCGTTTTCATCCCGATGGAATCCGGGTAGCATGTTGACGTTTACACGTTCGACCCATTGAATCGGTCCAACGGGCGATCAGGTCAGCGTATTGGAGTCCACCGATGGCGGGGCTGTCACGCTTGAATCGAATCAACCCATTCATCTATCTGCTTTTTACCATTACCGGCGGAACGTCGCTGATTTTTCAAGTGACGTGGAACCGCGATCTGACCCTGATCTTTGGCGGAACACGGCCTGCCGTCAGCGTCATTCTCTCCGCGTTCATGACCGGTCTCGCGTTGGGCGCCTGGTATTGGGGCCGCCGTTGCGAGACCGTCCAGCGTCCATTGCGCCTCTATGGGTTGCTTGAACTGGGCGTGGCGTTTTTTGCGCTGTGTTTTCCCGTGGCGCTTCGCTGTGTGGACGGCGCTTATATCAACGCCGCGCGCGCTCTGGGCGATGGCCCCGCGCTTCAATTCGTAAGAATCGGCTTCGCGTTTTGTCTGCTGTTGATCCCCACGACCTTTATGGGGGGAACGCTGCCCGTGCTGGTGCGCCACTTGGTTTCGGCGCAGCGCCAGATGGAGAGCCGTCTCCCGTTGTTGTACGGCATGAATACCCTGGGTGCGGCGGCCGGGGCCATGCTGGGTGGATTTATTCTATTGCCCGCGCTCGGAGTCATTCATACCCAGTGGCTGATTATAGGCATGAATGCGCTGGTTGGTTGCACCGCGTTATGGCTGGACCGGGCATTGACGCCGCGCAGCGCGGCGATTGACGCGATGGTCAGTCAATTGCATCAGCAAGGCGCGATCAATGAGGATGAGTTTACCTTGCGGCTGGCGTTCTGGGCGACGGCGGCGTGCGGTTTTTCTTCGCTTGCGATGGAAGTGTTATGGACAAGAGCCCTGGTGATCGCATTGGGCTCGACCACGTATAATTTTACGCTGATGCTCTCCGCGTTTTTGAGTGGAATCGCTATCGGGGGGCTCTTATACCGCCTGCCCGCGCTGCATCGGGGCGGCCTGGTGAATCGCCTCTGCGTGGCGATGTTTTTCATTGGCTTATTTATCATTCTCGGCGCTCAGTTCGTCCCTTCGATCCCCGGAGCGGCTTTGCGTTTTAACCAGTGGGTGTATGGCGGTTTTTCCGGCGTACGTCCTCTTACTGGATTCACCATCAGCTTTGTGGTGATGTTCATCCCCGCCGCGTTGTTCGGAGCCGCGTTTCCCATGGCGGCTGAAGCGCGCAGCGCGTTGCAACATCGGTACGGAAAATCGAGCGGCGAAAGCGTACTGATCAATACGCTGGGCGCGGCGTGCGGCGCGCTATCGGCGGGGTATTTGTTGATCCCCATGCTGGGATTGCAGAAAAGCATGTTGCTTGCCGGCGTGATTCCCGTAATTTATGCGTCGTGGATGTACGCGTCGGGTGAAACCGCCGAAACGGGAGAGCGTCGGCCGATGATTTACGCCACTGCCTTAACGGCGATCATGGCGATCGTTCCGTTCGTGGCGCCGGAGTGGAACCGTCAGGTGCTCGGATCGTTTCGCAATAACGTCGGTCATGCCTTTCTGACGAGAGAAGGGGAGATCGACGTTGAGCGAGCCGTATCCGGATCGACTGTGGTGTATTACCGTGAAGGCGTCGAGGCGACGGTTTCCGTGACGCAGAGCGACATGATGCGCTCGTTATTAATCAATGGTAAAACGGTCGCCACTGACAGCATTCATGGACTCGGTTTACAGAAACTGATGGGACACATCCCCTGCCTGCTGCATCCAGATCCGCGCAAAGGGCTGGTGATTGGTCTGGGTGCTGGCGTGACTTCCGGCGCGGCGGCGATTTACCCCACAATGGAATCGCTCACCATCGTGGAGATCGAACCGGCGGTGATCGGCGGCGCCATGCGCTTCGATTATTGCAACAATAAAGTCCTCAAACGCCCTAATGTCCATCCATTGATTCAGGATGGGCGAAACTATCTTCGCGTAACTAATGAAACCTTCGACGTAATCACCGCCGACCCCATACACCCGTGGGCGGCTGGTTCAACGTACCTGTATACCCGTGAGTATTATCAGGACGCTCGCGCACGTCTGAAGCCCGGCGGCGTCATGTGTCAGTGGCTTCCACTTTATGAACTATCGACGGAGAACATCCAGTCGTTGACCGCCGCGTTTCTCGCGGTATTCAAACACGTGCAATTGTGGAGAACCTATTTCGATTGCATTCTGGTTGGATCCGACTCTCCGTTGACCGTCGACGCGGATTCGATTCGCGCAAAAATGAATTCAGGTGAAGTGAAAGACGATCTGCGCTCAATCGATATCGGCGACCTGAACGCTTTCCTCTCGCTCTATGTGACGGATGAAACGGAATTAAACCGATTTTGTGCGGGGGCCACCGTGAATTCAGACGATAACCTCCACGTGGAATTCACCAGTCCATACACTGTGGGAAGCAATACGTTAAGCCAGAACATGCGGGCCGCGTCAAGCATGGTAAATACGCCGAGTTCGATCGTCGCACCCGATGGCGTTGAGCGGGATTTATGGCTTGATGAGCTGAAGGCAGCCCAGCGCGTTGAGACCGGCCTGGTTATGTACAAGACGGAACGGACTAATGAGGATGGCGAAGATCATGAGCCCTCCGCCGCGGAAATCACGGAACTTACGGGATTGTATAACCGCGCGCCCGATTCGCTTCGCGTTCGACGCGCCATGTACGATCAGCTCATTAACCGTTCGTACGCGAGTTTGCGGCTCGGTGAACGCGAACAGGCGATATCGATGTTGACGAAGGCCACGGAACTATTTACGGCGGATGGCATGGCGAATAATCAGCTCGCGGTGCTGTACGCACAGGGGGACCGGCTTGATGAAGCCATGCGGGAGGCGGACCTTGCCGTGAACCGTTCGCCGCGAGTTTCGGCCGCATGGATCAATCGCGGCGGCGTTTATGAAGCCGCGGGGCGCTTGGATGAAGCTCTCGATTCATATCGTCAGGCGCTGGCGTTGAGACCGGGATACAAACTGGCGATGCAGAAAATCATCCTGCTTCAAAGAAAAATGCGTCTTGGTTAAATTCAGGGTTCCCTTCCGTTATATGGGGATTATAATATGCATATAAAATGCAAGATATGCGTAAAGGAAACCAACATGGCTTTTTTCACCTCTGCATCCAAAACGCTCCCTTCTCGCCGGAAAGGGCCCGCCGATCCTGCTGTCGTCAAACTGAATCAGGACGTACTCACAACTTTCGTTGAAGTGTATTGCTGGAAAAACCACCGGCGTGAACGCGGCGATCTGTGTCCTCAATGCGACGATCTTCTGCGTTATGCCTGTCAACGCGTCGAACGTTGCCCATACGATCCCAAGCCCAAGTGCAAAACATGCCCGACCCATTGTTACAAACCCGATTACCGCAGCCGTATGAAAGAAGTTATGCGTTATTCGGGGATGTACTTCGTCAAACGAGGACGCATCGACTGGCTGATCAAATATTTCTTCTCGCCATCCATTTGACCGCATAGCCGCCATCAATGAAAATCGCCGCCCGGCGCGAGCCGGACGGCGATTCATGTATTCAATTCTGATTATCGATCAATACAACATGAAATCATCCACCGACGCGGGCGGCTCCACGCCGAGAACGTAGGCGATCGCCTGATTGGTAAGTTGCAATCCCGCTGAATTCAGCGTGTTGAAGTTGTTCTGCGAGAAACTCATGACACGGATGCCTGGAACCACGTTTCCGTTCACGGTCGCGCCCTTTTCGATTACCCACAACCGCGCCCGGGAAGGATTGCCCGGATCTGTTGCGAGAACGCGAACGCCGTCTGGAGGATTATCCATATAACCCATACCGAATACGGACGTCGATACTTTCAGCACGCCCTTATCGAATCCCTGGGTGATGGGATGTGTGTTATCCACGATTTCGATACTGTCGCCGTCCGAGGTTCCGTTTCCAATTCCAGTTTGGAACAGATAATCGTCGCCAACCGCCTGTTCAAATGACAATTGGGGAACCGGGCTGTTAACATGATAATTCATCCCAGCGATATTGCCTGAACCCACCGTTTCGCTGATGATGGCGGCGTCGGCTCCAGTCAGATCGGCGGGCATTTCAAATCCGGCGCTGTTGGTATCGTCAAACACGACGATGGTTACGCCAAATGTGGCTTGGATATCCGTATTTAACAATTGATCCGAAAGCCCCGTATCCGAGATTCGTCTGAACAGGTAGACGGTTTTGTTCAGCGTCTGGCCGACCACGCCCAGTGAGGCTTCCCCGCCAGTGAGGATTGTCGGGTCCGCTCCGACGGTGATTGAGCCGCTGAAGGTATGGATACCGGTCACTCCATCCTGCTTCGTCAGCGTATACGTCAACGTTTGTTCGGCGCCGGTCTGGCCGGTCATATCCCAAGTGATACTGCCGTCGGCGTTCAGGTTGGCTTGCCCGGCGGAGGTGGTGATCCCGCTGACGTCAAAACCGGCGGGCGGGTTTTCCGTAACCGTTGATTTGGCTGAGACGCCCGAAGCAACGTAACCGGTAACAGTAACCGTGGTTGAATTTTCGCCCGGATCGAGCAGCGAATCGGCGATGGATCGCGTTGAAAGCGCTCGCGAACCGAACACGTAACTTCCAAGATTCAAACTTGAAGTTCCCACAATGGCGAGCCATTCAATGCTGGCGCTGTCTTCACGAATCGCGAGATGAACGGTGTGTTCGCCGGCGGAGAGGTCAAATGGGCGTGGATCGAGATTTGGATTTTCGCTTTCCACCCACTCCCTGGCGAAGTTTTTACCGCTATTGATGTTCCAACGGCTTGAATCGTCTCCAGCAGGATAGTCGTCGATTCCAAAGTGCCATGAGTCGGAGTTCCCGTCTTCACCGCGCACATTGCCGAACAGATAGTAAGTTCCCGCCTTGCTGACGTTCAACGTGTATTCGAGGGAATTTGATGCTCCACCGCGCACGGCCATCACCGCGACGCCATTATCGCTACGAGGATCGACGAGTAGCCCGAAACTGTCTTCGCTGCCTTCACTGGGGACCCCGCTGTTTGCGTAAAAGACTGTGGGAAGAACCGGGTCGACCTGAACTGTGGAAGGCGTGGTCGCAATGGAGGGCGTCTTGGGCAGAATCGTGTCGCCGCCGATATAACTCTCACGGTTCACGCCGTCGTTGAAGACGCCTTTCCAGATTACTGTGGGGCCGTCACCAACGCTCACGTCGTATGTCAGTGTGGCGTCGCCGCTCATTCCGTTGAGCGTCCATGTGAGCGAACCGTCCGCGTTTGTGCTTAATTCGCCGCCGGTGACGCTCGCGTTGGAGATAATCCCTCCGCGAATACGTTCCGTGATGACCGCGTCGGCCGTCGACCCAGAGCGGACGCTCGCTTTGACGGTGACGCCGGTCAATGTGGAGTCAGCAGAGAACGTGTCGGTTGGCAACGTCCGTTCAACATAAAGTGGTAATTCTTCGATCTTCACTTCATTGAATTCAAACTGGCCCAGCCCATCGTTATTCTGTGCGGTCGCGGCCAGCCCCACCAGAACCGGATCGGTCATGGGGATCACTTCCGTCTGCCGGTACACCCATTGGTCATTTATATCTCGCGTATAGAAGTGGATGCTGTTCCCGATGCGTTCCAGCCGGACCAGGCCGATGTTGTCATCCGTGAAGCCGCCTTCAGTGTCGCCGTCATAGATCGTGGCGCCGCCTTTTACGCTTCGAGCGCGTGGGAACATGCTGCCCGCCGCCGCGTTTGTGTTTGACCCGGGAATCGTATCGCTGGTGCGTAGATACGAGGCGTGCGGAGAATCCGGGTCCAGCGACTGACGGATCATCAGGCCGCCTTGCCCAACCGCTTCAATCGAGAAAGGATCGGCTTCAATGGCGAAACTCCCGGTCATTTCCTTGTAGACGAAATGGAACGAATCGGTGAATGTCTGACGTCCGATTTCAGCGCCGACGGCGTCGACAAGGTAGCTCCCGTTGTCGAATTCGGCGAGACCGGGAACGCCCGGGTCGCCTACATCCACGTGGTCGTCAAAGATGCCGAGAGGTTCCTGCGCCTGGATGGTCATGCATGAACAGTGATGGCGAGTACAAAAAGAGATGCTTTTTTCATCGTAAATCCTCCCATAAAAGAATAGAAAATGATGAAGACCGTCACTCCTTCTATAAAATCCTGAAAAATAACAACAATGTCAACTGGTTTATTGATTTTCCGGTTATCCAGATTGTTTTTGAGAGATTTTCAGTTTTCAACGTCACATGCGAGACGCAAGCCAATGAACTGGCTTCGGTTGCCCGGAGTTTGGCCGCCGCGGAATGTAACGCGGATGGATTCAGGTGGAAGCGAGACGCAACCGCCGCGAATGACGCGCTCCGCGCTTGATTGCCTGGCGAAGGGGTTCGTCGGGTCGAGAATCGTGTACGCGTCGACGTGATACCAGTCTTCACACCATTCCCACACGTTTCCCAGCATGTCGTAAAGACCCCATGCGTTTGGCTTTTTCTGACCGATGGGGTGCGTCATGCCCTTGCTGTTGGCGGATGACCAGGCGAACGAATCCAGATCGCCGGAAGTCAGCGTGGTTCCATCCGCTGCCGAATCCCAAAGTCCTCCGTCGGCCCGGGCGCAATACTCCCATTCCGCTTCGGTTGGCAGGCGGTAGCCGCCGTGAGATTGCTCGTTCAGTTTTTCAATAAATCGCTTCGCTTCATACCAGGTGATCGACTCGATTGGAAGATCTCCACCTTTGAAAGACGCGGGATTGCGCCCGCCCATCACCTTCCGCCATTGATCCTGAGATATTTCGCGGGCGGCGATCAGAAACGGACGGGCGAGAGTCACGTCATGTACCGGCGTTTCGCACGTATATAAATCCGACCAGGCGTTGTGTTCTTTCAACATCGCGATTTCATTTTCGCTCGTCCCCATGCGGAACGATCCGGCTGGAATCTTCACGAAAGTCATCCCATCCAGTTCGAGGCTTTCAAAATCGCGAGCGATTTTCTTTTTGATTTGAACGATGGTGGTTTGGAGTTCATCCGACGCTTTCTGCTGGTCAAGCAGCATGGTTTCAATTCGCTTCGCGGTGTCTTGACCACTACTTTCATTTTCGGTGAGTTGTTTACGGATTGTTTCGACGCCGGACCTTAATTCATCCAGTGTTTTTTGAAACGATTCTTTCGCGGCCTGAATGAACTGGTTTTGCTCCGTCGCCTGTTTTTGCAGATCGGCGATCGCCTGTTTTTGCTGTGTGATGACATCTTTCAGCATCCTGATGGTCTGTTGTTGTTGGCGTATGACGCTTTCAAGCCGCTGGATGGAAGGCGGCGCGGCCGCTTCCGCTGTGGCGGATTCCACTTCATCCGCGTGCGTGACGGCGCAAAAGAGATTGAGCGCGATCAGCGCCCACAGGGGGATGGGGTATAGCCTCATCATTGTATTTACAGGATTACGCCTTTTTGATGAACTTCATCGGCGGACGCTCGTTGCGGCCTTTGCCTTCAGGGTTGATGTCAGCCAGGTAAAGCGCGGTCGCGTATACGTCGCCGTGGTCTGGCGTAAATGATTTTTCGCTTTTACTCCGGCCTTCAACCAGGTCGCCGGTGAGCGGATTGTACGCCGGGTCGGTCGAACCATCCGGCAGAATGGGAATCGGCATCAGCGTGTTTTCGCCCGAGCCGCCGTATTGCGCGCCGCCTTTCACCTTGCCACCCATGAAGAAGCATGATGATACCGGCCAGTGTTGAGAGATGTCCTGATTGAGGATCATCTGCTTTTTTTCTTCCTCCGGGATGTTCATCTCTTCGATTTTGTCGACGTCGCCGTGTATGGTTCGTCCAAATTCGGAGGTGATGACAAGGGTGGTGAAGTCGAACAGGCTTTTTCCTGTGTCTTTGTATTGCGTATCTTTAAGCAGTTGAACGAACGTTTTCAATGGTTTCCAGAGGTCATCATTCATCTTGTCGGTCGTGTCGCGCTGACCGACCGGCGTCCCGTCGGGTTTCCACAGGTTGCGCCGCGAATTGTGATCGTCGAAACGCCGAATGTCGCGGCTTTCGATCCATGATGCGCAGGTGTAACCACGTTTCATCAATTCATACGTCATCATCGCCTGAACATTGGCGGCGGGCGAAAATTTCGTACGCGCCTTATTGCCGTTGATGCTGCGATAGGTTATCAGTTCATCCGCCGGGGTGATCTCGAACAGTTCCTTCAGGCGCGTATCGCTGAACAGCTGGTTGAGCGACGCGCGATCGAGCTGCTGGCCGCGTTCAATCAGGTTCGCGTAGATCGATTTCGCCGAATGATAGCTGCGTACCGCGTCGCTTTGAGCGTCGTCGAGAATATTCTGCTCCAGCCCGCCGAGAAACGATTCGATCTGGCTGTTGACCTGATCGGTCGACATGCGGTGCATCCGGTTGAGAAAGTCGCGCAGGTTGTCGGGCGTGCCCGCATAAATGGTGTGTGCGTGAGAGGGGCCCAGCGCGGCGTAATAACCCCGGCGGCCGGTATATTGCACTTCGTTCAGCTCTCCGTCTGAAAGCCACCAGTGCCAGGAGATGTTGGGCAGCAGGTAAGGCTGTCCATAGACTTCGGCGAACGCCTGCATCACCGAGCGCTCGTCGTCCTGCCGCTCGTCGGTCAACCGCAGATTATAGTTCCCCATGTGACAGCGCAGGCGTTCGCGCGAGTGGCCTGAACCGGTGTACATAGAACCGACGATCGCCATGTCGGGAAACAGCGCTTCGCCGTCGCGCGCGAGATAGCCGTACCGGATGCCGTTTTTTTCGTAAATCCCGTAACCGTCTTCGCCCCATTTCAACACGCGGTAGCGTTCGTGCGAGATATCCGACGAACGGTTGATCACGTTGTTGGGCGTCATCACGGGGTTGAACATGTCGTAGCCCATCCACCCGCCTTCGATAAACCAGTAGACAAGAAAGTGCGGGTTATCGCTCGCGTTGTTGTGATCGGCGGCCATTGAGTCGGCGCGAACCTCCAGCGGCATGCCGAAACGCATGAAGTAGGCCAGAAATTGCGAGCAAGTCAGGGATGCGGAGCCGTTTGCTATCTGTTTAATGAACTGACGCCGTCTCATAAATCTTTGTCTCCAGACCCAGATATTCATTGCTGGTCATGATGGCTTTGATGAGGGCTTTGATGGTAAAATCGTTTTCATGAACGCTGAGCCATAGCCGGTGATAGAGCCCGCGCTCGTCTTCATCGGCGCGCATCTCGCGCCCGAAATAAAAATTAAAATGCGTGTTAATGATGGTGCGGATGAAGCGCTCCTGATTTTGCGCTTTCACCGCGAAAGCCTCCATGCCGTAACCCGGGTAGGGATACGACGCCACCAGTTTCTGATCGCCGTCGTCGATCGGCATACCGCGCTCGTCGTGAATGCGATATTGTCCCTCGTCGTCCCATCGCAGCCGCTGGTAGGCCAACGGGGTGAGCAGCTTGTGGCAGCTGTAACACGCACTGTCGGGATCGGTGGTGGCGGCGGCGGTGACTCCGTCGCGCTGATCGATGATCTCGGGCGGTACTTCAAAGATATAGCCAAGAAACTTCTCAGCCACCATCGCGGGATAATTGAAGTGCGGCAGACCGGGTTTACCTTTGATAAAGCCTTTCATGGTGAGCAGACCAGTGTGGCCGTAATACTCGGGCCTGCCACGCTTTTCAAAATTTTCATCCACGGTGTAATCGGCGGTGAGAATCTCCTGAAACGGCCGGTCATGATAGGCGATGTAACACCACAAACGGGCGGGTTCGTCCTCTTCGGGCGTTCCCTGGCTTTCGAGATACAGACGGATCCGGTGAAAATAAAATGTTTCAAATTCTCTCGACGCCAGATATCGATCGATCATCTCTGAAAGCGGCGCGCCGTTTTTCAGCGCGCCGATCTCGCCGCTTTTCGGTGGACGCCCAACGAGGTCCTGAGCGATCTTTACCAGCAGCAGCTGGTTCTTCGCCGCGCCGCTGGCTTGTGCGGTGGATGGCGGGAGCGTGAAAGTGAAATCGGGGTGTTTGACTAACGCGCGCACAAGCGCCTCCCACGCGGTCTGCCGTGCGCTGGGGGCTGGAGCGGTGAACGTGATCGACGCCGCGTGAGGATCGGCGATTTTCGCCTGAGGACCGCCGATCTGCTTCCATACAAACGCAAGCGAACTCCCCTGAATATCGTATGCGGCGGCGGCGCTTAACGTTATCTCGCCGCCCGCGGGTACGCGATGGGGATATTGAATCGGGACGATAGGCGACGATGCGGCGGCGTGAACGATGATTGGAACTCGCGTTTCGTTGCTTTCCTGACCGGGAAATCCTACGCCCACCCGATAGAATTCGTCTTTCTTCCATCCCTTGTTTTTCGCGGGCGAATACCGGATGGCGAGTTCGCCCTTGCGCTCGTTTTTATCGTTGACGGTGTGGTCGCCGGTAATGTTATATGGGCGAAACGAATATTCAGTGAACTCTGGCCAATCTTTAACGCCGTCCGCGTCCGGATCGTCGACGATCAGATCGGCGGCGGCGCCGCCGCTGGTGGGCGTAAAGCGTACAGCGTCCGCGGTGACGCGCTTGGTGGTTCCGGTATTGTTGATCTCGACAAAGTGTTCGGGGCCATCGAATCGGAAAGCGGTGTTCAGGTCCCAGAACGCGATCGTATCGACGGTCTGATCGATGATGAATCGCGCCTCTCCGGCGGGCGGCGATGCGGGTGGTTCGGGATGAATGAGATGAGATGGATCGTGTGAAAACACTTCGGCGAGCGCGCCGCGCGCGTATTCGCGTTTATCGTCCTTCATCCAGTTCAGATAGATTTCATATACACCGTCCTGTTTGACCGCGATGGGAATCTCGATCTGGCATTCACCCTTATGCTCATCGTCGTCATCGAGATAGCGGTTATCGCCGCGCCCTCTGAACATCCACGGCCCTTTCATCTTCAATGCGGAGTCGTTCAATCCGATGGTGAGCGTATCGCCTTGGCCGACGATCTCCAGGGAATGAAACGTGACGTGTCCCACCGTGTCGCGGTTGGTCAGGGTGAATAGCTGACCGTCATCATTTGCATTGAAATGAAATCGCTCGCCGATTTGTACTCTGGCGCGGCGCTCATCGGACGTGTTCAGGTCGATGGCTTGCTGATAGAGCCCCTGATCGCGGTTGCGCACGTCAACGGTCAGGCTACGCGTAGTGGGAATACCCGCGTCGCCGGTGACGGTGACTTCAAATGACAACGTATAGTCCTCGCCTGATGCGCTTTCGTCTGTGTGATACAGCGCCTGCATCATGCGGAACGCGGCGGCGATTTCCGCCTCGCTTGGATTACGGAACAACATCCGCTGGTATATCGCCGTGATCGCGCTTCGGTACTCGTTGTCCGGAGAGTCCATCTCCAGCGGCGATTGTTGCGGCAGACTGATTCCTTCGAAGGGCCCGGACTGATTCAGGTACGCGTTGGAGGCGACGTCCGTTCCCAGCAGATCGAGCCCGGTTAGAAATGACGCTGACGGCGTACTGCTCTCGTTGAAACGCAATTGAAAATCCGCGCCTTTGAAGAGATGGATGTTTTCCGCGAAACGGTCGCGTTCGTTGCGGCGCCAGTCATCGTGAAATATCGTATCGATTTTCTTGCGCAACTGATAATAAGTTAAAAATGTATTGCCACCGGTTGCGGCTGGCGTGGCGCTCTGATCCGAATAGGGTTTGAGCAGGTTCGGAGGGAAGCGCTCGTCCCAGCGGGCGTCGATCGCCCCGGCTTTGGCGAAAAAGTCGTGACTGAACCGCTTTACGGCTTGAACACTCGATTCGGGCCACGCGTCGAACGGCTTGGGCGGCATGCGGACTTCGGGATTGGCTGCGCTTACTTTGGCAAGAAGCGATGATGGGTTTTCTGGATTAAAATAATCGCGATCCATCAGATGCTGAAAAGTGATTTCGCCATCAGGTCCGAATTGCACTGGCGTTTGTTCGGCTGAAGCGTGACAGGTCAGGCAATTCATTCCTCCTTGATTGAACAGCGGCCAGATTTCGCTCTCAAACCGGGCCGCGAACGCCGCGCGCGTTTCATTCGAAATGGCGGGATGATCCATAAGGAGCTGCGCCGTCGTTGCCGGGGTGGATTTCTGGAGATTCTGCTGCGCGCTGGTTTCATCGGAGGGGGGGACCGGCGTCTGGGGCGATTTATCCGGCGTGGATTTCCCCAGTGATTGGATGACTTTCAGCGCGCGGTTGTATAACTCGATCTTTTTTTGCAGCGCTTCGAGTTCATTCTGTTTCAGCTGAATGGATTGATTGGTTTGAGATAGAGCGTTCTCAACCTGTTTACGCAATCCATCCGGTTGGCTGGCGGCGTAATCGAGCGCTTTGAGGAATTCGTCGAGCTGATCCGGATTTGGGTTTTCGGGCGCACCCCCACCTTCAGCGCCGAACACTGAAACGGTGCAAACCACCAACACTGCCATGAATCCGATCAGCCAGGTTGGACAAAGGATTGGGCGATGCCACATGTCCAATCTTCCCCTTATTGTTGAATAGCAATACAAACTGTAAAAACAAAAATTGATGAGATATTTCACTTATTTAATCATAAATAGAAAGAAATGCTATGGGATATTCTGTGGAATCAATGCTTAGAATTTAGGGAGGGAAGTGGAAGATAGCCAGCGTGACGATGCCCCCCGGGCGGAATTTATTCCGCCCGGGGAGAAGTGAAATATCATGCGCTGAAAACGTCTATCAGGCGCTCAAACATCCGGCCGGGGTAACCCTTATAACGATCGGGAACGTTATCTGGCTGACGTGACATCGATTTCAGCGCGTCAAGCGTCGAACGTGCTTTGTCACCGATATGATCGATGGCGTTCAGCGCAAGCAATGAGACGAACATCCCGTTTCGATCGGGCGGCGTCAGTTCGAGCAATACGGGCAAGGCGAGTTTCAGGCCATCGTCTCCTCCATACCGGCCCAACGCCTCCGCCGCGATGACGCGCACATAGGGTGATTTGTCTTTCAACGCCGATCCGAGTTGAGCGTGAGCCTGCCTCACCGCTTCCTCGCCGCGCATCTCGATTCCCAGTGCGGCCCAGTATCGCATCGCTGAGTCGGAATCATTCAGCGTATCAAGCAGTTGGGGTAAGGCGCCTTCGCGCGTGGAAGCCAATTGCGCCATACCAATAATACGATCCGCGTCGAATTGCGCCGTATCGTGCCCCAACTGGTAAGGCGATGAATTTCGTGAACGTTCAAACATCTCGCCTTCGGGCAGAAAGCCGACGTCTTTGATCTCGACCGACCATGCCGTCAGTGCGCGGCTCAGTTCTTCGCGAATGGCCTGATGATCCGGCGACTGGGCGAGATTGTTTACCTCGTCTGGATCGCTTTGCAGATCGTATAGTTCTTCAACCGGTTTCTCCTCCCAGAAGTACGTTTTCGGCGGCTTGAGCTTGCCCGCATCGTACATTTCTTTCCAAACGCGTGTAGTCGGCGTCTGAAACATGTAGTCCAGGTATTGTCCGTATATCAGGTGAGGCATGTAATTGCGGATGTAAACGTACCGCTGGTCGCGGATGCTGCGCACCATATCGTAACGCTCGTCCATTCGGCCTCGGAATCCAAACGAAAACTCCGGCGCGGCTTCTGTATATGTGCCAAGAAAGGCGCGGCCCTGCATGTGTTCGGGTGGTTTTTGTCCCGCGAGGCTGATGACCGTGGGCGCCAGGTCGACGAATCCGATAAGCCGGTCTGATGAACCCCCTACCCGGTAATCCGCCGGGCGCAGATGTTTGAATTTGTCGGGAATGTATACAACCATTGGAACGCTGAGTCCTGAATTGTAAGGCCAGCGTTTACAGCGCGGCATCCCGGGGCCATGATCGCCGTAATAGAAAATGATGGTGTTGTCGACGAGCCCGTCTTCTTCCAACTGGCTCATAATCTCGCCCGCCTGCGCATCCATTTCCGTCATCTTGTCGTAATACTCGGCCCAATCCTGACGCGATTCCTTCACATCGGGGTGATAGGCGGGAACACGTACTTTGTCTGGGTCATGGACCCACTTGTGCGGGCGTTTTCTGATCTGGCTCTCATGGGTGGTGGTGAAATTGAAGATGGCGAAGAACGGCTTGCCTTGCGGGCGATTGCGCCAGTGTGCTTTATTGCTGCATTCGTCCCACACTTCGCCGGGCTCGACCAGGTTGTAATCGGTTTTGACGTTATTGGTACAGTAATACCCGGCATCGCGCAGGTATTGCGGATACATTTTCATGCCAGGCGGCAGAGGTACCATGCTTCGCATGTGTTCGGCGCCCAGGCAGGGCGGATACATGCCCGAGATGATAGTGGTGCGAGCCGGTGCGCACACCGGGGCGTTCGACCAGGCGTTGGTGTAGATCACGCCTCGCTTCGCCAGCGCGTCTAGATGCGGGGTATCGGCGAAGGCATCGCCATAACAGCCCATTTGCGGGCCGTTGTCTTCGCTGGTGATCCAGAGGATATTCGGTTTTTCTTGCGTTTGCGCCGAGGATGACGACGACATCAGCAAGGCGCTGGCGGAAACGGCGGCTCCGGTTTCCGCGATAAAACGGCGGCGATTGATTCGTTCAGGCATGGTATGCCTCCCCAGAATAGATATCTGATTATCGAAAATTCCACCGTCCGCGTCTACCCGCCGGTTTTGACTGGTAATTTGAGTGAATGGCGCCACAATGACCTCCGTCCGCCTCCTTGTTACCTCGCGACCCTGTCACGCCTCCTGATGGCGGATTTATGAAATCGATCATCCAACTAAATCGGAATACGGAGGAGATATGAGCGACATTACTCTTGAGCAGGCGCGTAACGCCGTCACTGCCGCAATTGAAAAGACGAAAGAAATCGGCGCGAAAATGGATATCGCCATTGTTGACGCGGGCGCCAACCTGAAAGCCTTCGCCCGCATGGATGGAGCCTGGCTTGGTTCCATCGACATCGCCATCAAAAAAGCGAAAACCGCTCGCTTTTTTGATATGAACACGGGCGCCATCGGCGAACTCTCTCAGCCGGGCGGATCGTTATACAACATCGAACACTCCAACGGGGGATTGATTACGTTTCCGGGCGGGATTCCCTTGAAGAACGCCAGCGGCGAAATCATCGGCGCGATCGGCGTTTCCGGCGATACGGTGGAAAAGGATCATGCCGTGGCCGAAGCGGGAGCGGGATCAATCAAGTAGGTCGATTCAAGCATGACGTAAATATAAAATAGGCCGCTTGCGCGGCCTTTTTTTCGAGTTAAAAGAGCGTCCAATCAGGAATCGCGGTGGGAAGCGTCTCGATCGTGGCGACGGACGGAGTCGCAGTCAATTTCAGCCAGAGTCCTTCCGGTAAAGCCTCAGCTGATTGTGGTGTGATGTCCTCAAACCGCAGCCGCCAGTGAAATTCATTCCCCGCGTCCACCTCAAAACCATCATCCTGCATTAAATCAATCAAGGATTGATAATCAAACGTCATCTCGCTCTCCGCCCACTCAATGAAGTCGGCTTTGTACAGCGCGAGCAAGTTTTGGAGTAATGGAAATGAAGATGAAAACTGAATATCCATAACCGATATGGAAATACGCCTGTCGTCTACGCTCAGTTCGGGAACGCCAGTCAAAACAGCCTTGACCGGAGCCTGATTACCCAGTTGATCGAATAGTATCAATTGCGTTGAAATTTGCAGGACGCCGTCTTGCCCGGTAAGCAGCACGGATTCGATTCGGATCTGGACCTGATCGTTTAACGGGATAGTTCCATCCGTCAGATTTTCTCCGATAAGCCGCGACGCCTCGTCATATCGAATCAGCACCGGCAGATGGATGTTGTCCGGCTCTGGTGGATCGGTAATCAGCAGATCGGGCAGGGAGCCGCTTTCAATCGTACTTTGCGCATCGCCCGCGATGAGCAGGGGGTGCGCCTTAAGCGTGATGGATGATTGCGCGAGCCCGCTGACGAACTGGATGGGACTCGCGTATACCGATTCCGGGTTAATTTGAAGCGTGAGGTTATCGTCCAAAACGAGAGGCTTGTTCAATTCAACCCAAAGGCGCTCACCCAGGGGCCTTAATTCTTCCCGCGATGTCTCCTCGACTGACTGATTGATCTGGGCGATCAGGTCGCCGGCTTCTTTTTGAAACTGATCGTCGATGACGCCGGTGATGTCGATGTTGAGAAAAGTTACCTTGCAGCGATTGATATAATCCGAACTCATGGTCGCGTCAGAGACCAGTCCCCATGACGCATCCCAGGCCAGCGGCGTGTTGAGAGTAAACAGCACCCGGCGCGGATCGCTTGTGCTTCCGCATGATGTCGTCAGATAGCCAATGAATGGGAATTTATCGCGCGATGAAACCTTGAGCCAGTAATGATACTCAGCGGTCAACGATAGAAGGTCGTTTTCCCCATTCCATTCGATGGGAAGGCCGGGTTTCCAGAGTTTGTACTGGTATCTGAAATTCGACTCGGTGACCCAATCCTCAGACTGGTCGATGACTTGAGGCAGAACGGCGTCGAGGTCTTGCTGGAAGCGATCCAGCCCGATCGACAGAGGGATCGTGACATAAGACGCCTCGTCTGGCGGCGTCCGCGCGTTGGCGGGCGCTATTCCGTCGAGCCATAATATTGCCATGAGCAAAACAATTCCGCTTAAACGCATATCCTTCCTCCTATGAGCCGATTTGTGCTCATAACATCGTAATTGATTCGAATACGGCTATGATGTTCCGTTAAAATTCGGAGCAGTTGCTCTCTCTATTGTAGTAGGAGGATTAGAAAGTGTAGGTGAGTTTGGTGAAAACGCTGTTACCGGTTTCTTCACGGTCGCTGACCTGATTAAAGACCAGATACCAGTGAGCGTTGTGGACGAACTCCCATCCGTAAATGATGCTGATGTTGCCCACGCCGCGATCTCGATTCTGCAGCGATGACTTGATCCACATCGTGTCGGAAAAATAGTAATCGAAAACGATCCGGTTTAACCATACGGTGTCGGCTCCGCCAGTGGGTTTGTCTTCCTGCCGTATGGTGAATTCATAACGGATGGGCCAACGTTCGAACGGTTTGAAGTTTTTCCCGATGCTGATTTCGTTGTAATCAACCTCTTCAAACTCGCCGCCGCCCCAATTCAATTCGACGCGCTTCCAGAAATCGGAATTGAAAAACGATACGCCCGCGGTGGTGCGCAGGTTGTCGTATGGCGCGTGATAATCGATTTGCTGTCCCGCTTGCAGACCGAAATCATTGGGGAACACAACGCTGGAATTAAATGTATAGTCGCGCAGAATTGTGGAACCGTCTTCGTTTTCATACAGCCTCCAATCGGCGTTGACATTAACGCTTTTATACCAGCGTTCATCCGATTGATGGCGATAACCCGCGTTGATGCTGGGGCCGAAAATATCCTGCCGTGGCGTATACCCCAGCACGGGGTTGAACTCTTTGGAAATCGCGTCATACCCCACTTCGACCCGCCAGGGATATCTGTCGTATTCGATGGAGTTAAATCCCAGATAGTCGTAACTGTCTTTGGTGACGGTTCCGGTTTTGTCTTCGAGGCGTTCATCAGCCAGCGCGGTCTGAAAGTGATACTCCCAGTCGTCATTAATAAACAGGTCGCCGTCCATGCCTGCGACGCGCGAGTGTCCGCTGTCGAATTCCGACATATTGAGATAATACCCAAGCGTTGAGCGCTCGCCGACGTTTTGTGTGGCGCGGAACACGGTCGAGTCGCCGTTGTAGACGCCGTCGTGTACGGTGTCGCCCTGGATATTCAGCAATGAAAACTTGTAATCCCTCCACTCGCCGCTGATGCGCGCCCCCGCGTCGATATTGGTGAAACGGCGGCTGTAATAGAGCTGTTTCCGCATGCGCAATAACTCTTCACCTTCACGAAAAAAACGGCGCTTTTCGGTAAGAAAACGCTCGGTGTCGCGCAGTTCAATCGTGTCGTCGTCCGCTTCCACCTGACCGAAATCGGGGTTGAGCGTCCATGACGACGTGATCGACGGAGTCAGCCGTACGCTGAGGTCGGCGCCGCTCTGATAGAGAGACGACACGTCGCCGTTTACATCCATGCGTGAACTGACATAGGGCGTGAATTCCCAGTTGCGGTCGAACTGGCTGTCGGCCAGGTCGAGCCCGGTCAGGTGTCCGAAGTGGCGTGGCTTGTAGTAATCGGTGGGATTGTAACTCCAGAAACTGGTGACGTCCGTGCTGCGCTGAACCCGAGTGAAATTCAGGCCCCAGGTTTGATTGTCGGCCTGAAAATAATTCATGACGGAGAGCGGGATGCTCATTTCGAACACCCAGCGGTCTTCGAGTATTTTCGCCTCCAGTTCCCATTCAGCTGTCCAGCCGATATTGAACTGTCCCGATGGCCCTTCATTGGCGTCGTAGCGCGTTCCTAGAGGATTTGTAAAAAACGCGTACTTGGAGCGATGGCTGTGGGTGGGATCGAAATGGACCTCGACGAAATCGTCTGCGTCGAATGATCGATCCTCGCGGCGTTCAGTGGCATGAATCTGGCTGATGTCATCGTCGAAGCATTCGCCGGCGATATAGACGTGGGTACGCGTGTAGGCGACGCGCATCACCGATTGTTGCGCGGCGGGCTGCTGGGTACGGATATCGATGAAATTGGTGGCGGCGTCGCACTGGCTCCAGAAGGGCTCATCCAACACGCCGTCAACCATGATCGGCTCATCGGTGCGGAACGCGCGCACGGAAGGAACCGGGGCGTTCGGATCTTTATGCGCGGCGGCGATCGAAGGGAATAAACATATTCCAGCGATCAGGAATACAAAAAAACAGGCCTGAAATTCACGAGGTGAACGTGTGATTGCGTCTGGATGCGATGTCACGGCTGCCTGCGTCCCATTTTTTCAAGTGCAAAGAAATTTTTCAGCAAATGACTTGGTCGATAAAACCGGAACAACCATACCACGTGAAACGCCGGCGCCCAATACCCCCGCACACCGGCTCAGGCCTGGACGCAGGTCTGGCGCTGCTGACCAAGGCCTTCAATGCGCACATCGATCACGTCGCCTGATTTGAGGAAGGTCGGCGGCTTCATCCCCATCCCGACGCCGGGCGGCGTTCCGGTGGTGATAATGTCTCCGGGCAGCAGCGTCATGAACTGGCTGATGTAATGAATCAGGAAGGGTGGCTTGAAGATCATGGTGCTGGTATTTCCGGTCTGGCGGCGCTGACCGTTCACATCAAGCGACATGGCGAGGTTGTTTACGTCGCCGAGTTCGTCCGGTGTGGCCAGAAAGGGTCCCATCGGCCCGAAGGTGTCATGACTCTTGCCTTTCACCCACTGCCCGCAATGGTCTTTCTGAAATTCACGTTCGCTTACGTCGTTCATGATGGCGTACCCCCCGATATGAGAGACGGCGTCATCCAGTTCGACATACTTGGCGCGGCGACCAATCACGAAGCACAGTTCAACTTCCCAATCGGTCATCACTGATTTTCGTGGTATCTCGACATTGTCGTTCGGCCCGCAAAGCGCGGTGCTCGACTTGGTGAAGATGAGAGGTTCGCCGGGAGGGGTGGCGTTGGTCTCTTTGGCGTGGTCGAGATAATTGAGACCGATGGCGATAATCTTGCTGGGCCGCGCCACCGGAGACCCCAGCCTGACGCCTTCCGGAGCTGTGGGAGCGTTCGCCGCTTCACCGTCGAGCAGGCCGGCCAGCCGTGAAAGACCGCCATCGGCGAAAAACGCTTCGTTGTAATCTTCAACCCAGGCCGAGACGTCCAGAATCGAGCCGTCTGAATTCAGCACGCCGGGTTTTTCGCTTCCAAAATCGCCGAATCGGACCAGTTTCATCGTTGGCTCCTTGCCTTATTAGAGAGTGTCGCTGAATCGCTACCCCATCAGTTTGCCGCCCGAAAGCGGGAACGCGTCGCCGGTATGCATGGCGCCCTCATCGCTGGCGAGATATAACGCCAGCCAGGCGACTTCATCCGGAGAACCCATGCGGCCGATGGGCTGATAGGCGGAAAGCTGGGCGAACACCTCGCTCTCCCGCCCCGGATAATTCTTGCTCAGATAATCGTCAACGAAAGGCGTATGGATGCGCGTGGGGCAGATGCAATTACAGCGGATCCCTTTGCCGACATAATCCATCGCGATACTTTTCGTCATCATCATCACCGCGCCCTTGGAGGCGCAATACGCAAAGCGATCTTTTACCGCGATCAGCGATGCAATGGAAGCGATGTTGACGATCACCCCGCCTCCGCGTTCCAGCATGGAGGGCAGCGCCGCGCGCGTCATAAGAAAGACGCCTCGCGCGTTAACGTTCATCAGCCGGTCATATTCCTCTTCCGGCGTGTTTAATAAATCGCCAACGAATCCCACGCCCGCGTTATTCACCAGAATATCGATTCGTCCAGATTGCGACAGAACATTTTTAACCGCCGGGCCGAGAGATTCCGGGTTTGTTACGTCCGCCCTTTGGGCGTGCGCCCGGCCACCCGAGTCCGTGATGCCGGATGCGGTCTCGTTTGCGCTCTGTTCATTCACATCCAGCGCCCAGACTTCCGCTCCGGCGGATGCGTAAACCCGGGCGATGCTTCGTCCGATGCCCGATCCCGCGCCCGTGATAACGGCGACGCGATCCTGCAATGAAAAGAGAGGGCGAGCAGAGTCCGGCATCTCGATTACCCTTTCTGAAAGAGCGATAACACCGAGCGCGCCGCCATGAAGCCGATGGAAAGCAGACTGATCCACAGTGCGGCGTCATACAGGGTAGAGGGCTTCATCGCGGGGTCGTTGCGCACGTATCGCGACAGAATCGTCTGATACGCCACAACGATCAGAAACAGCGAATTCACCACGCCCATGATCACGACCAGTAACAGCGGCTGCTGGACGAACGCGTAAATCAATCCGCTGGCGATTGCGAAAACCCATGCCATCCCGGCGGCTGCTCGTCGCCGCGCCGCCGGGCTGTGCGAGTCGATCCAGCGCAGGATTCCAAAATAATCGGCCCACATCCGTGAAAAACCGGCGATGTTGGCGAACACTGTTGAAAACAACACGGTAAAGGCGCAGAGCATAAATACGATTCGGGTGCTTTCGCCAAGCACCTGAGTAAAGATTTCCGATAACTGTTCGATGAAGGCGTTGCCGTCCTGTAACTGATCGGCGCGTGATTGCAACACCGCAGCGCCCAGAATATAGAACGCCAGCGTGGCGATGGTAAAAATCACCATCGAAACCAGCGCGTCGACGATCATCACGCGCGTCCATCCATGGGCGCGTCGCTTCCAGTCAGGCGAATCATCGCGCGGGCCGGTCCATGCGGCGTATCCTTTTTCCAGACACCAGTAGGGATAGAGCGAAATCTCGCCCGCCGCCACGCCGGTGATGCCGAAAGCCGCCACGGCGAGGGGCAACAGGTTGTGAGGGAGATGAAACTGGAGACCTGACATCAGATCATTGGATGTAAATCGATATTCCGTGCCCTGAATGCGAAACACACAATACAGAATGGTCGCAATGAAAACGCCGTTCAGGATCATGGCGATGGTTTCGATCGATTCATACCGTCCCAGTGAGACGATGACGCCGAGCAGGATCACCAGAACGACAGCCCACATGATCGCGGGAACGGCGGGAAACAGAAACGTCCCCACCTGCGCGGCGCCGCCCAGTACGCCGGCCTGCCCCGCGAAGTTAAAGAGCAGAAAAAACAACGCGACCAGTACCGTCCAGTGTTGACGGCCGATGAATAACGCGCCGTGACGATTCCACGATTGAAGCGTGGTTTCGCCGGTGAGAATGCAGGCGCGCCCGTATTCAACCTGAACGGCGGTTTTCGCCAGACACCCGAATAAAATGACCCACAGCAGGGCGAAGCCAGCCCTGGTGCCCAGCGTGGTGGTGGCGATCAACTCACCCGAGCCTACGATGGCGGCGGACAGAATGATTCCTGGACCAATAAAGCGCAACGCGCCGAACCAGGTTTTGGGCGGTTCCTTGATCTGGACGGCGTCGTGAAAGCGATGCGGTTGATTCATAAATGTTCCCCGAACTAACAAAACAGGTCAGAGCATCCTACCGGAAATCGTTTACCGCGTCCAAGGCAAAAGCGGCAGGTCGCCCTCCGGAGTAAATTCCATTTCATGCAACTCGCCGATCGATTCCACATGGGGATGCTCGCGCAGTTCAGGCAGCAAGGCCTCTGACGCCCGCAGATGAATCAGATTCAGCGTGTCGGAGATATGCAGCATGCGCAGCGACGCGGCGTCCACGTCGCCGATGGATCGCACCATCCAGTCGAACATTTCGCGGTCGGTATCGAAGTTCAGGGGGATATCGGCGCAGAGCGCGTTCCGTGACGTCACTGCATTAACGTAGGTGACGCGTTTGTCCATTTTTTGCAGAACGCGCTGACCGCAGAAGTCGGCGAGACCGACGCCAACCGCGTTGCCGTTGGTTTCGGGCGTGATGTCCATTACGGCGATTCGAGTGATGTCTGGCGCGTCGTTCCATCGCCGGTTGATGCGATAGCGGCGTCCGGTGACATTGGGGTCGAGCCCCACGCCGCTGATGTTTTTGCCGATACGATCGACGATCAGCGCGTCAGCCCGCTCGATCGGCAGCGAGGGCATCCATTCACGCGCCTGACGAATCCACTCTCGTTCATGGTGAATCAGAGCGTCCGCCGACGACCAGTTCAAACTGGCGGTTTCATGATACGCGTTTTCAAGAATCGCCAGACCGCCGAGTATCTTGCCTGTCTGAATGGCGACTCCGGCGATGGTTTCAATCAGGTGAACGTGATCGAAGTCCGTTGTGCGGCTGTGAAACGTGCGCGCTCCATCGACCTTGCCAAGCCCGACCGCGATCATTTTGAGGATGCCGCTTTCGATGGCTCCGTTAAAATCCGTATGCGGCTTGATGCGGTTTATCACGATGACGCCGTCCGATTCAAACGCGTCACGGGAAAAAAACACCGGAACGCCATCGCCCGTTTGGCCAAGACGAACCGTTTCGATGGAAGAAATGATTGGCGCGCCTGTCCGGTCCTCACGGAGACCGTATTCGAGCAGGATATCGCGCTGCGCTTCCGCG
Organism: bacterium; assembly: GCA_016125385.1. Taxonomy (GTDB): domain Bacteria; phylum Hinthialibacterota; class Hinthialibacteria; order Hinthialibacterales; family Hinthialibacteraceae; genus WGLV01. The sequence continues at coordinate 220,014 of WGLV01000002.1, forward strand.
GCGCCTCCCCCGTGTGAGCCCATTGCGGGAATCAGAACCACGCTCGCGCCGCGTTCTTTCAGTGCACTCACCACGGCGGCGGCGATCTCATCCAGGTGGCTGATGCCCCGGCTGCCGCATGCGACGGCGATGCGCTTGCCGCTGAGATCCTCCGCCCTCAGACCTTCGCGCACCGCGTTCAACGCGGCGGTGTGAACGTCCTCCAGCCTGGGGCGGGGAAAACGTTGAACGATATCGGCCATTTGTGGCGTACTTGTCATGGCGGCGCTCATTTCACGAGATTGATATGGCAAAGACTAACCGGATTCATCTCTCGAATAAATCCCGCGCTTTGTCAGGTTACGTGAATATTTCACCAGCGAACACTTCAAACGAAAGCGATTTCAGCCGATGATTGAAAAGGATGCAATCCGTTGCGTTCTGCCAATCGCGATAAGGAGTTTGACATGCGCGTGGTTACCCTGTTGTTCGTTTCAATTGGAATTCTGTTGCCGCCGGTATCGAGCGCCTGGGCTGAAACCGCCTGCTGCGTTGAAAGCGCGACGATTGAATCAAGCACGAAGACGCTCGACTTTACGCTGAAAAACCTTTTCGATCAAAAAGAACTATACGGCAAGACGGCGCAAAGCATGGCTTGGTCTGATGATGGCCGCTATCTGGCATTCCGCTGGAACGTGCATGACGTCACCGGTTATGACGTGTGGGTCTATGACGCGGAAGAAAAACAATGCAAACGCCTGACTTCGCCGGAGACTTTTGCGCCCTTTGATAAAGAAGCGGGCGAAATCGTCCGCGCGGCCAAGAAATCCGATGAGAAAAAAGAGAGTGATGGCCAACCGCCTGAGTACAAAGGCGTCGACTCGTTCGTGTGGTCGAAAACCGCTCCCGAGATGCTCCTGCGTTACAAAAACGACGTCTACCGCATGACCGTGAACGACGCCACGCCCACGCGGCTGACCAAGACCAGCGATGCGGAGAGCGATTTTGAATTCACTCGCGACGGCGGCGGCTTTATCTACCGGCGCGGCTCGTCGCTCTATCGCGTTCAATTCGGCGAGTCATTTGTTGAAGAGATCATGCCTCAATTGCCGGATGGCCGAACCGTGGAGCGAAAAATCCTGTCGCCCGATCAGAGTTGGATGGCCGTCGTGGCCACCCGCGAGCAGGGCGAAAAACCCGAAACGCGCAAAGTTCCATACGTGACCTTCCGCGAGCGATTCGCCAAACTCAAAGAGCATGACCGACCGCTCGCTGAAGACCCCGAACCGCCCGGTAAGGAAACCTGGGTGTATCTGCAGAAACTCGGCGGCCCCATCGATTCGGGGACGGATGCGGAAGCCGTCGAGGTTTACCATCATGAGGGCGGCGCCGATCGTCATTACGATCTCTCTAATCCGGAGTGGTCGAAGGATGGATCCCGAATCGTCTTCAGGGTGTACGATCGCGATACGGAAGATATTTTCATCTATACCGCCAAAGTCGATTCGGAAGATAAGGCTCAGCTCATCCAACACTCGCGCAACAGCGGCGGCGCACGGTCTCCGTTTCGCGTCGATCCCGTCTTTACCCCCGATGGCCAATCCGTCGTCGCCTCGTTTGATGACAGCGGGTTTCGCCAACCCTGGCTGATCAATCCGCTTACAAGGGGTAAGGTTCCGGTCATGCGCGGCGAGTTCGACGCTGATTTCATCTCGTTCAGTGACGATGGCGAGACGATGTTCGTCCTGGCCAATCGCGAACATCCCGCGCAGAAAGACCTGTACGCCGTGCGGTACAAGACGGGAGAAATTACTCGTCTCACCCATCTCGATGGGGTCCATTCCAACCCTGCGATCTCAAAAGATGGCAAACGCTACGCCGCGATTTTCACCAGTTGGGATCAGCCTCAGGAACTCGCGGCGGGTTGCGTCGATTGTGAAAAAGAGTCCATTTTGACCCGCTCGCATCCGGGGGGAATCAGGCAATTGAACCTGCTCAAACCACAGTTGTTTTCATACAAAAATCAGCACGGCCAGACCATATATGGGATGTTGTTCCTACCGCCTGATTTTGATCCAGCCGATCGCCGACCGTTGATGATCTATGTCTATGGCGGTCCCTTGAACGCCTCCAGCATGGTGAATTACGGTGGTTTCGGTACGTACAATTATCGCTTCCCGATGTACATGGCGCGCCGGCATGGCTACATCGCGGCGGTGATCGATCCGCGCGGAAGTTCCAACTATGGTGAAGCGTTTGAAACCGCCAACTGGGAGCATCCCGGCAAGCCACAGGTAGAGGATCTCTCCGATGGCGTACAGTATCTGGTGAAAACCTACGGCGCCGATCCAAACCGGGTCGCGCTCTATGGCTGGAGTTTCGGCGGCTTCGTTACCCAGATGGCGATGTACACCAAGCCGGATGTGTTCCAGGTTGGCATGGCCGGGGCCGGCCCCACCGAGTGGGAAAACTATTACGGCAGTTATACCGAACTCACCATCAGCGGCAGCCGCGTCAACCAGCCCGATCAGAAAAAGTTTTCCCTGTTACCGCTGGCGAAAAACCTGAAAGGGCGGCTGATGCTGGTTCATGGCATCGAAGACGACAACGTGTTGTTTCAGGACACCGTCAAAGTCTATCAGGAGTTGATGAAAGCAAAAAAAGGCGAGCATGTCGAACTGGTGCTCGATACCACCGGCGGTCATCACCTCGGCGGTGATGTGGAATACACTTACATCTTCTGGTTGTTTGAAGATTTTCTGCTTCGAACGCTGGGGCATGGCAACATCGATCTCGCCGGTTCAAAGCCCGCGTCCGCGTCATCCAACCTCGACGCATCGGGTGCGTCTCTCGCCAATGATGGAAATCCCTTCAGCGTATGGTCGCCCGCTGTGGAAGACGCCACGCCCTGGTGGCAGGTCGATCTGGGCGAGTCCTATGAACTGTCGGGCGCCGATGTGATATGGGATCTCGATCCCGCGCCGGTCAAGTATATCCTTAAGGGATCTCTCTATGGCGAATCGTGGGACGTACTCGCCGACCGGTCGGACAATACTGATGATACGCCCAATCAGCGGCTTTATTTCGACGCGGCTAACGTCCGTTATCTGCGGGTGGATATTCAGGAACGCCCGAAAGACGGCTCCCCCGCGATTAAGGAATTCCATGCGTTTCAAAAGCGCCATCCCGGCGCGCCGGGCGCGAACGGTGGAGAATAAAGCCATTCGTGATGAGGAGATGAGATGAGTTCGTTGCAGTTCGATCCCGCGCATCGCGCCGAACGGGTGATCCAATTTTGCCCGCGTTGCGGCGCCGGAGGTTTTGAGCCGCGTTCAGACAAGCGCTTCGATTGCCATGCGTGCGGGTTCGTTTATTACATCAATGCCTGTGGTGCTGTGGCGGGAGCGATTCGCGACGATCGGGGGCGAATTCTTTTTACCGTGCGGGCGAAAGAGCCCGGCGCGGGGATGCTCGATCTGCCGGGTGGATTCATCGACCACGGCGAAACGGCGGAAGACGCGCTTCGACGCGAGATCGGCGAGGAACTTAATCTCGAACTCACCCGATGGAAATACATCTGCTCGCTGCCTAATCAATACCCGTTCGGTGGATTCATTTATCACACCATCGATCTGTTCTTTCTTTGCGAAGCGAAAGACCTCGCTCATCTGAGCGAGAGCGACGAGGTGACGGAATGGAAGTTCATCCACCTGAGAAACGTACGGGAAGACGAGATCGGCTTTGAATCGATTCGCAATGTGATTGCAATCATGCGGCTGGATGAATCGATGGGACGGCTCCACTTCGATTGAAAGAGAAACATCGTGAAAGCACTGGTACTTACCGAATACAACAAGTTCGAGATTCAACAAATGCCCACGCCCGAACTTGGTGAAGACGACGTCCTCATCGAAGTAAAAGCATGCGGTATTTGCGGCAGCGATGTTCACGGGATGGACGGAAGCACCGGCCGCCGCATTCCCCCTATCGTTATGGGGCATGAGGCCGCTGGCGTGATCGTGGAGACCGGCTCGCTCGTTAAGGGGTGGCGCACCGGCGATCACGTCACGTTCGATTCGACGGTATATTGCGGCTCCTGCTGGCATTGCCGGCGTGGAGAAATCAACCTGTGCGATCATCGTATGGTGCTGGGCGTTTCGTGCGGTGAATATCGGCGGCACGGCGCTTACGCCGAATACGTCGCGGTTCCCCAGCGCATTCTGTATCGGATTCCCGGCAACGTTTCGTTTGAACGCGCCGCGATGGTCGAGCCGCTTTCCATCGCCATGCATGCCGTGAGTCTAACGCCGATCACGCTGAACGACTGCGTGTTAGTCGTTGGCGCCGGGATGATCGGCCTGCTGGTCATTCAGGCCGCGATCGCGGCGGGCTGCGGGCAGCTCATCGCGGTCGATCTGGAATCGGAAAAACTAGAACTCGCGCGCCAGCTTGGCGCTTCGATCGTGCTCAATGCCAATGAATGCAACGTGGCGGATGAAGTGAAGCGGCTAACCGAAGGGCGCGGCGCCGACGTCGCGTTTGAAGCGGTGGGCGCTTCCACTTCGGTGAACGTCGCCGTTCATACCTTACGCAAGGGCGGAGCGTTGACGCTGATCGGCAACCTCGCGCCAACCATCGAGTTCCCTTTACAGGCGGTAGTAACGCGTGAACTCCGCGTGCAAGGCTCGTGCGCCAGCCGGGGCGACTACCCCGCCTGTCTTGATTTCATAAGCCGGGGCAGGGTAAACCTTGATCCTGTCCATAGCGCTTCCGTGCCGCTTGAAGCCGGGGCTGAATGGTTCCGGCGGCTGTACAACAAAGAAAAGGGTTTGATGAAAGTCATTTTGAATCCAACGTGATCCACTCAATTGGAGTCATTCTTTATGTCCACATCCTTGTTCGATTTAACGGGGAAAATCGCTCTGGTGACGGGAACCAGCCGCGGGCTTGGTCAGTATTTCGGCCGAGCTCTTGCGCGCGCCGGCGCCGATCTGATCATTACCAGCCGCACATTGGATTCATTGCGTGAATTCAAAGCGGAAATCGAAGCGCTCGGCCGCAAGGCGTTTCCGCTGGAACTTGACGTAACCGATTACGATAGCATCCAGCGAATGACGGAATCCGCGCTCGCCGAGTTCGGCCGAATCGACATCCTGGTCAATAACGCCGGATGCAATCGCCGAAAACCCGCGATGGATGTAACTTGGGACGATTGGAACACCGTACTTGATACGAATCTGCGTGGAACCTTTTTCGTGGCGCAGGCGGTGGCGCGCGGCATGATTGAACAACGCTATGGACGCGTGATCAATATCGGCTCGGTGACCAGCGTGGCGGGTTACGCCGGACTGGGACCATATTGCGCCAGCCGGGGTGGAGTCAAACAACTTACTATGAGCCTTGCCGACGATTGGGGGCCCTACGGTCTTACCGTCAACTGTCTCGCGCCGGGCTGGTTTAAAACCGCGCAGAATGCGGTGATGTATGAAAACCGGGAATGGGTCGAATATCTCTGCGACCGCATCCCGCTCAAGCGGCCCGGTCAACCGAACGACCTCGACGGCGCGGTGGTCTTTCTTGCTTCCGACGCCAGCGCATACATTACCGGACAGACGCTGCTTGTCGATGGCGGCATCTCGACTGGAGCGACGCGCGCGCTGCCCAGAAAATAGTGTATTCAGGAGCACAAATTGAATTGGATTCTGCTCGTTATCGCCGGGCTGTTTGAAGTCGCGTGGGCGATAGGATTGAAATACTCACATGGCTTCACTCGAACCACTCCTACGGCGTTTACGGTTGTTTGCATGGCTTTCAGTTTCGTACTGCTTGCTCAAGCGTTAAAAACTATCCCGGTGGGCACGGCGTATGCGGTGTGGACCGGGATCGGTGCGGCGGGAACAGCCGTTTTGGGGATATGGTTGTTCGGCGAGTCGCGCGAATTAGCCCGGATTCTCTGTCTGCTGCTGATCGTGTGCGGAATCGCGGGCTTGAAAATCACTTCGTCTCAATAAGGAGGCATTCATGATCGTTTCTCCTGATCAAGTGGAATTCGTTGCGCCTTCACCCGGAGTCGAACGCCGCGTACTGGCTACTGGCGGAGGCTTGATGTCAGTGGAATTCCGCTTTCGCAAGGGCGCGGTGGGCGCCGTGCATAGCCATCCTCACCAGCAGGTAGGATATATAATATCTGGGCGATTTGAGTTGGAGATGAATGGTGAAAAACAGGTCGTATCGGCGGGTGATTCATACTATGTTCCGTCCGGCGCACCGCATGGCGTGGTCGCGCTGGAAGATGGCGTTATATTTGATGTTTTTACCCCTCAACGCGAGGATTTCAAATAACAAAACAAAAAAGCCCTCTCAATGAGAGGGCTTTTCATTGGTGGCTTTCGAAAGATCGCTTACCACTCGATGTAGCCGAGGTCACGCAGTTTATTCAAAATTTTTTCCGCGCTTTCTTCGGGCGATTCTTTGTCGGTGTAGCAGGTTACTTCAGGATTCAGCGGCTCTTCATACGGGTCCGAGATTCCGGTGAATTCCTTGATCTCGCCCGCGCGCGCTTTTTTGTAGAGTCCCTTTACATCGCGCTGTTCGCAGATATCCAGTGGCGTATCGACGAAGACTTCAACGAAATTGCCAATCATCTTGCGGTTCTCGTCACGGATATTGCGGTATGGTGAAATCGCCGCCGCGATCGCCACGACGCCGTTGCGCGTCAGGATATGGCAGACGAAACCAATGCGGCGGATGTTCGTGTCGCGGTCTTCCTTTGAAAAACCCAATCCCTTGCTGAGATTGGTGCGCACCACGTCGCCGTCAAGCACTTCGTGTTTGATACCGCGCTTTTTGAATTCCCGCACCAGCACGTCGCTGATTGTGCTTTTCCCTGATCCGGAAAGCCCCGTAAACCAGACGGTAAACCCTTTATACGAGCATGATCGTTGTTCGTCGGACATAAAATTCCACGATTCCTTTCTTCAAATGGCTTCATTGATTTTTGCTGATGAGTGAAAAGTCTACCTTCAAAGTAGAAATCGTCAAGAATAGCGGGATGCACAAAGATATGACTGAAATGGATAGAACAGGAGGGGGGGAGTGAAAATGACCGGCTTGAGGGCGCAATTCCCGTTTCCGGTCGAAATTAAGAGCGTATGCTCAAAAATTGGGATCGGCTGAATACGGCAACCGGCGGAAAACGTTCGCTTTCAGATGTAGTACATCGGCGAATTCATGTTTTCCTGCCGCCGGGCGAGTTCCTCGAACGAGACATCGTCGATAACGCGTTCAATGGCGTCGCGAACGTCCGTCCACACCGAACGAAGAACACAGCCGGTTTTATGGGCGCATCCGCCTTCACCGTCATGATGGCCGTTTTCGTTGCACTTGAATGGCAACAATGGTCCGTCGATCAGGCGGATCACTTCACCCAGCGATATGTCGCGTGGATGCCGGGCAAGTCGATACCCGCCGCCCGCGCCGCGTCGGCTTTCCACCAAACCTGACCTTTTCAGTTCAAGTAAAATCTGAACGAGGAAGGGATGGGGGACTGACTGTTCGTTGGAAATCTCTTCCAGAGTACGTACTTCTTCCGAATCGTACGCCTGTGCGAGGTCCAACATGGCGAGGATGGCGTATTCCCCTTTTGCTGAAATTCTCATGATGCTTCACCTCAACTGCCGTACAAGGATGCTTTGAGCTTATGGACACTATATCACTTTTTTTTTGAAAGTGGAATCATTCGATGTAAATAATTTTAGTAATTTTTCTAAGTTGTACCCTCAATAATATAACGCTTTTACTGTGTCAATCGGGCAATTGGATAATGGAACCGATGACTACTTTTTCGTATCCACAATTTTTTCAATGATTTCAGTAAGAGTATCGAATACCGCCGCAGGCTGGGATGAAAGTAGTCCATCCGGATCAGTTTGGCCCGCGACCCCGGATAAAACCGCCGCGCAGGGCGAACCCATCGCCTGAGCCGCCCAGATATCCGCCTGGGCGTCTCCCACGATCAATACATGGTTGAGCGCCTCCGATTCGCTTTGAAACTCAACCAGATCCTTGTTGGAACGGACTGGAAATAATGCGCGCAAAAAAATAAATGGATGCGGTTTGCCGATCCGCGCTTCCATGCCGGATTCGCGCAACTCCGTTTCCGCCTGCTCGACTTCGTCATGGGTGGCGATGCGATCGGGGGCGAAATACTTTAAAGCGTCCCAGCGTTTTAACGGAGTGAGAATTTCGCGACGCGGGCGTCCGGTGGCGATCCCGATTTCAATGCCCGCGTTCTTCAGTTTTTGCAGGGAGAGGTGGGTCGAGCCTCGCCCGAGCAAGGGCTCTTCCTGATGAATCAGGCCCGGCTTGGGGCCGAACGGCAAGGCGACGCCATAACTTTCGTGATAGAGTTCGCCGCCCAGATACCAGCTCTGAAAAATATCGCGGGCGTCGCGCCAGAATTCGGTCGATCGTCCAAACCACCGCTGGGCATGATTTTCGTTACCGGGCGTCATGCCGTTCAGCGCGTCCAGCAGTTCGAGTCCACGCCGATTGGATGGAATAGCCTCCCGAACCAGGCGCTCTGGTTGGTTGTACGGCGCCGCGATTCGTCCCATGCGGCGGAAATAATCGCCCCACAGATGAAGGTCGCGCGCGCGCAGGAACTCATACTCGCGTCTTTGCCGTACGCAGTCGATCAGGCGATCCCAGGCGGGCGCCAGGCATTCTTTCAGCGCGCCTTCGTCGATTCGATTTACGTCGCGCATCGAGGCAAGGTCGCTATCACCCGCTCCTTTGGCGATCAGTGAAAAATAGATGAATAATGGTGAAAGCAGCGGCGCCAGATAAAGCCCCAGGGCGAGATAGGCGAGATCCCAGTTGCTGTTGATACCTCGAATTTTGCAGGCGGCGATCAGAGCGTTGGGCAGGTATTTTCGCTGCTCAGTGCGATCGCCCCGGCTCAGTTTTTTGTAGAACAGATCGACGACGGGGGTGTATTCAGCCGGATTGAGCCCCAGATAGGCTGGGCTTTCCAGAATCTCGCGGACCGTCAGGCCCGCCGCATCCCAATACGCCTCCTCGCTGGTCAAAACGCCGTCCATGTCGAGAAGTACGATACGGATATTCGGCCAGTCGATGGTTTGGCGAGAGTCTTCTTTTTTTAATAAGGTCATGGCGCCTGTGGCAGATCCGTGCGTGAACAGGAAACCGCCGCTACGCGGTAACGGCGGGTAACGGGGCTTCTCGCATAACGGGGTTGAACAGAGTGTCGCGCTCTACGGGAACCCGGCCCGCTTCTTCAATCAGGCGGCGCAATTTCGATACCGTCATGATCTTGGGTGAGGTCGAACCCGCCATGTGGACGATCTTCTCATCAATGACGGTCCCGTCGAAGTCGTCCGCGCCGAATCGCAACATAACCTGCGCGGTCTTGACTCCCAGCATGGTCCAGTACGCTTTGATGTGGGGAAAATTATCCAGATAGATACGTGAAACGGCGTGGACCCGCATGTCTTTCATGCCCGTGCCCAACACCCCGGTCAGGCGGGTGTTTTTCGGCTGAAAATGCAGCGGGATGAACGTCATGAATCCGCCGGTTTCGTCTTGCAGCGGGCGCAGGTGCGCGAGGTGGTCGACGATCTCTTCCGGCTCCTCGACGTGGCCGTAAAGCATCGTCGCATTGCTGTGCAGGCCAAGCCGGTGCGCTGTGCGATGCACTTCGAGCCATTCATCAACGTACAACTTGCCTGGGCACATCTTGTCGCGCACACGTTCAGCGAACATCTCGGCGCCGCCGCCTGGCAACGAGCCCAGCCCGGCGTCGATCAAATCGTTCAGCACCTGCTCAATGGAGCGTTTCGACAGGCGAGCGAGGTGAGAGATTTCCACGGCGGTGAAACACTTCAGGTGTACGTCGGGATAACGCTCTTTCAGTGCGCGCAACATGTCGAGGTAGTACGAATAGGGCAGGTCGGGATGCAGCCCCCCTACCACGTGAAACTCGATGGCGCCTTGAGCGGCGCCTTCGTCGGCGCGTTTCAGCATCTCGTTGATGGAATACTCGAAGCCGCCGTCTTCGCCCGGCTTGCGCGCGAAAGCGCAGAACTTGCAGTCGTCAACGCAGATGTTGCTGTAGTTGATGTGGCGGTTGACGATGTAGTACGCGTTGTTCTGGTTCCAGCGCCGGCGTACGGCTTCCGACATACGGCCCAGAGCGTGGATGTTGGGCGTGTGGTAGAGAAAGAGGGCTTCTTCTTCAGAGATGCGCCCGCCCGCGAGCACTTTGTCTTCGATTTGTTTCAGATCCATATCGTTTCAGTCCGGCCGTGCAAGCCGCATAGGTTTCATGATTTCGGCGCGAAGAAAACGCCGGACCTTTATTATACGGGACATTTCAATTTGAGCCAGTTGAGCGCGGCTGGGTGGCAAAAGGATTGTAAATCCGAATTCAGAACAGATTCACGATCAGTTGAACTTCGCCCTTGTTGAGGCGCAGTTCGCGGGCGATCTGTTCGGGCGACCAGCCGCGCTGGTGCAGTTCGATGATCTTGTCCTTGGAATGGTGCCGGACGCCATGTTGGGGGGGCAGGGGAGTGATGCGAGCCGTGTACATCGGTTCGGGGGCGGCGGTGGCGTATGATTGCGGTTCCGGCGCGGGCGCGGCTGCTATCGCGGCGGTTTCGACGCGCTCGGCGATACGGCGGCTGAGCGTGCGGATCGCTTCGCTTTGCAGGGAAATCTTCTGCATCTGCGATTCGGTGTAGTATTCGATATTCGAAACCAGTTCGGTGAGCGATTTCTGCAGGGCGCGAAGGTCGTTGGGGGTAATCGCGGGAATCTCGGGACGGTTGTCACGGTCACGGATCAATTCATGGACCTGTCGCTTCAAATGGACAAGCCATAAAAACAGACTGACTACCAGAATCAGCAGTACGACTTCCATGACTGACATTGCGGTTCCTCAACCAGACGAAGCAATCTGAAATAAAGTACGATCCCTGACGAACGGCGCGCAGGACGCGCCATGCAAACCGTCCAAAGAATTACTGCGTATGATTACTTTAATGCGTTATGCTTCTACGTCAAGATAATTTCCATGAATTCCATCTTTTGCACGTTTTTTTGCAACTTTTTCTTCTGCTTCTTCCTCAATCGTTTTTGCGCGGCGGCGGGTTCGGGGGCGCCGGCGGCCCGCCCGGTCCTGATCCTCTTCACGGATGCCCTGTTTTTCGTCTGATTCCTCGCCTTCCTGCACGGTGGTGTTTTCTTCCAGAACTTCTTCCTGAAATTCGTTGTTGATGGCGATGGGGGCGTGTTGAATCTGGTGAGTCTGCGCCTGACTGAATTGTTGATTCAGCGGCATATTCGCGAGCTGGTTTTGTAAATCCGCGAGTCTCATGGTTCTCCCTCGCGATGACAAAAATTCGGCGGCGGGGCGCCCGTGGGCCGGGGAGGTCACACGAACATATCTTGCTGCCAGGTCGCCAACTTTCCGCGCAGTCTGAGCATCGCCTTGGTGTGGAGTTGACAGACGCGCGACTCAGTAACGCCAAGTACTTCGCCGATTTCTCGCAAGGTTAATTCATCATTATAGTACATCACTACCACCAGGCGCTCTTTGTCCGGCAGGTTTTCGATCGCCTGGGTCAGTAGTTCGATGATTTCGTCTTTTTGAATCTGATCGCGCGGGTCGTCGACTTTACGCGACGGCGTCACGTCGGCGCGGGTAGCGACGCTGTCTTCAGAGATGCGAAGCACCTCGTCGAGCGAGAGCAGCGCGGCCCGGCTGGCGTGATGCAGCAGCCGTTGCAGTTCATTCACCTCCACGCCCAGCTTGCCCGCGATTTCACTTTCGTTGGCGGGCCGTTGCAGTTCGGTTTCCATCTCGGCGAAGGCGGCTTGCAGTTTATTGACCTGTTGCCGTAACGATCTTGGAATCCAGTCAACGGCTCGCAATTCGTCGATGATGGAGCCTTTGATTCGGGGGATGGCGTAGGTGACGAACTTGACATCGCGGCGAGGATCGAAATTATCGATGGCGGCCAGAAGCCCCATCACGCCGCTTGAATAGAGGTCGTCGTAGTCGAGCACTTCGCTTTCGATGTGCGAGACGCTCAACATGCGGTTTATCACGTATTTGACGAGGTGGATATATTTTTCAGCAAGTTTTTCGCGGGCGTCATACGAATTGTTCTGGGTGTATTCGACCCATAGGCGCTTTTCTTCCTCAGCGGATACTTTTTCTCGGCTCACGTCATAATAGCGCATGGGCGAATCATCCTAATCGCGTCTCGGTCAGCAGGTTAATTCGCCAGGCCGGTTTGAGAATCGCGATTGTAATGTGCTCTCTTTCAGGATACTCCCGTGTATGAATGCTTCCATTCAACGGATTGTGAATGGAGTGATATTCATTTTAACCGATTATTCGTATTCTTCATCCGCCATCTGCCGGTGTTGCGCCTCAACCTTGATCGCCCGAACGCCGTTATCTTTCAGATTCTGAATCATGCGTTCAGTCAATTTCGCTCCTTCACGAACCAGCAGGGCTCCATCCGAGTTGGTTACCGCATTTACGGATATCATATTGGGTTGAAGTTCATCCACGGACATTTCGAGAATGAAGCGCTTGTTGGGGTCGGCTTTAAGCTCGTCCATCCTTTTCTGCGCTTCGGTCCGGTATGACTCCACCAGCGCCGGTTCAGCCACCTTTTCGTAATACATACCCCACAGATATCCGAGCAGACCGAAACCCATCAACGCCAGCACGGAATTTCTGAAGGCCAGGTTGAAATCCATCCCATTGCCAATGATAGTACCCGCCAATACAACGGCAAAGCCAATAACGGCTGTGACCGCGAATATGCGTTGACGCATGATCGCGATGTCACGGTAGAGGCGGCGCTTGTCCATCGGTGATTGCATGAAACAGGCGTTGTCCTTTTTAAGCGAAATTATACCACGAGCAATAGGTAATAACAATAATCGAATTTTGCAAGCTTTAAGAAGGATGAGTGAGAGTATTTTCGAGATTGAGGGGCGGCGCGGCCCTTCCGGCATCTTGAAAGTCTTGCAGGCGCATTGTAACGCGAAATCAATCGCCAGGCGACATTAGAAAGCCGTTTTTTATCGTCAACCCGAAAGATAGATCAAGATGCGGTTTTCGAGATGGTTAGGCGTCGATTCATGAAGCGGGTCTACATTAAATCGGCTCATCCATGATTTTCGCGATGCCGCTGATTAACATTTTCAGTGTATACCACCTTAACATCTGGTTTCGCGCCCATACCAGCGGCGCCGATTTCACGGTCATGATGTTTCCCAATCTCCGGGAAGTTCGCTGTGCGGATTCCGCCCGCTTTCGATGGCGCTTTTCGAAGAGGCGCAAGGCTTTTTCAATGAACCGCGCATCAGTACGCGACAGTTCATCATTTAACACGGCGGCTGATTCCATCGCCATTGATGCGCCGATGCCCGCCGTTGGTAAAAATCCAACCGCGGCGTCACCAAGCAGAACAACACGGCCTTTAACCCATCGCTGAGTGTGGCAGTCGTGAAAATCCCAGAAGAATGGGGCCTGTTCATCCTTAATCGCATCCAGAATCGCTTGAATCCGGGGTGAGATACTCGGCCCATTCCGCCCTCGCAGGTCTTCAATATATTGATGGAATCCTTTTGCTTTGAGCGATTGGATAGGGCCGCCCACAAAAACGCCAAGCCTGCCGGATGTCGGATACAACCCGATAAATCGGCCTGCGTCCCAGTATTCCGTATATTTGTCGTTGGGCGCCAGATTCGAGTCGACCCAGGCGACCCATCCTCCCCACCCGGTTTTTCGGTAGGCGTAATCCTGTTCCTCTAAAACTAGCGCTCGCGTATCGGAGTGCAGCCCATCCGCGCCCACAACCAGATCGAAACGATCGGTGGAACCATCATGGAACTCGACCTCGACTTGCGAACTGGTCTGGTTGATGGCCCTGACGGTTGTACCCATCCGAATCGGGATGTCGCCGGATGCTTTGCGCAATAAGTCGATCAGGCCGGGGCGGCTGATACCCTGAAGGGGGCCATATTCTGTGGTTAAGGGTTGAAGGTCGTAATCATGAATCACATCGCCGCGCCAGTTTTGAATGATATATTTTCTCATTTCGACGCTTTGATCCAGAAAATCGTCAAAGACGCCCAGACCATGCAGAACGCGGGACCCAAGATAATATAATCCAAGCATATATCCGGAATGATCGAAACGATCGGCTCGCTCAATGACGACCGGCGTTATACCCCGGCGATGCAACAAGGCGGACAACGTCAGACCGGCGACGCCCGCCCCGATTATCAGAATACGCATGCTTCCTCCTTCCTGCTTGATTCGAATGGCCGCATTTATAAAACGAGGGAAAGAGGGTTTGTGTAATTCATGCGAAGGGAAGGGCAATCTGGTTAACCAGCGCGGTGCGTTATTCGGCGCCGGATTCTCGGGGAATGAGGTCCTGTATCCGGCCTTGTTGCTGCTCGATCAGGCGATTCGCTTCATCCGCGGTTACGCCGATGAAGTGCATCACTAGTGCGGTCTTTAATCGCCCGTTCGCGGCTTGAATCAGGCTGTTCGCCTCATCGTAGGAGATCCCTGTGAGTGAAGAGAGTATGCGTCGCGAGCGGACCTCAAGCTTGTAGTTCGTCGCGGTCAGATCGACCATCAGGTTACGGAATACTTTACCAATGCGCACCATCGCGGCGGTGGTGATGATGTTGAGCGTCAGTTTAGTGGCGGTTCCCGCCTTCATACGGGTCGAACCCGTGATGACTTCAGGCCCCACCAGCAAGGGAATGATGACGTCGACGTCCGGCATGTGATCGGGGTTGCTATGACAGGTGATGAACACCGTTCGGGCGCCGCGCTTACGCGCTTCGCTCAATGCGCCGTGAACGAAAGGCGTGAGTCCCGATGCGGCGATGCCCGCCACCACGTCACCGCATCGAATGTTGCGTTCTTCCATCGCTCGTGCGCCGTCTTCCGGCGAGTCTTCCGCGCGTTCAACCGCATGCCGAAGGGCGTCCCAACCACCCGCGATGACACCCTGAACCATGTCAGGATGAGTGCCAAACGTCGGAGGACATTCCGCCGCGTCGAGCACTCCCAACCGACCGCTGGTTCCGGCGCCCACGTAAATTAACCGGCCCTGATTGCGAAAGGCTTCGACGGCGTAGTCGACGGCTTGAGCGATTTCGGAGAGGACGCCGTCCAGCGCCGCAAAAGCGAAATGGTCTTCCGTGTGAATGAGTTCGACTATTTCCCGGGTGGAGAGTTTGTCGATGTTTTCCGAGCGAGGATTGCGCTGTTCGGTGAGCAGTGAAGCCAGCGTTTCCGGCGTCCGCTTCATGAAATTTCCTCAACGATCTGCTCGAAGTGCAGATCGGCGCCTGGCAGGATTTTCAGTGAGGCGTTATAGCGCGTCTGCAGCGCTTCCTGCTGTTCGGCGTAATCTTCCTTGATTTTCGACGCCAGGCGCGGATGAACCCGAAGCGTGACGCTTTTCGCGTTTTCTTCTTTGCATATCTCCTCGAATGTCCTGAAAATTTTGATAATCATGGTTTCGGACGAGAGGATGAAGCCTTCACGTTTGCAGTACGGGCAGGGTTGAGTTGTTGATTTGTTCAGACTTTTACGCACGCGTTTGCGCGTCATCTGCAACAGGCCCAATTCGGTTAGTGGATACAAATGAGTCCGCGACCGGTCGCGTTTCAGATGCTCGACCAGATGGGCCATCAGTTGATCCTGATGATCCTTTTCTCTCATGTCGATAAAGTCGACGATGATGATGCCGCCCAGATTGCGCATACGTAATTGTCGTGCGATTTCGCCCGCCGCGTCCATGTTGGTGCGGAAGACGGTCTCCTCCAGATTATGCTTGCCCAGATACCGGCCGGTGTTGACGTCGATGACGGTCATTGCTTCGGTTTCATCGATGACGATATACCCGCCGCACTTGAGCCATACCTTACGGCTGCGCAGATTGTTGATGTCGGTTTCAAGGCCGTAGGTGCGGAAGATGGGCGTGCTGTCGTCGTAAAAGGTAATCTTGTGAACCGCGTTGGGCGCCTGCTTTTTTACGTACTCTACGACTTCGGTGTACAACTGGGGGTCGTCGACCACCAGCTCCTCAATACCGTCGCTGATCAGGTCGAGAATCAACAGAAATACCATTCCGGGAATCTGATAGATCAGCGATGGGGCGCCCGTGGTTTCGCTGCGATGTTGAATGCGTTCCCATTCTTTCAGCAGATAATCCAGATCGTTGCGGAACTCTTCATCGCCCATGTCTTTCCCAGCGGTCCGGACGATGGCGCCCATGCCGTCGGGAAGCAGGGCTTCCGCCAGGTTTTTAAGCCGTTCGCGTTCTTCAAGGTCTTCGATACGGCGCGAGACGCCTACGTGGCTGGTACAGGGGAGCAGTACGAGATAACGCCCGGGCAGAGAAATATTGGTGGTGACGCGGCTACCCTTGGCGCCGATCGGCTCTTTGTACAGCTGGACGTTAATCTGTTGTTGTTCCTGAATCAGGTCGGTGATGGCGTATGGCGTGGGGTCCGGTTTGGCGGATGTTTCTTCTCCACCGGTTTCTTCTGTGAAGGCGCTCTCGTCTTCTGTAAAATACCCATACTCGTCGAGTTGGGGATAAAGATCGTTTACATAGAGAAACGCGTTTCGAGGCAGACCGATGTCGATGAACGCCGCCTCAATGCCCGGGATGATCGAAGTGACGATCCCCTTATATATGTTGCCGACGATCCGCTGTTCGTCTCGCCGCTCGATGGCGTATTCAGCCAGTTTGGAATTTTCGAGCACCGCGATACGAATCTCGTAGTCGTCAGCGCTTACCAGTATCTGCCGTTGCATTGTGTTTTTTTGTACCTGACGTCAGCGCTATTCGCGCGTTGCTTCGTGGCGGATGTTGTTAACTTTGGCTCGAATCGTCAATCAAGGGTATATACTGGCTCGATTCGGTCAGGCTGTAAATGTCAAGCCGAATCGCCTTGGTTGATCGCAGTTCCACTCCCGTATTTTCCGCGAGGCTCTCCAGTACGGTTTCCGGTCGGGTAAATTTGCCATTATCGACTTTCGTACGGTAGATCAGAGAATACTCGCCGTTGCCATTGATACGTTGAAGGTTGGCCCAGACGAGCTGGTTCTTTTCCAGCCAGTCATCGTTCCGCAACGCGCGCTCAACCGGTTCGAGGTTGTCTTCCTTCAAGCCATCGCCGCTGATCTCGAAGTCGTACGCATCCACTCGCGCAGTGATCTTTTTCGCCTGAGAGGAAATTTCCATGGCGCGCTCGAAATACAGCCCGCTGGGCGCGAACGCATTCAGATGATCGCATAGATCCGCAGCGCTATACTCCCGGACGGTGACGATCTCGACGTATTCGCCCCGGCTCTCCACGCCCAACGCCAGCGCCGAAGCGTAAGTGATCTTTGGATGTGGACTGAACCCTTCACTGAAGGCGAGTTCAATTCCCGCGCGCCGCAACAGCGATTCAAACAGCTGCATGAGGTCGCGATGCCCAGCGTAGCGAAGCCCGCCGGTTTTGCTGAAACGCATGCGGTAACGGTGCGTAATCGGGGCGCCGTCAGGCTCGGACGCCGCCTCGCTGGTCTTCATACTGAGCTGGCCCGCTAGTTCGTGTTCCATATTATATTTCGATGACGGGGCGATATCAGCCTGGGGTGCGTGGACGGTGACGACTTCGTCTCCGTCGCACACCTTGCACACCCGGCACATCTCGTTGCCGCAATGACGGCTTTCTTTCTCGCGAAACGTCTTCTCCCATTCGCGCCATAAATAGCGTGTGCTGACGCGGATCGAAACCGTCGACCAGGGCAGGACGTCTTCTTTTTCAAACTCGCGCGAAGCGTATTCCTGCATGTCGCGGCCGGTTCGCGCGAAACCCTCTCGCCACAGATCGATGCGAAAATGCTCGCCCCACTCGTCGAAGCGCGCTCCGTTTTCGTATACATATTTGATGACGCGGCCCACCCGAGCGTCGCCGCGCGCCAGTGCGCCTTCCACCAGGCTCTTGTCGGGATCGTGCCAGTTGATCTTGACGTTTCGCTCTTTTTTCAGACGGGAGAACACGTAATCGACCCGCCGGCGAATCTCTTCATTCGTGATCTGGCCGTACCATTGATACGCCGTGTGCGGCTTGGGGACGAATGGAGAAAGCCCCACGTGAATGGTGGCGCGCTTGTTGCCCATCTCGCGCAGAATTCCGCGAATGGTCAGGATCATATCCACGATGCCCTGTAGATCGTCGTCGGTCTCGGTGGGCAAACCTACCATGAAGTAAAACTTCACCGTGTCCTGATTGCGGCTCACCGATTCCCGGATCTTCGAATAGATTTCAGCATCGTAGATCAGCTTGTTAATCGCCCAGCGGAGCCTCTGGGATCCCGCTTCGGGCGCGAAGGTCAGCCCCGAGTTGCGTACTTTGCCGATTTCCTGCGTCACCCGCGCGGGAAACGCGTCGATGCGTAACGACGGCAATGACAGCGAGACGCGTTGCGGGTAATACTCCTGAATCATTCCGCTGCACAGTTGAGGAAGCTGGGTATAGTCGGCGGTGGATAGTGACAGCAGGCCGATTTCGTTAAATCCCGTCTGCTTCAATCCTTCACTGGCGTCTTTCATCAGCCGTTCCGGAGAACGTTCCCGTACGGGGCGATCGGTGTATCCCGCCTGGCAGAAACGGCATCCGCCCGGGCACCCGCGCATTACCTCCAGCGCCAGCCGGTGATGAACGACCTTGGTGTTGGGTACAATCTGCCGCGCCGGGTAATACGACGTTTCGAAATCCTTAACCAGCCGCTTGTCAACCACAGCGGGGACGCCCTCGTATTTCGGCGTCAGGGGAAACTCGTCGCCGAAACGGTTGGTTCCGTCGGTATACAACGCGGGAACGAACACGCCTTCTATTTCACCCAGCCGGCGCAGTAATTCTTCGCGGCCGTTCTCGCTGTTTTTCCAGTTCTGATAGCATCCCGCGATTTCCAGAACGACCTCTTCGCCTTCACCGATGACGAAAGCGTCAATGAAATCGCTCATCGGCGCGGGATTATAGGTACACGGGCCGCCCGCTACGATCAGCGGATCGCCGTCGCCACGATCGCGCCGCTCGACGGGGACGCCGCCCAGGTCGAGCATGGTCAGCACGTTGGTGTAAAGCATCTCGTGTTGTAACGAAAAACCAATGATATCCATCTCGCACAGCGGCGTTTCGCTTTCCAGCGTTGTCAGCCGGGCGCCTTCTTCGCGCAGAGCTTTTTCCAGATCGGGCCAGGGCGCGAAGACGCGCTCACACCAGATCGACGGTTGCTCGTTCAATAATCCGTAGATAATCTGCAGGCCCAGAAATGACATCCCGACTTCATACACATCGGGGTAACTGAAGGCGAAGCGCAGCGTGGCTTCCGGTTTGGATGTGACGGCGTTCCATTCCGAGCCGATATAGCGTACCGGTTTTTCGACGGCGGTAAGTTCCATGAAATCAACTTCCTGTTATGAATTCGTTGTGTGTGGCCGATGGATGTTCGTCTTGATGGGCGCCATGAGCGTTTTGTTATATTGTGCGGCGATAAAACCAGATTGACAGTGTACCGTTGAATTCCAATCCGAAAAGTGTAAACCAGCGCGCGCGTTGGTGAATCGGGTGGAACGCCCGGCCCCGATTCGCCCTGAAGATGAAATTAAAAAAGGGGCGAGAAGCCCCTTTTTCATTGCTGAATGCGATTGGATTCAATCAGTTCGTGGAATCGTCCGACGACTCTCCGCTGGAGGCATCCTCGCCCGCGGGAGCATCCGGCTTTTCCACCGGCGTGATGTTGACCAGTTTCACCTTATCAAGCAGAAGCATGATCTCTCCGCTTGAGACGCTGTAGATCTCCAGTGGATTCTCCCGAGCGCCGTAATACACGGTCGTTTCCCGCGTTGACGACGCATCGCCGATAGTCTGTTTGGCCAGAGCGATCGTTTCAGTTCCCGCGTCGCTCTGTAGCTCGATGGTCAGATCGGGGTGATCGAGGCCGTAATCGGTTGTGGCGCCCTGAACGAAGTCCGACGCCTCCAGATCGACGATGCCGCGCACCAGTTCTGAAACCTTGCTGTAATCGGCTTTGCCCTGCTGTGGCGCCAGCGACATCCAGTCGCCGCCGTCTTTGCTGGCTTCCAGGATGGTCTCGCCGGCGGAAACAATCTTGAATTGTTTCACGTCCCACGAATGAGTGCTGGCGATCTTGGTCTGGCGCAGGTCTTTCCACGTAATGGGCATGTCGTTGAAATCATTGGGCGTGATCGCAAAGACCGTTTTTTGCCCTTCGCGGCTGGCATAGACGTAATCGGTGGTCTCACTGGTTCCGCCGAGTACGATCGCCCGCGAAGCCCAGCTGGATTCCGCACCAGGGTCCCCCGTCCAGAAGGCGACGCGCGTCGCTGGTTCGGCGAGCCCGTAGGTGGCCGGAATGTCTGGATTCTCGTCGATGAATTGCTTGATTTCCGCGCTCTTCATCCGATTGATGAAGGTCCTCAATTTGGATTCATTGGCGCGGCCCTGCACCGGATCGGTAATGACCCATTCATTCTCGCCGCGTTTTTCAACCGTGTAAGCGATTTGGGGCGTTTTGACCTCGATTCGCTGCACCTTGTCGGTTTCGAGTTCGACTAGCGTTTTGTCGCGTAGTTCGAACAGCGACTTATTCGCCGTGTCATGCAGACTGGAGCCGACGGTGACAACATCGCTGGCGCCGCCCACTCTCGCGAAATAGCGGCCTGAAACCGGCGACTTGGCGCCGATGAACACCGTATCGGAACGGCCATCCGTCGCCGAAAGCACGACCGTCGCGCTGGGGATGTCGAGACCAAACGGCTTCATATCGTCCGCCGCCTCGGCGACTACGCGTTGCCGTTTGGAGGTGGAATAGTTGCGCGCAAGGTTATCCCATGCGTTTTTGTCGCCAGCGGTTTCAAATGGCTCGACGATCTTCCAGCGATCGCCCTCGCGTTGCGCCTTAAACTCGCCGTTTTCGTTGCCGACGGCGATCGTATTGACTTCGTCCTGCTTCAGAGCGGTGATTTGCGCGTCTTTTTCCTCGCGCTTTTCCTCCTTTTTGCGATGAGAGTCATCGAGGTAGAAGGTCAGCGCGATCACCGCGCATACCGCGATGAGAATCAGCGTGTTCTTTTTCATGTCGTTCCTCTCAGTCGCTTTATCCGCGCATGCGTTTGAAAACCAGCACCACGCAGCCGAAGACGGCTACGATCAGGGGCAGTACGACCAGCGAACACCACCAGATGATGTTGGCTTCCAGCGGCTTCAACATCAGCGGCTGGCCCGCATCATCCTTGGGGCGGATCGAAATCAGATCTTCCTGCTTTACCAGCCAGTTGACTGAATTGAGGAACAGATCCATGCCCTGAAGATAGGTTCGGTTGGAGATGAAGTCCGAATCGCCAAAGACGACCATCCGCATCTGCGGGGTTTCTTTTTTGACAGTGACGTTTTCATCGCCGGTGGCGTCCTCGATTTCCGCGTCGTCCGCTTCGGGAGAAGCGTTTTCGATGTCTTTCGACACCGCCACAGCGATGGAAATCGGGCCCTTGATGTCCTGGCCTTCATCCAGCCCGGCTCGGCCTGTGTTTTTCAGGTCGGCCAGATCGGTTTCAGCCCAGCTCTGCGGACTGGTCTTGATCAGCTCGGTGACGTCTTCTCCGTCGGGGATGCGATCCGCTTTCATAACGCTGCGGACTTTCATGAAACTGATGGCCTGCGCGCCCTGTTCGCCGAACGCCTTGGTGATGGGGTGATCGCCCAGCGAGTTCATGAAGGGAGCCAGTGGGCTGCCGCCCAGCGCCTGCATCAGCGGGTTGTTTTCCAGTACGTAATCGTCGCCCAGCTTGACGCCGTAGTCGTTCTGCAGAAACGGCTCAAGCGCCGAATGGGTTTCGGGGTCGATCAGAAAGATGGCGTCTCCGCCCTTGTCGAGATAGCGCTTTAACGCGGCGGTTTCCGTATCGAAGAAGGGACGTTTGGGACCTGCGACGACCACCACGGCGGCGTCGTCCGGCACGTCTTCGTTTTCAAACAGCTTGAGTTCCTTCACCTCGAAGCCATCGTCTTTCAGCATGTCGTTCATGCCGCCCAGCCCGTCTCGGGTGTCACGGTCTTCGATGGATGGCTCGTCGTGTCCGGTGGTAAAATACACCACGCGGCTCGCGCCCCGCGTCACCTTCATGATGGCGTTGGTGAGGTTTTCTTCGGTGATGGGTGAGACTTTTTCATGCTTCTCGCCCTTGCGGACGTATACCGCGCCCAGCGTTACGGGAGCCAGTTCCTGAACTTTTTGCGGTTCGCGCTCCGGATCGAGAAATTCGTAATGAATTTTGCCTGAATGGTATTTATACAATTCCAGCAGATTCTTGGCGTTCGCCTGCTCGGCGGGCGGGCCGCTGGGATTGATCAGGTATTGCAGGTCGATGTCGTCATTCAGTCCCTGCAACACTTTCACGGTTTGCGACGCCAGGGTGAATTTCTGTGCCTGCGTGAAATCGAACCGGGCGTTA
Organism: bacterium; assembly: GCA_016125385.1. Taxonomy (GTDB): domain Bacteria; phylum Hinthialibacterota; class Hinthialibacteria; order Hinthialibacterales; family Hinthialibacteraceae; genus WGLV01. The sequence continues at coordinate 242,600 of WGLV01000002.1, forward strand.
TGCCGATCGAGCAACAGGTACAAAAACACTACGATGACCAGAAAGACGATGACCGAAACCGCCATATTGGCGCCTTCGACCGCCTTACGCCCGGTCAGTTTCGCCGTCAGAAAATTGATATTCATCCCCACCCAGGCCAGCGTGGAGGCCGAGCCAACCACCAGCGGGATGAGGGAATACACGTCGATCTGCAACCGGATCGCCCACAAAAGCAATCCAAGGGCGATTAAAAAGACGCCCGCGATAATTAATATGTTTCGTTTTGATTGCATGGGTCTTACCCTCTCCAGCGATTGGATTCCAGAACGCGAAGCGTGAAGAACAGAAAGAAGGTGGAAAACAGCACGTAGTAGGCGACGTGCCCGGTGTCGATCACGCCCTTGCTGAAGTCTTCAAAATGCGAGAAGACGGAGATTTCGTTGCACAGATTCCCGATGAATCCCGGCTGAATCTCGTCGACGAATCCGATCATCCACATCACCAGCAACACCGCGAACGAGATCAATCCCGCCACGATCTGGCTGTCGGTCAATGAGGATGCGAACAGTCCGAACGCCAGAAACGCCGCGCCAACCAGAAAAACGCCGAAATACGACGCCAGCAAAGCGGGCCAGTACGTCTGTTCTACGAAAATTGAGGATATCGCCGGGTAAGCCAGCGTGATGATGAGCATGACGGCGTAAACCGTCAGACTGGCGAGGTATTTCCCCATCAGCAGCTCGATGTCCTTGATGGGGTAGGTCATCATCAGTTCGAGCGTGCCAAGCTTCTTTTCTTCCGCTAATAGCCGCATAGACATCATTGGAATGATGAACAGCAGCACGAAGGTCATGACGTTCGTCAGGCCCAGCAGCACCAGTTCTGTGTAGTTGGGCATCTGATTCGCCATGCCCTGCCGCATGCTCATCATCTGAATGTATTCCTTACTCCACTGGATGTAGTAGGAGAAATACATATTGAAGAACACGCCGCAGACGATCAGAAACAGAACGTAAAGAACGTACGCCAGGGGAGAGAAGAAGAAGCTGCGCAATTCGCGCTTGTAGACGGCCCAGGTATTGTTCATTTTACCTCTCCTCCCTTGTCGCCCGCCACGATGTCGACGAAGACGTCTTCCAGCGTTGGCTCCAGCGAGCGGATTTCATACAGCGGCCAGCCTTTGCCGACCAGCCGGTTGGCGATTTCCGGACGAAGTTCTTTATCGGGATCGGTATCGATGTTGACCTGACAGAGTTTATCCGATCCGCCCAATAGCATTGCTTCGATCCGCTGAATGCCCTGGATGTCATCGAGCGCTGGATTGACCTCTTCTGAAGGGGCCTTCACCGTGACGCGAAGCCGGCGGGTTTTGCTCATCCGGCGCGACAACTCGCCCACTGCGTCGGAGGCAACTACATGGCCTTTGTTGATGATCAGAACGCGGTCGCAGATCATGCTGACTTCGGGGAGAATGTGAGTGGAGAGAATGACGGTGCGGCGGCCCGCCATGTTTTTGATCAGCTCGCGTATTTCGCGGATCTGGTTCGGATCGAGCCCAACGGTGGGTTCATCGAGAATCAGCACCTTCGGGTTGCCGATCAGCGCCTGAGCCAGACCCACACGCTGCCGGTATCCCTTGGACAACTTGCCGATGGTGCGATGAGCCACTTCCATCGTTCCGGTTTCTTCCAGCGCTTCGCGGATGGCGGCGCCGCGCTTGTCCGATGGAATCCCTTTGATCTGGGCGGCGAACGATAGAAAGCCCGTAACGTCCATGTCGAGATAGAGCGGCGTGTTTTCGGGCAGGTATCCAATAACCTGACGTACCGCCAGCGGCTCGTCTTTCACATTGCGGCCGTCAACGATGGCCGTACCGCTGGTGGGCGGCGTGTAGCCGGTGATGATGCGCATCGTCGTCGTTTTGCCCGCGCCGTTCGGACCCAGAAAGCCGAGAATCTCCCCCTCGTTGACCGTGAAGGAGACGTCTTCCACCGCGGTAACGCGGCTGAAGGTCTTTCGTATGTTTTCTACGGTGATCATAACGGCCTCGCGTATCTCCCTGTCAGATTGGTTGGCAAGGTTGAAACATTGGACGGACGAGGCCCTGAAGGTGAGAAAACGTGTGGCGCGGCCTGCCCGATTCGGCTCAACGCTTGCAAGGGTCTACACAAAAGAAAAGACCTGATGAATAAGGTCTTTTCATGAGTCAAAATCATAATCCCGAACGTATTGAATCCGCGTTCGGGGCGCTCGCCGGAAACCGCTTTTTTGAGTTGGATTCCGATCGCGGCACGGTTATCCCCTACGAATGATCACGCTGGGGAGTAACGCGATTTTTTGATGATAAGATGCGTAAATATTTTCGTCTACCCGGCTCGCGGATGGAATTGTGGCGGATTTGATGGGGCGATTCAAGATGAAGCGGAAGTCTCGTTCGATTGGGGAACGGTTTTTTTGACCAGTGTGATGCGATTGCCTTTTTCGTTAAATCGCACTTCGTCCATAAACGCTTGAATCAACAGAAGCCCGCGCCCGTGATTGGCCATGATTTCATGGTCTTCAAACGATTTTGGAATCCGGCTCCAGTCAAAACCGGCTCCCTCGTCTTCAATATGATACACCACATGAGAGCGGTTCAGCGTCATATCAACTTTGACGCAGCGGGAGCGAAAAGGTTCCGCTTCCGCACGTTCTTTGACCAACTGGTTGAAACGCGCGACTTCATCCAGGCTGGAGCCCTTCATCGTGGAGGGAATTTCCAGGTTGCCATGAATAATCGCGTTGACCAGCGCTTCATCGAGCGCCAGCCTGATGTTCGTCAGATCGTGCGCTGAACACACGCCCACGCGAATCAGTTTATCGGTAATCAGATCGATTAAGGGAAAGGTATATTTGAGAATATTGGAGATGACGTACGATTGAGTCTCCGTCTGAAAGTGCTCGAATATCTGCTGTTCAAGCCGCTCTTTCATCCGGACCCGCAACACTTTGGCGGCGACGGTATGAACCAGTTTGATTTCCTGCGGTTTCATCAGGAAGTTGGAGGCCCCGAGCCGTAATGCTTCAATCACGTCTTCGCGGCGTCCATAGCCAGTCAGAATAATGACGGGAATGTCTTCTTTGATGCGGCGCAACTCCGCAAGCAATTCGATGCCCGACATGCCGGGCATGCGCAGGTCGGTCAAGACGAGGTCAACCTCATGGTTGGTGAAAACGTGGAGGGCTTCTTCGCCGTTGGCGGCGGTCAATATACGGTAATTTCCCGCCGAACTGAGGATATCGACGAGCAACTCACGGATCATCTGCTCGTCATCAACTATGAGTATCGCGCCTTCGCTCATACCGGGCTTCTTCGGTGAATGGTTTCTTTCAATAAATGGATGACGAGGTATTCTACATTACAAGCCAGTTCGAACACAACACTTAAATATCTTACTTTCACACAAGCGCTATTCAATCCAGAAATCAATTGATAGGAATATCGGGCCGTTTGTAGGCTTTTCCCCACTCGATGCACTTTCGGATGCCTTCCGATAGTGGAGTTGCAGGATTGTAACCCAGCAGATTTCGCGCCAGCGAAATGTCGGCGATGTACCTGGTAACTTCGCCCGCCTGAGTGGGTTTGAAACTGATGTTCGGATCGATTCCGAGCGCTTCGCCGATCAGATTCGCCAGATCGACAAGACTGTTTCCCTGACCATACGCGAGGTTGAACGTCTGGTTTTTCACTTCGCCGGATAGCAGTTTTTCGATGCCCAGCAGAATCCCCTGCACGCAATCGTCGACATAAGTGAAATCCAGCGTCTTTTCCTTGCCGAAAATTACGATCGGTTCGCCCTGGCTGATGCGATGAATAAATAACGGAGTGACCCTTTCCATGCGATCAATATCGTTGTCGTAGCGGCCGTACACGTTACTGAATCGGAACACGATATACGGCGTGCTGTAACATTGGGCGTATGAATAGATAAACGCCTCACCCGCGATTTTACTGGCCGAGTAGGGGCTTTCCGCCACGACGAAGTCGGCGCAGGATTCATTGGTGATGTGCCGGTGGATATCGCCATATACTTCGCGGGAACTGGCGAAGATGATCGGAATGCCCGCCAACCTCGCCGCTTCAGCCGCCCTGAAGGTCATCGTCACGTTTTCAAGCGCTCGCGAAGGCTCCCTGACCAGCTCGAACACCTTGGCGTGAGCCGCCAGATGAACGATAAGTTGAATATCATAGCCGGTGATGAGCTCCAGTATGCGTGATCCGCAATCGGTGGTCATGTCGACGATTTTGGTGGGCAGTTCGGTGGTCCACGGATTGTGGCGCTTGTCGATTCCAAGAATGGAATCACCGCGTTCAAGCAGCCGCAAACCCAGATTGGTGCCGATTTGACCGCTGGAGCCTGTAATCAGAATATTCAACTCAAATGCTCCTTCTCGCTGGTTTGAAACAGATATTATTTCCGCATGAAAACGGGGCGGATTGATCGAACGTCACCCAACCGCCCTGAATCATGGATGACTTCTGCGCATCTTGCGTTCGCGGCGCCGCTTCGTCAAGCCGGGAAGCCGATTCCCGGGATGAGGCGCATAAAAAAAGGCCGGCGGTCGCCGGCCTTTTTCTATTCGATGCCTGTTCTCTCTAATACAAACTGAAACCCAGCGCCTGCGGGGTGCGTTGTTCGGGGTCGGGCGATGGCGAGGCGGGAGGCGCATTGCCTTCCTGCGAGGAAGCCGATGGCGTTGAGTTGATCGCTACCGACCCGCTTGAAGCCGGGCTGACGCGGTCGATCTGATTTTGCGCGTCGTTGATCATCGTTTCGATCTGGCTGACGGCTTTTTCCAGCGAGGGCGCCGCGTCGGGCGACTGCGATTGCATCACTTTTAACTGGGGCAGAATGGCTTCAGCGATCATGGTTTGCGTCTGGCGCAGGGTCGAAGAGAACTGATCCAGCGAACTCTGAATATTGATCGCCGAGCTCATGCCAAGGTCGGATGAATCAGGAGAAAGTCCCTGCAAAACCGTGGAGAACGACTGGATCGTCGCTGTGAGGTTTTGCAGTTGTTCGGATGTTTCATCATGGCTGAGCGCGAGGTCCGATTTAATCTCGGCGCGGGTTCCTTCGAGCCCTTGCGTGTTCACGTAAACCGCGTTCAGAACGGATTCGGACGCTTCTTTCAACGATTGATTGATCAGAGCAAGGCTTTTCTGCAGCTGGGAAATCTGTTGAGTAAGTTGAGCGGTCATCTCATCCGTACGGGTTTGCATCTGCTTCCACTGGGCGTCGTAGGCCTCGCGGAACTGCGGCATGGTGTTCTGGATGTCTTCCATCGAACCGCGAGCCGCGGAAACGTTCTGGTGCAGTGAATCGATCTGGGTGGCCATCCCCTTCAACTGGCTGAGAATGGTCTCTGAACCGCCCTGTTCCTGACTCTGGAATCCGTTCAGCGCGCCGGCCAGCTGTTTGAACTCTTCGCGTGAGGTCGCGCTGTCGCTCGAAACAAGTTCCTGTAATGATTTCATCGAAGAGGTCACCGCGTCCGACAGCACCGAGCGGGTCTGCGTTACGTTATTGCCGACTTCTTTGACCGAGGTCAGGATTTCTTTGCTGTACTTGCTTTGATTGGTATCCAGTTTCGCCAGCGCCGATTGCAACGATTCCGATTGCTGGCTCTGATTCTGATCGATATGCTGAGCGAGCTGTGCCGCGAGGTTTTTGTTTTCAGATGCGATTTTTTGCAGGACCGCGTTTTGAGAGTCGCTGAGATCGGTTTTGATCGATTGAGCCAGACTTTGTTGCGACTGATTAACGGAGTCCTGATACGAAGCGAGTTTTTCCATGGTGGCGTCGAAGCGTTGCCCGGTCGTCTCCGTCATTTCCAGCAATCCCTTCGCCAGAACCGACGACGTGTCATTGACGCGTTTTATCAGATTGCCTTCCAGTTGTTTTTGATTATCGTCAACGTGAGATACGATGGTTTGCGTGTTTCCGCTGAGCTGATCTTCCATCCCTTGAAGACGGTAATCGACGTAGGCGGCCATACCCATCCATGAGCCGACGATGACTACGCCTGTCATGAGTAGTCCCGATGCGTATCCGCGTCCGGTCAGACCTTGCGGTTGCGGCGATTGCTTCATCTGGTCTCGCGTCTCCTGGTTGATTTCGGGGTTAGACGTCATGATCCCTTACTCCTTCGGTATATATGTGATTCGGCGGCGAATTCCGTTCGGCGCCGGTTTGGGCTGCTCGGCCTGCTTTACATCTCGATCCAGCACGTCATGACGCCGATCATGGTTTACATGAGCCGCATATCTGACGTAAGTCGAAAAATGAAAACGGTTTCGCAGTCAGTTGATGCGATGAAGGAGGTGGAAAAACAGGGTAAGGCCAATAATCCCTGAATGGAGAGATTGAGCGTGGATAGCCCGTGGATATGCCATCGGAGGCATACTCACCGGCTGTATGGGTGGCGGAAATTCGCCACGGAAATCCATATATCCTGAGCGGTCAAATGACCGTAACGAACTCAAAATCGGGGATCGATTGGTGAAGCCGTAAAAACCCTGATTACCAAATCGTCATCGCCTCAACCAAATGCATCCCTCAACCCCGATTTGATTCATAGCGCTATCATGCCAAGGGTTGACCGCGCTGTCAATGAATTTCTGAGCGAAAAAGATGTTTTTTGGCTTATTATCTTGACAGGGCGGTATGAATGATTTCAAACTCTCAAAGGGTAAAAGTTGAGTTTGATATGTATAATTTAATGGGGAAGGCGCCACGTTTTTATAAATATCTGATACGGACTCTCATATGGATTCCAGCTTCAAAGTTCATATCCGCAATCGATTCACTCTGCTTACGATCATTCTGCTCTGGTTGCTTTCGGAGCTGGGTCGATTTCTATTTATATTCTGTACTATGCAGGAATAGAACAGGAGCGCTCTTTACTGGCCGATACGGCGAACAGCCTCGCCAGTTTCATCAATGCGGTTGCTCAAGACGATAGCGCTACAGATAGTCAATCTTCAACCGCGGCTTTTGAGGAGACCTTGTCAAAAATTCGAACAGGGTATTCCGAGTTTAAGGGATTGGGAGAAAGCGGTGAAATTCTGCTGGCGCAACGAAATGATGGTGGATTCAATTATCTGTTGCGGCTGCGGTATCGTACCGACAAAGGCGCCTTTTCAATCCCGTTCAACTCAAATTTAGCGGAACCAATGCGGCGCGCCTTGTCCGGCCAATCCGGTTCCATGATTGGTTTGGACTATCGGGGCGCCAAGGTGTTGGCTGCTTATCAACCGCTTGACCGGTATGGACTTGGTCTTGTTGTAAAAATCGATTTGGCTGAAGTTCGCCGCCCTTATCTGATAGCGGGAATATTATCTCTCGTGATTGGGATGGCTTTTGTTCTCATAGGGGCTTGGAGCTTTTTCAGAATCACCAATCCAATCCAAAGACAACTGATCGAAAGTGAAAAGCGTTTTCAAGATGCGGTTCGCTATGCTCCTTTTCCCGCGATGATCTACGCCGAAGACGGGGAAGTGCTTCTGGTGAATCAGGCATGGACAGACCTGTCAGGATATCAGCATGATGATATCCCTACCATCCATGACTGGACCCATAAAGCCTATATCGCCAGCGCTTCGATCAAGGAAGATTACATTCTCAATGTTTTATGCTTCGCTACCCAGCGCATTGAAAATGGAGAGGTTGAAATAAAAACCAATGGAGGAGAAATTCAGACGTGGGATTTCTGCACCTCCCCTTTGGGACAAATGCCGGATGGTCGTCATTGTGTGATCTCGATGGCGAACAACGTGACCAACCGTAAAAAAGTGGAAAACGATCTGCGCGATTCCCAGATGCTCTATATGTCGCTGGTCGATCACATTCCTCAATCAATATATAGAAAAGACAAAGATTCCGTTTATACCTTTGTGAGCAAGCCGTTCTGTCAATTTGCCGGGCTCGGTGAATCTGATATTATCGGGAAAAACGATTTTGAATTATGGCCTGAAGAACTGGCGAAAAAGTATCGTCAGGATGATCTTGCCGTAATGGCGTCAGGCGAAATGCTTGACATGACCGAATCGAATCAATCTTTCGATGGACCTGAAAAAATCGTCCATACCATCAAAATCCCGGTTCGAGATTATCAGGGTGAAATCATTGGCGTGCAGGGGATATTTTGGGATATTACGGATTCGGTTCAACGCGAGCGTGAACTGGTCAAGTTATCCCAGGCGATTGAACAGAGTTTTTTAGCGATACTGATCACAAATCGTGATGGAACCATTGAGTATGTCAATAAGTCGTACATTCAAATGACGGGTTATTCGCGCGAAGAACTATTGGGATCAAGACCGAATATCCTGAATCCAGAATATCATACCGTAGATTATTATGCCGCCATCTGGGAAGTCATCAATGCGGGTAAGCAATTCATAGCCGAGATGGAGTGTAGTAATAAATCAGGGAATCCTTATTGGGAACTGGTAACCATCTCTCCTCTTCGTGATGATACAGGAACCATTCAGAACTTCATCATCGTAAAGCAAGACATAACAGACCATAAGAAGTCCGAAGAACAGATACGGGAAAGTGAGCGGTTCGCTCATTCCATACTGAATTCCTTGCTGACCTGCGTCTCGATCCTTGATGAAAGCGGAAATATTCTCCATACCAACAACGCTTGGGACCATTATGTCGAATCCGTATCTCCCGGCGATAAAAACCAGAATTACTACCAACTTTTGGAAAAGATGGTTATTCCGTCGTCAAAACTTGCTGAAATCATTCATGCGGTGCAAAAACTGGTTGCGGGTGAAAGCGATAAATATTCCACGGAATACGCAAGCGGTGACCATCTTTTTGAAAAGCGTTGGTTTACTCTGATGATTTCCCGCTTTGTGGGCGAAGGCCCTGTCCGGCTGGTCGCGGCGCATCATGATATCTCACAGCAAAAGCGCATGGAGGAACAGTTTCTACAGGCGCAAAAACTGGAAGCCGTTGGAAAACTCGCTGGTGGTATCGCGCATGATTTTAATAATTTGCTTCTCGTCATGAGAGGCTACGGCTCTTTTCTCAGCGAATCGATTCCAGACGATGATCCCGGCCAGAGTGATATCCGTGAGATACTACACGCGGTTGACCGTGCGGCCGATCTCACGCGCCAGTTGCTTGCTTTCAGCAGAAAGCAGCTCCTTGAAGAAAAAGAGATTAGCGTAAGTGAATTAATAATGAATCTAGAAAAGATGTTGAGGCGTTTGATTCCAGAGGATATTGACATTCAATTCGATCTTGCGCCGGATACGGGGTATATCAAGGCGGACCCGGTTCAAATCGAACAAATCGTCATTAACTTGGTGGTAAACGCAAAAGACGCCATGGCTGAAGGAGGACATTTATTCATTCAAACCAAGCCGATTGAATTCGATTTGACCTACGTCGATCAAAACGTTGAAATCGAAAAAGGACGTTATGCGTTGATCAGCATCAGCGATACCGGTGTGGGAATGGATCAGGAAATACAAAGAAAGATTTTCGAGCCATTTTTCACGACAAAGGAGGTTGGGAAGGGAACCGGATTGGGTTTGGCGACCTGCTATGGAATTGTAAAACAGAGCGGCGGATACATTCATGTATACAGTGAACCCGGCAAGGGAGCCACGTTTAATATTTATTTTCCGAGAATTGATGAAAAGGGGCAGGGAACGCTTCCCACAGTAATCAAGCCCGAATTCGATTCAACCACTAAATATTCCATCCTGTTGGTTGAAGATGAAGAATCCGTCCGGGGCGTGGTGAAGAGAACGCTCGAATCCAACAATTTTACAGTCGTTGCAGTGGGCAGTGGCATCGAGGCGGAGCAAATCATCAAGGAGGCGTCCCATCAATTCGATCTGATTCTGACTGATGTCGTTATGCCGAATATGAGTGGTAAGGAAGTGGTCCAGCGGATCAGAACTTATCGTCCGGAAATCAGGGCGATTTTCATGTCTGGATATCCGGATTCCGTCATCGCCAAACAGGGGATTCTGGATGAATCGTTTTACTATCTTCAAAAACCGTTTACAGAATATGAATTGCTAAGCCGGATTTCCGAGGTGCTCAATCAGTCTGGAGATACGACGAATTCACCGAATCGACCATCCATGAATTGACGGAAGGCGGATTCTGAGGTGAAATAGACGCACTTGACCCGGGAGGCGGACATCATGGGGCACAGTTTGCAGCAGTTGCGTTCGATCGTCAAAGATAAAGGCTGTATTGAGGCTCAATTCGACGTCGATTACGATGTCTGGTACAGCACGCTTCAAGGTAATTACCCTTATAACAGTCGTCTTCGTGGTGAAATCGCAGGTATTCCCGTCCGGCTTCGGTTTACTTGTGTCGTGGTTCCAAATACATTCGGCAGTTTCCCCGTCTCGTCGCGGATCGAAGGTTTCATCGGTGACGATCCTGTCCAGGGGCGCTTTTCTCATCGCATGGTTTATTCAGCCATCGCCGGAAATGTTCCGGTGAACGATGGCGTCTATATCAATCATGCCGACAAGTCATATCGCTTGTCATTAAAAACCTCCAAGACTCCAGGGACCATCCGTCTGAAGTCGGAAGGCGGCGGAAAAGTCCATGCGGCGGTATTTTATAAGAAGGGAAAGATGGTTCAGCCCGACGAAGTCGCCAGTGGAGGCAAGGGCGGGCCGCGTTATGAGAGTGGGATTCCAATTTTTACCGAACTGAATGGAAAAATTGAAGATATAAGTCTTTCCTTCAAGTTTATTCCAACTTATTACACCAATACATCATCAGGCCGTTCTCCGGTCAATCGCAGGGCGAAAGGCTTTTTGCAATACTCTCCCGCCTGATGTTCTTGTTCAGACGATCTTCGACTACGAAAAAGGCCCGGAATAATCCGGGCCTTTGTTTTGACATTGAATTTCGAAGAGAGGTTAATTCTTTGCTTCTTCTTCCTGAATCTTCATCAGTTCCGCTTTGCTGTTTACCGGCTCTTTTCGGCCCTGATGACACGTAAAGCAGGTGACCTTTTCATCCATGTCTTTAAAGAAACCCTCGTTCAATCCTTTGACCATGGTCATGAATTTCCGGGCCGTCAATTTATGCAACTTGGGGTCGTCTTTAGGGAAATCCATCAGGTCGTGGCAGAACTTGCAGTTCACGCCGAGCGCTTCCGTCAGGCCTTTCATGTAGTTCTGCAGGTCGACCATGTTGTCAAATTCCAACACTTGCAGATTTTCTCCAACTTTCGCCTTGGGTTGCGCGTCCTGGCTCCATAAAAGCCGGTCGCCGCCAATCAGAATTACAAAACAGGTTGTCGCCGCCAGCGCCATCGCGCTAAAAACATAGGGTTTCAACTTCATCTTCCATACTCCTTTAGTGAAAAAATGAACTCAGCTCAACCCACCGCTCGATTCACTATGACCGAGATGAAGAAGGAGCACGGATGATGAAAACCCAAGCGGTTTGGATTTGTGAATAGTATAGAAAATATACCGGATGAGCAACGTCTCGTCTAATTTTTCTATGCTTTTTCTGGGAATCCCTGTTTGTCAAAGAAGTTGGGATTTGGGGCGGTTGATTCCATGCTTTATAAACGCGAACATTTCTAAATTGCTGATATTGTTAACTTTCGTTGCTTTGTTTTTGGATATATTTTCTCTGTAATGGAACAAAGCATTCACACATATACGAGTAAATGATAAAATCAATCGTAATTCCATCTGGATTTTGAACCGATGAATCAACCTGTCGATCATCAGTCATCCTCATCTCAAAATCCAGCCTCGGCACAGAAGATCGCTCAGCCTGTATTGTCTTCATCTTTACTGTTTCTTGTTATTGTCTGGACGCTCCTGGTCGCTGGGCTGGCGATATATCATTATCAGCGTGACTTTTCTTATGCGCTGAATATGTCGATTTTAGAAGCCCGAGCCAGCTTTAACAAAGACCTCGCCTATCGCCGTTGGGCGTCGATCCATGGCGGCGTGTATGTTCCTGTCACCAATGAGACTCCTCCGAATGCTTATCTGAAAAATATTCCTGAACAAAATATTACAACGCCATCAGGCAAGCGCCTTACTCTGATGAATCCGGCTTACATGACGCGTCAGGTTCATGAAATGGCGCAGGATTTGTACGGATTGCGCGGGCATATAACCAGCCTGAATCCTCTGCGTCCAGAAAATGAACCGGATGAATGGGAAAAGCAGGCGCTACAACAATTCAGCGGGGCCAATCAGGAAATCGCCGAGATTTCTCCTATCCATGGAGTTACGTATTTCCGGTTTATGAAACCGATGATCACCGAACAGAGCTGCCTGAAATGCCACGCGGATCAGGGATATAAGGAAGGAGACATTCGAGGGGGAATCAGCGTTTCCATACCGTGGGAACCCAAGCAGGAAATCCTCAACGAGCAATTTTATTCGACTATATTTGGTTATGGAGGTATCTGGTTATTCGGTTTTGGTATTCTGATAACCAATCATTCCAGGCTGAAACGTCATTTATCCGTGTTGCAATCATCGGCGTCAGCGCTTGAGGAGAGCGAGAATCGCTTTTACCGTTTGTTCCATACGATGTCGGAAGGCGTTGCGCTTCACGAGATGATTTACGATCGCAACGGCGATCCGGTTGATTACCGCATCATCGACGTAAATCCTTCCTATCAGGAGCATACCGGCATCCCGGCATCAAAGGCGAAAGGAGTGCTGGCGAGCCAATTATACGGAATCGATACCCCACCGTTCATCGAAATCTATGCGCGAGTCGCCCGGACCGGCGAGCCATATATGTTTGAAACCTCGTTTGAACCGCTTCACAAAAAATTTCAGGTTTCCGTTTTTTCACCCCAGAAAGGCTATTTTGCAACAGTGTTTCAAGACGTCTCCGACCGGAAGCGGCTGGAAGATGAACGCCTCAATCTGGAACGCAAGATGCTTCATTCCCAAAAACTGGAGAGCATGGGAATTCTGGCTGGAGGGATCGCGCACGATTTCAATAATTTGCTGATGGTCACTTCGGGCAATCTGGAACTCGCGCAAATTGAACTGCCCAAAGACTCTCCCGTTCAGGAATTGATCGGATATGCGTTCGACGCGACGCTGAAAGCGACCGATTTGACCCGTCAGATGCTGGCTTATTCAGGGAAAGGTCAGTTTATCGTCAAGGAAATCAACCTGAGCCAGATGGTTTGTGATATCGCCAAGTTGCTTCAAACTTCGATCTCGAAGTCGATTCGTCTGGATATGCAACTCGATCAGAATCTCCCGCATATTCGCGCGGATATCGCTCAGATTCAACAGGTGATTATGAATCTGGTGATCAACTCATCCGACGCGATCGGCGATAAACCGGGCATGATTGCGATTCGTACGATGCCGCTTGAAATCACTGAAGATGAATTGAGACAGTGCATCGGAATCGAAAAACCGGATCCAGGCTGGTTTATCTGTCTGGAGGTTGAGGACGATGGATGCGGTATGGATGACAAAACGCTCCATTCATTATTTGATCCGTTTTTTACCACAAAAACGCATGGCCGCGGATTAGGGATGTCCGCTGTGCTTGGTATCATCCAGAGCCATCATGGAGCGATTCAAGTGCGTTCTGAAGTCGGCAAGGGAACGCTTTTCAGGATATTATTCCCTGAAATCGATATCCATTCAGATTATGGATTGGTTCGGAGGCCCGAAAGTGAAGTTCAACATCAACTCAATTTCAATGGTGGGGTTGTATTGCTGATTGATGATGAAGAAATGGTCCTCAATCTATGCAAGTCCATGCTGGAGCGCCTTCATTTCAGAACAATACTTGCGGGCGATGGAGATGAAGGAATCAAGATGTATAAAGAGCATCGCCATGAAATCTCCTGCGTGATTCTTGACGTCACCATGCCGGGCAAGAGCGGGATTGATGTATTTGAAGAGATTCGCGCGATCGATCCAAGAGCGCGGATTATTCTTTCAAGCGGTTACAGTCAGAGCGATATCTCGCTTCGTATTCAAGGCAAGGGCATAACAGGCCACCTGCAGAAGCCGTTCCGGTTTGACGACCTGAAAAACGAGATCGCTCATGTGATGTCTGAACGCCTGTCTGAACGGAATTGAATCAGCCAAATTTAAACCACATTTGATCTCCGATTGAGGCTTCCGGCGCCCATCCGTTTTAGATTTCACATGCTACAATGCCTGAATCGTCTCAAGTTGTTTTCGACGCGCCATTGAAATCCATATTGATTGCAGACATGGATGCAATGGCATTGCGTGAAAACCAAAATCAATCTGGAGTCCATACCGCCTGATGATCGAGATCTACCGTTGGAGCCAAACTCCAGCTGACCAGAAGAATAAAATCATGAAACGTTCGGCGCAGGACATCGACGCCTTCGTCCCGAACGCGCAAAAAATCATCGATCGGGTTCGAGCCGAGGGCGATTCCGCCGTTATCGAACTCACGAAAGAATTCGATGGCGCCGACCTCTCTCAGGTTGGTTTGAGAGTGACGCAGGAAGAAATCGCCGCCGCCGCGCCCCGGCTTGATCCCGCCGTCAAAAAAGCCATCGAAATTTCGTATAAAAATATCCGCACCTTCCACGAGCGTCAGATGCCGGAGGAGATGTGGTTCACCGAAGTCGGCCCCGGTCTGATGTGCGGCGAGAAGGTTTCACCTATCGAAAGCTGCGTTCTTTATGTTCCGCGCGGAACGGCGGCTTATCCCTCGGTATTGCTGATGCTGGGAGTTCCGGCGAAGATCGCTGGCGTCGAGCGTATTGCGGTGGTGACGCCGCCTCAGCCTGACGGCTCTGTCGACGATGCCTCCCTCTTTGCTGCCGAACTGATTGGTATCGATGAAATCTATCGCTTTGGAGGCGTACAGGCCGTCGCCGCCTTCGCTCTGGGTACGGAAACCGTAAAGCCTGTTCTTAAAATGCTCGGACCCAGCAACATTTATGCATCAGCAGCTAAGAAAATACTTTATGGTACGATGGACTTTGGAACTCCCGCTGGTCCGAGTGAATCGATCATCCTGTGTGACGAAACCACCGATCCGGAACTGGCGGCGACCGACCTGTTGATCGAAGCGGAACATGGTCCATTTTCCGCCGCGCTGGCGGTGACCCATTGTGAAAAACTGGCGAATCTTCTTGCTGAGATTATTCCTGTCAAGGTGAACGCCTTGCCACAAAAACAGAAAGATTACGTCACGAAGGTGTTCTCCAATTACGGTGGAATCATCTTGACGGAAAGCCTTCAGGACTCAATCGACTTTACTAACGACTACGCGCCTGAGCACCTTGAGGTTTTAACCCGTGAACCGATGGCGTTAGCGGCCCGCTTGCGCAACGCCGGTGAAATCATGATGGGGCCGTTCACTCCGATCTCATTGTGCAACTATTCGCTGGGCGTAAACGCGATTCTGCCGACTGGCGGCCGGGCAAAATCGTCATCGGTGGTGACGGTTCACGATTTCCTCAAGAAGACGTCACTCAGCTACGTGACCGAAGAAGGCTACGAGTCATTACGTCATCACGTTGCGGTGTTTGCCGATTTTGAAGGATTTCCCGCTCACGCCGCGGCGGTGCGGACTGAAAGGAAGAACTGATCGTGTTTGAATTCGACCCGGTAACCATCCAGCGCGAAACGCGCGAATCAACCATCACTACCTCGATTCGGGGCGGTGCGATGGATCCGAATCTGAAGAAAAATATCAACACGACCATCCACTTTCTCAGCCACATGATCGAGCAATGGGCCTGGCGGTCATGTCTGAATCTCGGCGTTAGCGTTGAGATGCGGGAGTTCGTGCTTCAGCACGTGATCGCGGAAGACGCAGGACAATGCTTCGGCGAAGCATTGTTGCGCGTGGTCGATCAGCTCATCAAAAAGCAGGGAATCAATGCCAGCGGCGTTGGAGAGGGCTTCATTGATGAAGGCGCCGCCCGGGCGCGTATTTCTTTTGAATACCGCAGTGGATTTTATTTCCGGCGCGGCGGAGTCGTTATTCCTGAACGCGTTGAAGACATGCTCTGCATGGATCTTTGGAACTTTCTCGGAGGCGTCGCTCAGGGCGCCCGCGCCACTATCCAGATCGAGTTGCTTGAAGGTGAAGACCCGCATCACATTTGGGAAAGCGTTTTCCGCGCCTTTGGTGAGGCGACTCGCGCCGCGATTTCTCCCTGTCCCTGGCGAAAAGGTCATACCGTCGGCGTCGCAGGGTTCATCAATGTAACATCAAAATAAGTTTCGTGATTGCAGGGTGTTATTTACGAAAGGCGAGGTGGTTTTCCCTCGCCTTTTTTCGTCTCTGGATTAATTTGCAAGAAAAATTCAACATTATCTTTGACATATTCTATAAAGAATATAGAATATAACTCAGAGGCAAAAAGAAAGGTTCTCTGCCGCTGTATTCGCATGGCGTATTCGAAGCGGGAACCCTTTCAAAATGGAGCTTGGAATTTCGTAGTACCCAATCAATAGAATTACTGGTAAAATAGAAGGTTGGCTTAATGCAAAAGTATTTCGTGTTATAAATCTCGTGTAATTTGATGAAGCGAGTATACTTTTGATTGCTGAACGCAAGCAAACCAGGCGGAAATCGGCGGTGGATTACCCCTCTTATCCTCAATCATCACTTGCAGCCTCGCTAAAACGCCCTCGGTTTATTCGGCAACTCCAACAAGATGGTTACCAATCGAACGCCCTGACGGTGAACGCCGTCTTGGGGCGCCGCGCATCACTTTGCGTAAAAATGGAGACGGTGAGAAAAGCATGAGCAGTATGGAAACAGTGGACACGGCCGGACCGCAACGGAAAGTCGAAGTCATTGAAGGCGCCACCGTACGCTTCGCGGGAGACTCGGGCGACGGTATGCAGGTCATGGGCGCCCAGTTTTCAACCTCGTCGGTGATTCATGGCAACGATATCGCCACCCTGCCTGATTTCCCCGCGGAAATTCGCGCCCCGGCGGGAACGCTGGCCGGCGTCAGCGGATTTCAGATCAATTTCAGCAGCCAGGAGATTTACACCCCCGGCGATGGGATCGACACGCTATTCGCCATGAATCCCGCCGCGTTGAAAGTGAATCTCGCCGACCTGTACGAAGGCGGTTTGCTGGTGGTCAATTCAGAGGCGTTTACTGACGACGGCCTTGAGAAAGCTGGCTATAAAACAAATCCACTGGAAGACGGGTCACTCAATAATTATCGCGTGGTTTCGATTCCATTAACTCGCCTGAATCGTGACGCGGTTGAAGGACTGGGATTGGACCGCAAGGCGGCTGACCGATGCAAAAACTTTTATACGCTCGGTCTCGCCTATTGGATCTATAACCGCCCGATTGAACCGACCGTCAAATGGATCGAGAAAAAATTCGCGGGTAAATCCGATCTGATGGAAGCCAACCTGCGTACCTTCCGCGCCGGTTGGAACTACGGCGAAACGGCGGAGTTGTTTACCAGCGCCTATCACGTCGAAAAAGCGGATATTCAGCCCGGCGTATACCGTAAAATCACTGGCAACAGCGCCTTGGTGCTGGGCGTCGCCGCGGCGTCGAAACTTTCCGGAAAAGACCTCTTCTACGCGAGCTACCCCATCACGCCCGCCAGCGACATTCTCCACGAAGTCAGCGCGCTGAAAAATCACGGCATGATGACGTTTCAGGCTGAAGATGAAATCGCCGCGATCTGCGCCGCTCTGGGCGCCGCGTTCGGCGGCAGTCTTGCCGTGACGGGAACATCCGGTCCCGGCCTCGCGCTGAAGATGGAGGCGATCGGTCTGGGGATCATGACCGAGTTGCCGGTCATCATTATTAACGTCCAACGCGGCGGCCCCAGCACCGGGCTGCCCACCAAGACCGAACAGGCCGACCTGCTTCAGGCGTGGGGCGGCCGCAACGGTGAAAGCCCGCTCGCCATCGTCGCACCGGCCACGCCGTCCGACTGCTTCACCATGGCGCTCGAAGCGTGCCGGATCGCGCTCAAGTTCATGACGCCGGTCATTATTCTCTCGGATGGATATCTGGCGAACGGAGCCGAACCGTGGCGAATTCCCGAAGTGGATGATTTACCCGCGATCGATGCGCCGTTCTGCACCAAACCGAACGCCGAAGACGGCTTCAACCCGTACACCCGCGATGAGCGTCTCGCTCGTCCCTGGGCGGTTCCCGGAACTCCCGGCTTGCAGCATCGCATTGGCGGCCTCGAAAAGCAGCATATAACCGGCAATGTCAGCTATGATCCGAAAAACCATGATTTCATGGTGAAACTTCGCCAGGACAAGATCGACGGCATCGCCAACGATATTCCCCCGCTCAAAGTATTTGGCGATGAATCGGGCGATCTGCTTGTGCTGGGATGGGGCGGAACCTACGGCTCCATCACGACCGCCGTCGAGCGCGCCCGCAAGGCGGGGAAAAAGGTGTCGCAGGCTCATTTACGGTATCTGAACCCATTTCCCAAAAATCTGGGAGAGGTTTTATCCCGATTCAAAAAGGTGCTGATTCCCGAACTGAACCTCGGCCAGTTGCGCACATTGATCCGTGCGAAATACCTGATCGATGCGAAAGGGTTAAACAAAGTTCAGGGACGTCCATTCCAGGTTGCTGAAGTACTCGAAGCGATTGACAAAGCGTTGGAGGATTGATTATGGCGCTCGCGCCCCAGGATTCAAAACTCACTGTGAAAGATTACGGCTCAAGTCAGGACGTCCGCTGGTGCCCTGGCTGCGGCGATTATTCCATTCTCGCTCAGATGAAAAAGGCGCTGGCCAACATGCAGCTGCCGAAAGAAAACGTGGTTTTCATCTCTGGCATCGGCTGCTCGAGCCGTTTCCCGTATTACATGGACACTTACGGTATGCACTCCATCCACGGCCGTGCGCCCGCGTTTGCCACCGGCTTGAAGACGGTGCGTCCCGATTTGCACGTCTTCGTCATTACTGGCGATGGCGATGCGCTCAGCATCGGTGGAAATCACCTCATTCACGCGATTCGCCGCAACGTGAACATCACTATCCTGCTTTTCAACAACCGCATATACGGTTTAACCAAGGGGCAGTATTCCCCCACGTCGGAATGCGGCAAAAAGACAAAGTCGACGCCGTTTGGCTCCGTCGATAACCCGCTGCATCCGCTTCTGGTCGCGCTTGGCTCCGAAGCGGGTTTCGTGGCGCGCTCGGTTGACGTTCATACCAAACATCTCGCCGAAACGCTGGAGGCGGCCGCGCGTCATCAGGGAACCTCGTTCGTTGAGATTTACCAGAATTGCAACATTTTTAACGACGGCGCATGGGAATGGGCGACCGATCGCAAGATCAAAAGCGATAATCTGATTGAACTCGAACACGGCCAACCGCTTCGCTTCGGCTCCAACAACGATAAGGGGTTGCGGGTGAATTCCAATCTGGAACTGGAAGTGGTTACCATTGGCGAAAATGGCGTCAGCGAGAGCGATCTGCTCGTTCACAATTCCCAGCGCAAAGACCCGGCGCTGGCGTATATGCTCGCCAATATGCATCATCCGGAGTTCCCCGAGCCGGTGGGCATTTTCCGCCAGGTTCAGCGGCCCATTTATGACGACGATGTCCGCGAACAGGTCCGCAAGGCGCGTGAAGCGCGTCCTGGAGGCGACCTCAAGAGCCTGCTCCACGCGGGTGAAACCTGGACGGTCAGCGCTTCAAACTAAACGTCACCGCTCTGTAAATCGAATCCTCGCTCAAACAAATCCCCCGGAAAATTTGCCGGGGGATTTGTTTGTTGCGTTCCCCTTTGTTGCATGATATTGTCTATCAATTTACTATGATATGTTGTATTGATATTCGCTCACCGTTGTTTTAACTGATTCGGTTACAACAATGTATCCAAATAGTCATACATTCGACATGAAATTATCGAATTCAATCCTGTAAAATATCCGTGAACAGGCGTGCATTCAGTGATTTATTTAATTTATTTTACATAACTTATGATCTTGATTCTTTGAGGGTATTAATTTTTATGCGTATTGTTTGTATTGAATCTAAATATGGTTTATTGGTATATCTATTGCTCTGTTGTGGGCCGTCTTGGGTTCATGTATTGGTGATTGCGTGTTGCGGGAGTGAAATTCAAAGAAATTTGCCTCTCGACATTTTAATTTGAAAAGGAATGAACGATGAAAACATCTGGTTTTCGGGGAATCAGTGTGTGCATGGGAATCGGGCTGATGATGCTGGCTCAAACAACGGTTTTCGCTCAACAACCCTCAGAGCGGGAAAAACAGCTTGAAAATATGGTTCATACGCTGTTGCAGCGCGTTGATGAACTGGAGCAGCGAGCCAATCAGAGTGAAGCCGCCTATCAGTCGCTGAAAGAACAGGTGGAGAATCAGAAGTCAGAGCAACCTGCATCGTCGGCAATCGCTCCCGCGCCGGAAAAAAAAGCCAACGAGATCGACTGGAGCTGGAACAACGGGCTGAATTTCGGAACGGAGGATGGAGCGTTTAAGTTCAAATTGGGCGGACGCATCCATAATGACTGGTACGCGGGAAGCATTGATGACGGAGACTTTCCTGACGGAACTCGGTTCCGCCGCTTGTGGCTCAATTTCAGCGGAGAAGTGTATAACGATTATGAATTTCGCATTCAGTACGATCTTTCAGGAGCGGGGACGGCGCGATTCAAAGATGTGTACGTGGGGTATACCGGTTTTGATTTCATGAACCTCCGTCTGGGACAATTCAAGGAACCGTTCAGTTTAGAAGAACTGACCTCCAGTAATTACATTACACTCATGGAACGTTCGCCCATCGATATGCTGGCTCCGGTTCGCGAGACGGGACTGATGTTTTATAACGAAATTCTGGATGGCCGCGTGACCTGGGCGGTTGGCGCGTTTAAGAATTCCAACGCCTTTGGCGATGGTGAAGAAGACGACGCTGAAAACGGCGATTGGGACGTCATGGCGCGTGTAACCGGTCTGCCGTGGTATGAAGACAACGGAGCGAAACTGCTTCATCTCGGCTTGGCTGGAGGCCATCGCGAATGGAGCGACGATCCGCTTCGCATTCGTTCGCGCGGCAGCTTCAGCCGTGGCGACTACATGATCGATACCGGTTCTTTCGATGCCGACGCAATGGATTTGCTCGGCGCGGAAATGGCGCTGGTTTACGGACCCGCCTCGATTCAGGCCGAATATCAGCGCGCGGATATCGATTCCACGCTGGGCGGCTCGGATGCAGTGGATGGGTATTACGTGATGGCTTCATATTTCCTCACCGGTGAACATCGCGCGTATAAAGAAGGCGTCTTCTCGCGAGTAAAACCAAATAACAATTTCAATCCAGGTGAGGGCGGATGGGGTGCGTGGGAAATAGCCGCCCGCTACGGATATTTTGACCTTACCGATGTTGCGGCCGCGGGCGCCTTGGGCGGCAAGATCAATGATTACACGCTTGGTTTAAACTGGTATCTGAATCCCAACATGCGCATGATGTGGAATTACGTTCATTCTGAAAGCGATGATGTTTCGACAGGCGATCAGGATGCGGACATCATTGAAATGCGCATGCAGTACGATTTCTGATCCGTCGAATCCAGAACAATCAAACGGCCTCCGGGGCTTATCGCCTCGGAGGCCGTTTTGCTGTATATACGTGGCCTGATGAAAAATCGAACCACCCGAATACACGGTTTAGAAGTGGACCCCGGAAGCTGGACAGTGGCCTAAGTGAATCTCCTGGGATACAGTAGGCTCAAACTGGAGCCGAGAAGGAGATGGAATCATGCGGCGTAAACGGCGGAATCATGCACCGGGTTTCAAGGCGAAAGTCGC
>WGLV01000073.1 GCA_016125385.1 bacterium
ATGCGACTTTCGCCTTGAAACCCGGTGCATGATTCCGCCGTTTACGCCGCATGATTCCATCTCCTTCTCGGCTCCAGTTTGAGCCTACTGTATCCCAGGAGATTCACTTAGGCCACTGTCCAGCTTCCGGGGTCCACTTCTGGCTTCGCTTCCACGGCCGAAAGTTCCCGTGCCTGGCAAACATAATTGAGTAACGCCTCCATTTCACTCGAATGAATGACGCCCCCTCGCCAATCGGTGAGGGGGCGTTTACATAGGGATGCTGTACTTGTATAAGGTGAAAGTGATACAGGAAGAATAGCATGATCACAAATCGGTTGTTGGATTATTGTATGGTGATTTGTTTATTTGGATTAATGCTTTTTTTTGTATGTCATGGTACTTTCATTGGTGTGGACGGTTTTTTTCATGCGCGGTATTCCGCTGAAATGGATTTGAGAAATTTGACATTCCCCTGGATGTTCTATACCAAATATAAGGAATTTTTCCCAGATCACCATCTGCTCTTTCATCTAATATCGTTTCGAAAAGGGCTAAAGATTATTATGGATTTGAGGATTTTATACGCGTAGCAGATAAGGATTCTCTCCTGATAAGGGCGTATGAGGATGAATATGCGGTTATTTATAGAGTAATGGAAATTTAGCCTTCCCCCTTTTTTCCGCCCCGCCCCTTACCCAATCAGCCCGTGTTTTCGTAATACCTCCATCAACACCGGTTCCACTTCGGCGCGGATCGCGGTGTTGGCGTAGGCGATCCAGTCCACGTCGCCGTTCACGTTCATCGGCGCATCCAGCGGTTCGCCGTTCGCGCCGGTGACGGGGATCCCGGCTTCCTCGCAGATCAGGTACGCGCACACGTCGTAGGGGTGACAGGTCAGCCCGCGCCATTCGTTCTCACCCTTCCAGCTGCTGAACAGGGCGGCGCGCAGGTCGGCCACGAAGCGGTCGTGCCCGGCCAGCATCTCATACATCTGCCCTCCGGTTGAAATGTACTGATCGTTAAAAAGAATCGCCTTGCCCTGTGGCGGGTAGGGGAACAGCGCCCGCGTCACGTCTTCCTCGATCCGTGCGAGTACGTCCTTGCCGGGTGGAAAGAACCGGCTGATCTGCCCATAACCGCCATAGATGGTTTTCGACGCGGAAGGCGTGATGGCGGCGTCTTTTACTTCGCCGGTGAGGATGTTATGCGTCACGCGCCTGGCGCCTTGACCGCGAATCGCCATAAACACGTCGCTGAGAAAATGCCGCGAGGTGGGCAGCTCGACCATGACAGCCGCCTCGATGTCGCGCAGGCGCCCTGCGCCCGCGTGATTCGGCGCCGCCCCCGCCAGATAAAACGCCGAGCGCTTGTCGTACATGATGCCGCGCGTGCCGTCGATGGGGTCCATGATGACGCGGTAGGCTGCGTCTTCCGCGCGCGTTCCGGCGGGGAAGACCAGCGGTTCGTCTTCGCCGATCCCTTCCGCGATCAATACCAGCCCGCCCGCCTCCGCCGCGCCGTCTTCCAGCACGGGCAGAATCACGTCTTCCACGTCGCGGTCGATCTGAAAGATGGTGTCTTCGCGCGTCTCGGCGGCCACGGCGGCTCGTTCGTCTTGCGACTGCTCGCGCAGCGAACGCAACAATCGCTCGCGCACCTTGACGCCGGTGCGGAATAAGAGAGATTGTATCTTGTTGTGATTGTGTTCTGCTTTGTTGAAATTCATTGGTTCCACCACCCTCCGGATTCAGATCGGCCCACGGCGTTCGCCGCCCGTTGACGCCCGCCATTGTATCGCATGCGGCGTTGTGCGCGACGGGCGAAGCGTATCGCGCCCTCAGGAGAGTTGAGATCAATGAGTGAAGCCTTTCAAGGCCAATGGGAACAGCGCTGGCATCCGCTCCGCCGCGAGTGGGTGGTGTATTCCGCCCATCGCAACACGCGCCCCTGGAGCGGCGCGGCGGCGGCGGCGCCCGAGTCCAGCCCGGCCTACGACCCCAAATGCTACCTTTGCCCCGGCAACGCCCGCGCTCGCGGCGAGACCAACCCCGCCTATGAAGGCGTATACATTTTCGATAACGATTTCCCCGTCGTCGGGCCTGAGGCTCCTCATGTCGAGGCCGTGCCGCCCGGCGCGGACCCCGCGTTGTACAAGCGCGGCCGCGCTGATGGAATCGCACGCGTGGTCTGTTACGATCCGCGTCATAACGTCCATCTCGGGGGGCTGTCCACGAGTTCGGTGACGGCGCTGTTCGCCGCGTGGCGCGAACAGATGATCGAGTTTCACAAGAATCCATCCATCCGCTTCGTGCTGATTTTTGAAAATCGCGGCGAAATCGTCGGCGTCTCCAATCCTCACCCTCATTGCCAGATTTACGCGACCAACTTCGTCTTCTCTCTGGTTGAAACCGAACTCGCCGCCGCGCGCGATTTTCGTTCGGACCACAATCGCAATCTCTTTGAGGGAATTCTCGAAACCGAGCTGCGAAGTGGAGAACGCATCGTCGCTCAGAATGAAACCGCCTGCGCGTTCATTCCGTTTTTCGCGCGCTATGCGTATGAGACGCTCATCTTCCCCAGGCGGCGTCACGCCACGCTCGCGACGATGGAGGACGACGAACTGTTCGGCCTCGCTCAGGCGTTTCAGGAAGTCATCCGCCGCTATGACGGCCTCTACAACCAACCGTTTCCATACGTAATGTCGATTCTTCAGGCGCCGGTCGACGGCGGAGATTATTCCGATTACCACCTTCATCTGATGTTGCAGCCGCCCTTGAGGCGTCCCGGTCTGCAGAAGTTCCCCGCCGGGCCTGAGATCGGCGGTGGAAACTTCATGGCCGACACCATGCCTGAAGACAAAGCCCTTGAAATGCGCCAGGTCGTCCTTGGTTCGCATCCGGAGTAAGCGCATGAGCCTTTCTTCCCAGAAACGAAAATTCTTCGGCCCAGGCCGCGCCGTATATCAGGCCTCGGCGCCGGGCCGTCTCGATGTGATGGGCGGCATCGCCGATTACTCGGGCGGCTACGTCCTTCAGACGACCATCGCTCAGCGGACCTCCGTCGATCTGGCGTTGCGTGAAGATGGAATCCTGCGAGTCCACAGCGCCGCCGCAAGCCGCGCGGGTCACGCCGCCGAGGTCGAAACGCCCGTCGCCGCGATCGCGCCGCCGCGCAAAGGCGACCCCTGGGCGCATGCTCATAAGGCGCTCAACTCCGATCCACATACCGCCTGGGCGGCGTACATCTTCGGTTGCGCCGTCTGCCTCATGATCGAAACCGGCGTGAAGTTGAGTGGAGCCGATTTCTGGATCGACGCCGAGGTGCCCATTGGCAAGGGCGTATCTTCCTCCGCCGCGCTGGAGGTCGCCGTCATGACCGCGTTGTGCGAGGCGCTCGGGCTTCGCCTGCCCGGCAACCAGACGCCAATCCTCGCGCAGCGGGTTGAAAACCGCATCGTGGGCGCGCCCTGCGGCCTGATGGATCAGCTCGCCACCTGTTTTGGCAGGGAAGGTAAACTCCTGCCCATCCTATGCCGGCCCGACCGGGTTGGAGCGCCCCTGGCGATTCCTCGCGGCGTTCATTTCATCGGCGTCGATAGCGGGGTGCGTCATTCCGTGGGCGGCGCGTCGTATGGCGAGGTCCGCGCCGCCGCGTTCATGGCGTATACCGTCATCGCCCGCGAGCTGGGCGCCTCGCGCCGCGCCGTTCAGACGGCCCGCCGCGCCGGAGAGCGCGACGGCCTCCCGTTCGGCGGCTATCTCACCGGCGTCGCTCCATCGCGATGGCTGCGCGATTTCGCCGGTCTCGTCCCCGAACGCATTCGCGGCGCCGAGTTCACGCGCCGCTTCGGCGAGACCATCGACCCCATCACCGAGCCGAAATCTTCGCGGACCTATGCGCCGCGCGCCTGCGCCGCGCATCCGGTTTTCGAACAGCACCGCGTTCAGCAGTTCGAGATGCTTCTCCAGTTGCTTAACGCCCCGAAAACCGCCAAAACCGTGCGCGCCGAATGCCTTCAACAGATGGGTGAACTGATGTTTCAGGCGCATGAGGGCTATAACGCCTGCGGTCTCGGCAGCCCCGCCACCGACGAACTGGTGAAGCGCGGGCTCGACGCCGGACCCGAACAGGGCGTCTATGGCGCCAAGATCACCGGCGGTGGATCGGGCGGCGCCGTGTGCTTTCTGTGCGAAGGCGCTCGCGGCCGCCGCGCGGTGAACCGCATCGCCCGGGAATACGCGGCGGCGCATGATTGCGAAGCCGTTCTCTTTCAGGGCGGGGGAGGCGAGGGCGCTCATTGGACGCCGGTGCGCCGTGTTCAGACCTGAGCGGGTGAAGCGAGATCGATGCTTCACTTTTCAACGGGAATATGATCCAATTTTGCATGTTTTGCTTTGAATAAGAGAACAAGAAAATTCTGGGTGCATAAAGCGATCGTCAGAATTACGTTCGTCCAGAGTTCTGGTCCAACCGGCGGAAATTACAGGCGAAACGTGATTTTCGCAACGATGAATCCGAACGTTAATTTGGCGGCAAAATAAAAAAGGGGCGGAATCATGGTATTTCTTGACTGGGTGACGATTGGCGGTTATTTCCTTGTGCTGTTTGGCCTGGCCTGGTGGGTGATTCTGAAAAGCAAATCCACCACGGATGATTACTTTCTCGCGGGGCGCGACCTTGGCTGGTTTATCGTGGGCGCGTCGATCTTCGCCTCCAACATCGGCTCCGAACACCTCGTCGGTCTCGCCGGTTCGGGATGCACAGACGGCGTCGCGATGGCCCATTACGAGCTTCATGCCTGGTGCCTGCTGGTACTGGCGTGGGTGTTCGTTCCGTTTTACGCGCGTTCGCGGGTGTTCACCATGCCCGAGTTTCTTGAAAAGCGCTACGACGAAACTTCCCGCTGGATTCTTTCCATCATCTCGCTGGTCGCCTATGTTCTGACCAAGATCGCGGTCGGCATCTTCGCGGGCGGCGTCGTGTTCCGAACCTTGCTGCCCGAGATCAACCTCAATATCGGGTTTATGACGCTCGACAGTTTCTGGATCGGCTCCATTCTCGTCATCGTATTGACGGGGTTGTACACCATTCTCGGCGGCTTGCGCGCGGTTGCGTATACCGAAGCGCTCCAGACCATCATCCTCGTGCTGGGCTCGGTCTGCGTAACCTGGTTTGGGCTCAAGGCGCTGGGCGGATGGGACGTTCTGTACGAAACCTGCGGATCCAATATGTTCAATCTGTGGAAGCCGCTCGTCCCCGCCGGGATGGAGGGGACCTGGTCGCCGGTCCGCGAACCCGATCGCATCGCCTGGTACTTCAACGGCAACTATCCCTGGCTTGGCATGCTGTTCTGCGCGCCCATTATCGGCCTCTGGTACTGGTGTACCGATCAGTACATCGTCCAGCGCGCGCTCGGCGCTCCCAATGAGCGTGAAGCCCGCCGCGGCAGCATCTTCGCCGCGTTTCTCAAGCTGCTTCCCGTCTTCATTTTCATCATTCCGGGCATGATCTGCTTCGCGCTCGCCAAAACCGGCCAGTCGCCCGCGTTGGCGCAGGCGATTTTCAAAGATGGCCAGATCGATCCCGAGATGAGCCAGGCGGCGTTCCCCCTGCTGATTCGCGACGTCCTCCCCGCCGGAATCCGCGGCATCGTCGTCGCGGGCCTGCTCGCCGCGCTGATGAGCTCGCTCTCCGGCGTCTTCAACGCCTCCTCGACTCTGTTCACCATGGACCTCTATACCAAGTTCAAGCCGAACGCCACTCAGCAGCAGCTGGTCTGGGTTGGCCACATGGCGACGGCCGCGATGGTGGTGATCGGTCTGATGTGGGTGCCGGTGATCCAGGGTGCGCGCGGGCTTTATCAATACCTGCAGGGCGTTCAGGGCTATCTGGCTCCGCCCATCTTCGTCGTCTTTTTCCTTGGCGTATTCATGAAGCGCGTCAACGCGGCGGGGTGCGTGACCACGCTCATCGTCGGCTTCATCCTCGGCGTGTTCCGCCTCGCGATCGACACGCCGGTGACGCTGGGGCTCGCCGGGTATGAAAACGGGTATACCGAAGGCTCGTTTTTGTGGATCGTCAACAACATTTATTTCCAGTATTACAGCCTGCTGATCTTTCTCGTCTGCGTCGCGGTGATGATCGGCGTCAGTTGGATGACTTCCGAACCGGATGGAGTTAAGATCAGCGGTCTCACCTACGGTACGATCACAGATGAGCACCGCCGTGAGTCGCGTTCGAGTTGGGACTGGCGTGACGTCGCTGCTTCGGTTCTTGTTCTCGTCGCCATCCTCTGCGCCTATCTGTACTTTACCGGATGATTCGCGCCGAACCGCGCTTAAGAGTTTGATACGCATAAAGCCGGGCTTATCTGACTGTTTGATGGGCCCGGCGTTTACTTTAAAAAAAATGATAATCGCTCGCCGGGTGAAACTTTTGCATGCGGATGAGACAATGAGCGGAGCGTCTCCTGAGCGGGAAAAGTTTTACCCAAGAGCGATTGATTGGAAGTCAATTGATATCATGATTTTTGATTCGGCGTGTTCTTATGGTTGTGAGGGCATAAGGCGAATTTTCTGCTTGAGTAAGTTCATACGATCTCTCGTCACTGTTCTTGCCATCCTGCTCCTGATCTTTCAGCCGGCTGCTTCCCAACCCGATGCTCAAACCCGAATCAGCCGCGTCGCCTCAATGAAAGGCCTGATCGCCTTCTGGGATTTCTCCCATTCCGAGAACGGACTCTGGACCTCGTTTCATGACGACGAGGTGACGGATCGCGCCTTTCCGGTTTATCTGCGCCGCATCGGCGACCCCAAACGCTACACGCCGTTAAACTGGCCGTATCGTGATGATACGTCCGCTCTGAACTTCGACTCCACCGGCCCGTTCGGCGCCGGAGTCTGTTTCAATCAGGGCTACATTTACGCCGAAGTTCCTCGCGAGTCATTCGAGCGGACGCCGCTCAATGTGCATGGCGAATCGCCCTTCACCCTGATCACCTGGCTGAAATTCACCGGCAAGCGTCACATGATCGCGGGAATCTGGGACGAAGGCGGATGGGACAAATACCGCGGCCGCCGTCAGTTCGCCTTGTTTGGCGGGCTGTTCGGTTCGGGAGGCGTGATCGGCCATCTTTCCGCGACAGGAGCCGCCAGTTTTCCGCAATCGAATGCGAACGGCTCGCAATACGCCCGCCTGCGCGCAATTGATGGCCGTGATTTTCATGATAACCAGTGGGTGTCGGCCGCGTTGACGTTTGAACCCGGATCGGACCGGGCGTTTGTGTATCTCAATGGTGTGGCGGCGCCTTCATCCATCACCGATCCGGTTGAGCAGGACGTCTACCACTACGATGATCCGGTCTCGAGCAACCCGTATTCATTCAAGTGGCCGCTGTATTCGCCTCGCGCGTTTCTTATCAAATACAATGGATATGACTTTCAATCCGGCGTGTACGAGCATTGGCTTCGTGTCGATCTCGACGCCGCGCGCGTTACGTATGGACAGGAACGCTCTCCCGCTGCGCCGGATAACGCACTCTATCGCGTCAGGCTGGATATCCAGCGGGATCGATCCAGCCTGCTTGGAGATCCCATCGTGATCGAATCGTCCCGGGAGCGAAGCGTCGACCTTCCCGCCTCGCTGGACGTCATGCCGGGAGATGAAATTGTTACTTCTCTCTTTCATAAAGACGGTGAAGACTGGAGCCCGGTTGGGACGGAGATTCACTCCCCGATTCGCGAAGGCGCGCCGTTCACTTTTGGCAGGGCGTTAGGCCTCGGCGCGGAAAACATCGATCACGGTTCTCAACTCATACTGGATGGCGTAGCCGTATTAAACCGGGTGTTAACATCCGCTGAGTTGGAGGCGATTTCATTTACGCTGGAATGAAATCTGGTTGAGCGATGAAGCGATACCATCTCTCTCCAATTGATCTTTTTAATGGATTCTAATAATATGAGTCGTCTTATACATAACTGTTAAATTTTTTTCGATTGATTGTTTCATTATCTAATACTGTCTGAATCGCATAGGGAGGTCTTTTTCAATGCGAACCCGTTTGTCTGCTTTTACCCTGATTGAACTCCTCATCGTCGTCGCGATTATCGGCATCCTTGCCGCCATCGCGGTCCCCAACTTCCTGAACGCCCAGATGCGGGCCAAGGTCGCGCACGTACAGTCCGACTTCAAAGCGATCGCGACTTCAATGGAAATGTACCAGATGGATAACAATATGTATCCGCCGGCGTTTAAACTCTCGGCGCTTACTTCGCCCATCTCGTACATGTCGTCCGTCCCGCAGGATGTCTTCCCTCCGTCGTATGATCTCAAAAGCGGCGGCGGACAGGGCGAAGCCGGCGCGTCAGTGACCTGGTATCGCTACGTTCTCGGTGTTGACGATCCCGCGCGCGGAGGTATGTCGGGACTGCGTCAAGCTCATTGCGCCGACTACTACGCATATTTCCCGCCATTCGCGTTGCGCTCGCAGGCGATGAGCCTCGCCAGCTCTCATCCCTGCACGACGGCATGGCTTGTCAAATCGTTCGGCCCTAACGTTAACACGAACTCGCTGTGTGGAACCAACGGCGACGACTGCACCTTCCGCTATGACGCGACCAACGGCTTGATCAGCATCGGCGACATCGCCGTCTTCGGGCCCGGCGGCCGTATTCAATAATTCATATCTCCATACTGAAGAAAAACGGGGCGCCAGCATTCGGCGCCCCGTTTGTGTTTTTTAGTCCGGTACGATTCAATCACCGGTACGTCGCCGGATCGCTCATAACACGCATGTATTCCTCCCGGGATGCTTTCAAATCGGTTTTATTTTTGGGGATGTTTAACACATCTCGTCCCGCTTCCGCGCGGTACTCGACCGCTTTCCCGTTATAAACGGCTCCACGCTCTTCCGCGCCTCGCCAGCAGGCGTGATTCATCATCCAGACCAACGCCGCGCCGTCGCCGAGTTGGTTGGCACGCCCCAGGTCGGTACGGATAAACCTCTTTAGCTCATTCGTCAGTGGATTCTTGGGCAAGCCGTCAAAATGCTCTGCGCGAAACACGCTGTCTTTATCCCAGAATTCGCCCGCGCCCCATTCAACCATACGGGTCTTCTTCGCCACGATGTATGGACTCCATGAGTCTTTGCCGTTATAGCCGAAATTGTGCGTTGACAAACTGAACACAATGATTCGATCGGCGATGTCGGGCGCTTCCAGCAACGCGTTGGCGACCGTTGTCAGCGGTCCGCCTGCCATAATGAGCAATGGACGCTTCTTCGACGCCGCGCGCGCTTCGCGCACGATCAACCGGCTTCCCTCGGATGAAACCGCCTGGGTATCTTCGATCTTCCCGCTCTCCGGACGGATCAGCGCCTCGCCCGCGCCAGGGGTCGGATCGGGAACCTTCTTCAAACCGCTTTCCCTTGCCAGCCTGATAGCCTTCTCCGCTTCATCCTGACTCTGTTTTAGTGTGTAGGTGTAGTTGGGGTGATCCCACATGTCGCGCGATACAACGTTTCCCCTCAGATCGATTTCTCCACGTGAGTTCAATGCCCACGCGTAATAGGAATCAAATACGTCCATCCACCAGTCGTTGTCATAAATGACCGGATTCTTTCCATCCACCCCCTCAATAAGTACGCCATCGTCATTGACTTGGAACGCGGGCGCTTCAGGCCATACGCACTGGGCGGAAATCAATACGCAACATGCCACAATCAGATATCTCATGAGTTGCTCCCTTTTTCTGGGTTTCGATCCGCTGAATGATCCAGTATGAAGAATCGATGCGAAAACGCCCTTGATTAAAAAACGCCTTATCAAAAACATACTTTTTTTATTACGTCTTCTAATTTAAAATGGAGAGGATTTTTAAGATGATTATCGATTTATTTAGGGAGAATAAACGTGCGAAAAGGTTTTACGCTGATTGAATTGCTGATCGTGGTGGCCATCATCGGGATTCTCGCCGCCATCGCCGTCCCCAACTTTCTCAACGCCCAGGTCCGCGCCAAGGTCGCCCGCGTCGAGAGCGACCTCCGCGCGCTCTCGGTTGGAATCGATACCTATAATCTCGATCGCAATTCTTATCCGCCTGACTGGATCGACGTGGGCGGTTCGGTGGTCGATTCGGG
Organism: bacterium; assembly: GCA_016125385.1. Classification (GTDB taxonomy): domain Bacteria; phylum Hinthialibacterota; class Hinthialibacteria; order Hinthialibacterales; family Hinthialibacteraceae; genus WGLV01. The sequence goes on from WGLV01000073.1 coordinate 10,118, forward strand.
CTTTATCCGTTCGATGAAATACCTCACCACGCCCATTGCCTACCTGTCCGACGTCAATCTGACCGATCCGTTCTACGATGGACCCGATAAAAGCGTATCGTTTCCATCGGGCGGCTACGACGTCGCCACCTATCGCTATTTCTGTTATCAGCATGGCTGGGGCAAGGTAGTCGGGCATGTCAAAGCCGGGTACGTGGTGATTTCTTACGGCCCCGACCGCCGTGAAAGCTACGGTGAATGGTGTGGAATCCCTCGCGGAAAAAACTGGGATGGCATTTACGCCCCCTCCAATGGTCTCAACAGCATGGGTGACATCGTCCGCGTCGGCGGAAACATCAACCCCAACGCCTGGCAGCAATCGCAATAACGGATTATTGATTTTCGATTGAAAATCCGGTTGCGGTTTCTCGGGGAATCCGGTATTGTAAACTAGGCAATGCCATCATGGTAATTCTTTATTTGTATCGGAGAGAAATGGTGAAAAAACAGGGCTTTACCCTAATCGAATTGTTGATCGTCGTCGCTATTATCGGAATCCTCGCCGCCATCGCCGTGCCCAACTTTCTCAACGCCCAGCTTCGGGCCAAGGTGGCTCGCTGCAAGTCTGACCTCAAAGCCATCAGCATGGGCATGGAGCAGTATTTCCTCGACCGCAATGACTATCCGCCCAGCCATCGCATCTGGATGATCACCACCCCGATCGCGTACCTCTCCTCGATTCCGCGTGATTCCTTCCCGGCCAGTTGGCTCAATAACAGCGGTCAGCCGCAGGCCGAGGCGCAATGGACCTGGTGGCGCTATATTCGAGATTCCATCAGTAAATCCGGGCGTCGTGGATCCGCCGAATGCGCTGACTACTGGGCGTATTTCGCACCGTTCGCCCCGCGCAGTCAGGCCATGAGCCTGGCGAGCAGTCAGAGTTGCCCCACGATCTGGTACGTCAAATCGTTCGGCCCCAATAACAACACGCAAGGCCTGTGCGGGACCAATGGCGACGACTGCACCCTGCGCTACGATGCGACCAACGGTTTGATCAGCATCGGCGATATCGCCGTATTCGGCCCTGGCGGTATGGTGGAATAAATCAACTCCTGCTTTTTATATGAAACAACAACAGGCCGCTTCTTGCGGCCTGTTTTCATTTTTTCAGCCATTCGGACGGCGTATGGCCGTCTACGTTTTCCACTTCCAGCTCCCGCGTCTCACACCAGTAGACTTTTCCGTCTTCATCGCACACCGCCGCCAGGCCGAATTCACCTTCATCAATCGGGCCTTGCGGTTTATTCACCGCCGAGCCGTTGCGTCCTGGAGAAACCGAACTGTAGCCGCAGCCGACCAGCACGAACCGGCGCCCGCTGGGCGTATGTCTCACAATCGTGGCCATCAATTATCCTCGAATATATTTTTGTACTTTGATACGTTGATTTCGAGGCTTTGTAAAGTCGTAAACCGGAGGAAAAAGTTGAAAGCGAGAAACGGTTGTGCCGTGCGAGAGTTTTAGAAATCAAACCGGAGTGAAATTATTCGGGGCGCCCCCAACTTCGAGCGCGCCAGATCAGCGTCAATGTTCCCAAAATAGTCTTCATCGCGGGCATTTTGCTCTCCCCGCCTTTCAGATCGTATTGCAACTCGAAGGGAATCTCCGTAATCGCCTCGCGCCGGGTATGCGCGGCCGCCTTCAACATCAACTCGCCCGTGCAGGTGAAGCCGGGCGTTTCAAATAAACGGTCGCCCCACTGATTGAGCGTTTTACGCAACAACTTCGCCTTCATCGCGCGGAAACCGCATGAAAAATCCCGCAGGGGAATATGAGGCAGAAACAGATGATACGCAACTTTCGCGCCCCGGCTCAGAATCCGACGGATCAGGCTGACGCCGCGTTCCACGCCGCCCGGCGCATACCGTGAAGCCACCACGATATCGAATCCATCCGCGATCCGGTTGACCAGGTGAAAAATCGTCACGGGCGGATGCGTTCCGTCCGCGTCGAGCGTAACCACGATGTCTTCATCCCGCGCCTGATCGAGAATCGTATACAGCCCCGTGTTGAGCGCGGCGGCCAGCCCCCGGTTGTGCTCGTGCTGAACCAGGGTGATCGAGTCTTGCGCGTGAGCGGCGCGGATTTCATCGGCGGTGCCGTCACTCGATCCATCGTCGATGACCACCGGCCTGTAGTCAGGCGTCGGGCTGTCGCCGCGCCGTTTTTTCCAGGCGGCGTGTTCCCGCTCGATTCCGTCGAGCAAGCCCCGGATATTCGCGGCCTCGTTATAGGCGGGTAACAGGATGTAAATCGTCATGGTTGCGCTCCCGGCGATTGAATCGAGTTGAACGTGGGCGACTGATTGAGGTCGCGCTTTTCCTTTGGATCGTGCAGCAGCATTTCATCCGGAGTCAGCGCGAGCAGATCGAGTTCCGCGAAGATCGTAACCGCCAGATCGAAATCCTGAACGCTGATCTTCTGCATTTTGGCGAGCAGCGACGCGTTCTGCCGCCGGATCCGGTTATCTTCATCGGCGCATTTTTTCAACAGCCGGTATACGTCGCCCAACCGCTCGCGATCGAGGTTCGAAACGATCGGTCCGGCGGGTCTTGCGGGAACCGGCTTGACGACTGGCGCGGCGGCTTGATTGACCTCCGCCGGTTGGGAAGAAACATTTCGCTCGGGCGGGGCGGGGGAGGCCGTCACCTCAGGTGCGGCGCCGTTCCGCGCTTTGCGGATATCCACCAGATGCAGCCGGATGTCGCGCCGCCCCTGATACTCGTCGTACCGGCAGTGGAACAGCGCTTCGACTTCGCCGTTGCCGAGCGACTCCAACTTGCCGCCCTGGCCGAAACCGATCGCCTGAATACTTCCTCGTGGATGGCTGAGCGAAACCTGCAAGTGATCGTTGCCCACGATGCGCGCGCCATAGCCATTGATACGCGCCGCCGCGTAAAATACGGGCGCTTCGTTTTGCTGGCCAAATGGCTCCAACCGGGCGAGTTCGCTCATCAACGCGTCATCAATCCGTTCAAGCGGAAGCGGCGCGTCGACCCACACCGGCGGTTTTTCCGCTTCGAGCGAGAACCGTTCCGCCGCTTCGTACAGCGCGTGTTTAAACGCCTCCAGGTTGTCTTCACTGACCCGCATGCCCGCCGCCGCTTCGTGCCCTCCGCACGAGATCGCCTTGTCACGCGCGTAATCCAGCAGGGAGATCAGGTTGCATCCCTCCAGCGCCCGCGCCGAGCCGTGCGCTTCGCCGTTCTCCAAGGTCAACACAAAAGCCGAACGACCGTAGCGTTTTGACAGCTTCGACGCGGTCAACCCGATCACGCCGCGCGGCCAGTCACGCCCCGACACCACCAGTACGCGTTCCGATTCGTTCAAAAGCCCGTCGCGTTCTATCGCCCTGCACGCTTCGTTGAAGAGCTTCCGCTCGCTGGCTTGACGTTCCTGGTTGAGCGCTTGCAGCTGTTGTGCGAGTTCCCGCGCCCGGTCTTCGTCTTCGGTCAGCAGCAGCTCCAGCGCGAGGGCGGGGTCTTCCATTCGTCCCGCTGCGTTCAGGCGCGGTCCCAGCCTGAAACCGATATCCGTCGCGGTGATCTGGTTCGCCTTCAGACCTGACACGTCGATCAAAGCGCTTAATCCGGGGCGGTCGCAATGGCGAAAGCGGGGCAGCGCGCGCGTCAGCAGCAGCCGGTTCTCGCCGGTCAGCGGCATCACGTCGGCAACCATGCCCAGCGCGGCCAGTTCAAGTTGCGCTTCATCGTCATCGTCGTCCATCAGCGCCTTGCGTAACGCGCACGCCGTCTTCCACGCCACGCCCGCTCCGCTCAAGCATTTTTCAGGATACGTTTCTTCCGTCCGGATCGGATTGATCACGGCCGTCGCGGGAGGGCGCTCGTCGCCGGGGTCGTGGTGATCGGTGATGATGACGTCGATTCCCAGCGAGTTCGCTTCGCGCACGGCGTCGACCGCGGTTGTTCCGCAATCCACCGTGATGACGAGCGAATACCCCTCCTCGGCGAACCGGCGTACCGATTCCACCTGTAATCCGTAACTGTCAGTCAAACGGTTGGGCAGGTAATAATCCGCCTCAATCCCCAGCTCCCACAGAATCTCCAGCATGATCGCGGTCGAAGTGATTCCGTCCACGTCGTAATCTCCATGGACGATCACTCGTTCACTGTTTTTCGCCGCCTGTTGAATGCGCGCCACAGCGGCTTCCATCTCGCTGAACAGAAATGGATCGGGAATCGGAGTCCGCTCCGGGTGCAGAAAGGCGTTCGCCTCCTCCGCCGTACGGATTCCCCGCTGGTGTAACAAACGGGCCGTCAATACGGAGAGACCCGCCGCTCGGCTCAGTTCCTCAACCGCGTCACGGTCATAAGTTCTTGATTTCCAGACTCGTTGCATAACTCATCCATCAAATGTGGCTGTACGTTCGATCAAACAGAAATGCGAAACAACAACGTGCGGGCGCGATGAAATTCGATATCGATTTAAGGTTCGCCGCCAAACAGGCGTTTCGCCTCGTCATAATCCATCGACTCCGCGGGAGTCGCGTTAACGGGAGTCGCGCTGGCTGCTTGCGCGTCTTCCTGTTGAATCTCTGAATCGTTCGATTCCGATACTCCGTCGAAAAAATGATTTTTATACATCGCGCTCAACGCGGCGGTTACAGCGAAAAAAACGATCAGAATAAACAAAGTCAGGTAGTTCCGTCGTTTTTTGTACCACGGTGAATAATTGTCTTCCAGAGATTCGCCCCTTAAAATGCTTCGGAAACGATCCCTGGTCGATTGTCTGTACCGCCGGGTGTATCGTGAGCCCATCGTCTCAAAAAAATGCAAAAAAACCCCGATGCGGGGCTGGGATTCTCTTCAGGGAACTATATACTCATTTCCGCGTAAACAGCAGTGATGTACGCCGCCTTAGAGGGTGCTCCTTCCCAAGAGAGTAACATAAGGCGGGCGCCCGCGTTCTTCAAACGCGGAACACGCCATGAGCCATACTAACTGCCGAATTCTTTAGGCTTTTACGTAATTCGGCTTGACAGTATCGACGGTACGTCGATATAGTATGATTCGTCCACGCGGGCGAGTAGCTCAGTTGGTTAGAGCGCCTGCCTTACAAGCAGGAGGTCGCAGGTTCGATTCCTGTCTTGCCCATGCGAGGCTCCCGGTTGGTCATGGTTCCGTAAACGGGGCCGTAGTTCAGTTGGTTAGAATGCCTGACTGTCGATCAGGAGGTCGCGAGTTCGAGTCTCGTCGGCCCCGCCATGACCAACCGGGAGCGTCAATCGGATCAGTTACCCCTGCACTGGAGGGATGGAGTCAATGAAACCGACTTTCCCCGCCTTGCCGCGTCTGATGTTGACCGCGGCGTTGGCCCTCTTAACCTCGAACGCATTCGCTCAACAGAACACGACCGCTCAATTCGCGCTTGATTTCGCTCAAACTGACGCGGATACGCGCGTTTCTTCCACGATTGAGACCGACGCCGTCGTTACCAACAGCCTTTTTTCAGCGACGCTTGTTCTGAAAGGCGCCGCTTCGCTGACTGGTCTCTCCGTCGATCTTCGCTTCGACCCAGCCGTATTGAAAGTACTTTCGATCAGCGAAAAGACCGGTGACGTTAATTTCGACGGCCGATCCAATATCGCCGACGTCCTCACATTGGCTGAACGTTTCAACGCTACGGTTTCCTCGGATACCAATCCTGAATATCGCTATTTTGACGTCGTTCCTTCGGGCGTGATCGATTCCGACGATATCAACGCCCTGATGGCGAAAGTCAATCAGGGCGATCTGTTCTGGACCAGCAACCCTGACGCTTCCGGCTTCGGCGACTATGAAACCTATCCGGAAAGCGTTGAAGTGTTTGAAGATCCCGAAGTGAGCAACGCCAAAGGGCTCATTGATGATATCGCGGTGGTTCTGCTGCCCCGCCAGCATCCGCCGCAGGAAACTTTTGGATTCACCGGCGACGCCCGCGTTGCTGAAATCCAGTTCCAGTTCATCGGGGGAATCAGCGGATCGACGACGACGCTTTCATTTGAAGACCCTGTAATTATTGATGCGAAGACGGTGGTGAATGATGATGGAACTCTCTCTGGAGAGAGCCGGCCCGATTCGCCGTCTGTTACAATTCAGATTCCGTAGAATGGTTTTTTTTACATTTTAGCAAAAAGAGCTAGACGAACACCCTAAATTGACGTAACTTAATGGGGAATGTTCGCTAGATGAATGGAGGCATGTTTTTATGTACAGCCATAACTTCCATCGTTGGGTGCTTTTAACTGTGGCGATGTGTGTGACGGGATTTCTCAGCCTGCCCGCGCTGGCGCAAGAGACGCCAGCGGAGACTCCGACCGCTACCCCGGTCTCCGAGACGCCGGCTGAAACTCCCACTTCGACGCCGGTGCCTCCTACCGTGACTCCGGCGCCGACCAACACGCCGGTTCCACCGACGGCGACGCCTGAGTCCCCGGCCGAAACGCCGACCGTGACCCCGGTTCCGCCAACCAATACTCCTGTTCCTCCGACGGCGACGCCTGAAACCGGTGTGGAAACGCCCACCGTGACTCCGGTTCCGCCGACCAATACGCCGGTTCCGCCGACGGCCACGCCTGAAACGGGTGTGGAAACGCCGACCGCGACCCCGGTTCCAGCAACCAATACTCCGGTTCCGCCGACTAATACGCCGGTTTCGCCGACGGCCACGCCTGAAACGGGTGTGGAAACGCCGACCGCGACCCCGGTGAATCCGACCAATACGCCGGTCACGGGACCAACCGCGACGCCTGGCAGAACGCCGACGATCATCTTTATTCCGACCAACACCCCGACCCCGACTCCGACCGTGTTCCGCGTCGATCCGGAACTGGGTATGGTCATCTATGACAAAGTTGGTGGCGCCCATCTGGGCGGTTCGGCTCAGCATGTCTTCGACATCGGCCTCTCCGACCCGTTTGGAAACCTGTTCAACACCCGTGTGCGTGACGGCTTCGCCGATCAGGCCGCGTTGAGCCCGATTCTCTATATCTGGCTTGGCCAGAGCCAGGGCTTCCAGTTCATCCCGGTCGCGACCGACATGGAATTCAGCGGCGAGTGGAGCACCTACAACGGTCTCAAGCGTGAAGGCGCCTACTTCCTCCTCGGCGGCACCATTGGACCGTTCCCGCCCGTTAACGCGCGCCTCGGCGCGGTGGGCAACGCTCACGGCGGCGGTATCGACATCAACGGCAACGGCGTCTATGGCGATGCGCCTGACGGCTCCGTGATTCCGTCCTTCGGTACCTTCGAGTCCGATATTATTCCGATCTACTATTACCCCGACACGAACACCTATGAGGGAGACCTCATCGACATCGAACCGGCGGGGAACAACGGCTTCTACGTGCTTGGCCGCAGCGGCAAGATCTACGCCGAAGGCGACGCCAACCCGGCGCTTGAAACCGACCTCAACCTGCCCGCGGGCGTTGAAGCGGTCGGACTCAAGATCTGGCGCGGCGAAGATATCTTCCTTGGCGACGATACCACTCCGCCCAATACCCAGTACGCGATGGTCGCTAACAAGATTGGCACGGGCGCTTACGTGCTGCTCTCCAATGGCGTGATCCGCAAGGTGGGTACGGCTCCTGACCTGACCACGGGCGATGCTCCGTTCGTCGCTCCGGGCGGCAATCCCTATCCGTTCCATGACATCGAATTCATGCCGAACGAAGCGGGTACCAAGTGGGTCGGCGCCGCGATCCTCACCGGCGATGGCATCATCCATTACGTGCCGTTCACCGGTCAGACGCTGCCGGACGCGTTCCTGAAGAAATTCGGGCCGTTCAACAACCTCCCGGCCGGCTTTGGCTTCGACATCGCCCGCGATATCGAAACTCAGGTCGATAAGGGTTCGCTGTACGGCGTTGGTCCCGACGGCAAGACCACTGTGGTCAACAGCGGCAAGAACCGCGTTGGTTCGTTCATGCTGGATGGCTTCGGCGGCGCCTTCCCGGGCGGCGACTCCACCAGCTACGCGCCGGCTCCGGTCAGTGCTGACAAAGCGGTTTACGACAACATTCCTGGCTTCGGCCCGTCGTATCCGTTCCCGGTCAACACGGTCTACTTCTTCCCGGATGACATCGTGATCGACCTCGAACTGGTCAAACCGCCCCGCAACTGACGGCGGCTGTCAAATCGATGAATCGGGGGGACGCTGAAAAGCGTCCCCCCTTTTGTTTTTGTCTAAAATGGAAGAAATCTTCGTATCGTGGTAATAAATTGACTTGGGTAGCGTATAAAATAGAGGGAGTTGGATTACTGTTATATTCAGCGTTTTAATCTATTGGAGTCAAACCACTCAATCATGCCGCTCATCGCTCAAAATCTTGAACTCATCCGTAAAAAGATGCAATCGGCCGCCGATCGCGCGGGCCGCTCCGTTGATGAGATACTACTGATCGCCGTCAGCAAACGCTTCCCGGAAGAAGCGGTTCGCGAGGCTTTCAGGGCGGGGCAAACCCGATTTGGAGAAAACCGGGTTCAGGAAGCCGAACAGAAGATTCCCGCTCTGGCCGATCTGCCGCTCGAATGGCACTTCATCGGTCACTTGCAGACCAACAAGGTCAAGAAGATCATCCCGCTTGTCCACCTGATCCACGGGGTCGACAATCCCCGGCTGGTCGCAGCTCTTCAGCAGGAAGCCGAAAAGCGGCCTGGGCCTGTTAACATCCTGCTTCAGGTGAATGTGGGGGGAGAAGAACAGAAATCCGGCGTGGATGAATCGGATTTCGAATCGCTGCTCTCGGCGTTGAGCGAGGCGCCCAACCTTTCATGCCGTGGACTGATGACTGTACCCCCGTATGAGGACGACCCCGAGCGCGTCCGCCCGTATTTCCGCCGCCTGCGTGAATTGGGAGAGCGCTATAGGTCCGACTTTCTGGCGCCTGAAGCCCGGCTCGAACTCTCAATGGGGATGAGCCATGATTTTCATGTTGCGATCGAAGAAGGCGCAACCATGATTCGCGTAGGAACGAGCATCTTCGGCGAACGCGTCTGACTGCTTACTCGAAAGGAAACTCCTGATGCGCTCGACCTTCTTGCTCGTATTTGGTCTCGGCGTTCTGATCGCCCTGATCGTGACCGTTATTGTGATACTGCCACCCGGTGCGTTTCAGTTCGGCGGCCAGGGGGCATCGCCGGGTGGTGCGTCCAACCCAACGCCTGCCGCTCCATCGATCGCAATCCCTCTGGTTCCCTCTCCCGGAGAGTCTGGCGCCGTACGATCCGCTTCTGTCGTGAATGCGGCCAGTCCGGCTGGGCTGCGATCCAAAGACTCGACTGGTTTCAACCCCATCGCCCGCGCCATGCAGGCGGTGGAGGAGATCGAAAACCTGAAAAAGTCGCATCGAGTCAGTGGTTATATTTTCGATCCAATCGCAATGAAGCCGGTTCCCAATGTCTTCGTGCAATGCAGTGCCGCTGAAAGCGTCACCGGTGAGGCTGACGGTCAATTCACTCTACAGATCAATTCTCCCGGCCCTTTCACTGTCACGGTTGAACACCCCGGCTATAACCGTTTCCATCGTGAAGTAGCACCCAGCGAACAAACGATAAGGATCTATCTGACCCCTGAAGGCAGCGTTGCGGGGCAGGTGATTGATCCACGCGGCGAGGCGGTCGACAACGCCGTCGTGACCGCGCAGGCAGCCACGGGCTTGTGGCGAAAATCGACTCGTTCAGATCAGCGATCGGGTTTGTTCTTCTTTGATGATCCACCCCAGAGCGCGTTGACCGTCTCCGCTGAGCAGGAAGGGTTCAGCGACTCGGGCCAGGCGCATAAGCGGATCGAGCCGCCATTCGGCGAGTTCATCATCCTTCGCCTCGATCAGCCCGCCTTTTCCATCTCGGGCCGCGTACTGAACGCGGATACAAAAGCCCCGGTGAAAGGCGTTAAGGTTCAATGCCTGAACCGGGAACCGGCGTGGAATACAATTCCCGTGATTGAAAGCGGCGAAAACGGGTATTACGAGTTCACCCGCCTGCGTCCGGGGACCTACAGCGTTTCCGTTGTAGAGAGTTACGCAAATGACTGGCCATGGAAAGCGGCGCCCGACACCGGTTCGCGCAGCGTCCGGCTGGTTGAGGGCGACGCCCAAAACATCGATCTGGAGGCGTACAATCCCGCGCAATTGACCGGCCGGGTGGTCGATTCGTCCAACCAGCCCGTTCAGGACGCCAATGTTTTTCTACTATCCGATTCAAGCCGCAAGTACATGACGGACGCCGAAGGCAACTTCACTATGTACAACCTTCCCCCGTTGAGCCAGCTTGACGCGAATGAAAAAGTTCAGGCGTTTCACCTCACGCGCGGATCGGGCCTCAGTGAACCGCTTCAAGCGGATGGGCAGGGCGGCTACGCGCCAGTGACGATTGCTTTGCAGGGCCCATGCACTATCAAGGGAACCGTCGTTGATGAAACAGGCGCGCCTGTTGAGGGAGCGCATGTTCAGGTGAGTTTATTACGATGGCGTGAACGCACTCCGGCGCTTCCTGAAGACGCTCGGTTGCGCGATGTATGTGGCCCGGAGGGAGAATTCACCTTGGTGGTTCCCGTCCCGTTCAGCGAATCGGGCGGCGGTAATCAGGCGGTTCCAATTTACGCATGGGGAAAAGAAGAGAATCCGGAACGATACTCGGCGCCGGTTGAAATTTTGTTGGTTCCGGATCAAACGGTGGAGCTTACGTTGACGATTGCTCTTCAGAATCTTGATTCGATCTCGGGGCGGGTGAGCGATTCCTTCGGCCAACCCATCAGCAACGTACAAGTTGCCGCTATTGCGGTTTCCTCGAATGGTTCTTATGGTGGACATGCGGTGTCCCGTGAGGATGGAAGTTATTCGTTTTCAACCTCCTCACCGCTTCGCAAGGGCGTCTACGATCTTCGTTTTGCTTTTCGCGGCAACCCGTCCATGAGCGGCAATCTTTATCAGGTCCCGACCGGAACCCAGAACGCTGACATCGTCCTGTCGTCGAAAAACTGGCGCGTCACCGGCGCCGTCTTTGACGCCCAGACTGAGAAGGCGCTTCAGAAATTTGGAATTTTCCTCGAAGCGCACCCCATTGCTGAACGGTCTCACCCCTACGTTCGGTCTTTCCGCTTCAACTCGCTGGACGCTTCGTATGAAATCCCCTTTAACGAACCCGGCGATTACCGCCTGCGTTTTTATGCGGACGGCTACGAAACCAAAACCGGTCTGATCATCGTCCGTGACGAATCGAACGAAATGCAGATCATGAACGCTCAGCTCCAGCCCACTGCGACGACGGGGTCCATCGTTGGGCGTTTCGCCGCGCCCGAGGGACAGCAGCTGGTAAGCGTTGAGGCGCTGGGCTTTGCGTCGGCGCCCGCCAGCGGCGGCGTCTTCCGCCTGGAGAACCTCCCCCCGGGGCCGCATGACCTGCGCTTTTTCGTGATGGAGACCGCCAGCCGCGCCTATTACCCCATCGGCGTCTTGACCGGAGTGACCGTCATGGCGGGCGGAGAGACCGACATCGGCGCCGTATCCACCGCCAACCTGACTCAAATGCCCTAGAAAATATATTCGTTTCAAGTTGATATCTATCGCTGATAATCACAAGGAAACGTGATTTTACCCATACTCAATCGGTACAATCTGTTGGAGGTATGCATATCAGGGCCAAAAATAGAAACCGAGTGATATGGCGCATGCGAACCAGATCAGCACGATAATGACGCTGGCCGTTTTACCGGCTGTTATCCCCTCGCTCGATAAATCACGCGCCCGTTCACGGCTTTCGCGCATGACTTCCGATGGAATCATGCGGATTATGAGTGTGATCCCCAATGGAATGATGATTAAATCATCAAGGTAACCAAGCACGGGAATAAAATCGGGGATGAGATCGATTGGGCTGAAGGCGTACGCCGTCACGCACACGGCGAAAACGCGGACATACCACGGAACTCGTGGATCGCGGCATGCAAGATAAACCGCATGCGTCTCAACTTTCATCTTTTCGGCGTTGGCTTTCCATTCCGATAACATAAAAAATCGCCTCAACCATCCATAAATAAGCCGCCCTCCCGGATTACGCCGGAAGGGCGGCTTTGTATTCGTTTACCGATGGGTTTATTCGTCCAGTGGAAGAATGCGAATATCCTCCCACTCGGTGAGCATTTTCATCCCCATGTGAATCTGAAACGCGATGATCCCCGCCTTGTCGCTGTCAGGGTATGAGGCTTCGATCGACTTGATCCCGTTGATGTAAAACGTAATGTCCGGGCCGATAGCGGTGACTTCGTAGGTGTTCCAGCCCTTCCAGTTGATGATCTTGGTGAAATCCTGAGTTGGCTTGTCGAGGACGCCCCGTCCGCCCTGATCGTACAGGTGTCCGCTGATCCAGTCGGTATCCGACGCCATGTCGGCCTGAAATCCATTCACCATGGCGCCCTTCACCTGACTGCGGAACTGAATTCCGCTGTTGCCGATCGGCATCCAGAAGCGCGTTGAAAAGACGAAATCCTTATATTCCCTGTCTGAAACCAGCCAGCCGTACTGGCCTCCGCGCGACTGCCCGATCAGCGTGCCATGCAGCACGTCCCAGTAACAGTCGCCCAGCGGACGCCACCCGGTCAGGTCCTTACCGTTGAACATTGAAACCCATTCGGCGTTGGCGGGCAGTTCCATCACGCGAAGATCGGCGAAATCAAGCGCCGCGCCTTCTCCCGGCGCCATCTGCAGCGCGATCACGCCTTCTTTTGGCCCATCGGGGTCGTCCACGTCGAGCGCCTTGTAGCCATTGATGTAAATCTGAATGCGCGAACCCACGGCGGTCACTTCATATTCGTTCCAGCCCTCTCGTTTGATGGCGTCGGCCTGCAGTTCGGTTTCTTCGATCAAGCCGCGGCCGTTTTCCTCCACCAGCGAACCAGTGGCGGTGGGGCGGCTGAAATCAAGATTGGCCTGATAGCCGATCACCTTCCCGTTCTCCACCCGGCTGCGGAACTGAATCCCGCTGTTGCCGCCCTTCCACTGAAAGCGCAGCCGCAAGGTAAAGTCTGAATACGACTTGTCCGTCAACAGCCAGCCCATTTCCTTGCCGGTTCCGTGTACGGAGATGACGCCGTCGGAGACGCTCCATTGCGGGTCGCCCATCGTCGTCCAGCCCTTCAGCGTTTTGCCGTCGAACAGGGGCTCCCACTGTGCCGCCTGCGCGGCCAGCGCCGCCGCCGCCAGAAAGGCGATCAATCCGGTTATCCGTCGAACAATCATGCGGTCCTCCAACTATCCTGAATGTGTTTCAATCCGTCGGTGGCGAGTTGTTCCTCGCTCTCAAACATTGAACGCCAGATACAGGTCGCGGCCGCGACCTCGGGCATCGAGCGTCCGAACGCTTCGATGGTCAGCCAGCGGTCGTACCCGATGGCTTTCAGCGCATCGAAAACAGGCTTCCAGTGAATCTGCCCCGAACCCGGCGTACTTCGGTCGTTTTCTGAAATATGGACGTGTACGATCCGGCCGCCCGCCTTGCGGATCGAAGCGGCGGGATCTTTCTCTTCCAGATTGGCGTGGAAGGTGTCGAACAACAGCCCCAGGTTGGATCGCCCCGCCTGTTCGACCATTCGCAAGCCGTCTTCCAGACTGTTGAAGACGTATGTCTCAAAGCGGTTAAGCGGCTCCATCGCCAGCACGAGATCCGCCTTTGCGGCGTAGTCGGCCGCCTGTTCCAGCACGTCGCACGCCCAGTTAAACTCATCTTCGGTGCGGCCTCGGCCAACCAGCCCGCCGCAGGGCGAATACATCGGCCCCACCAGCGTATCGGCGCCGAGTTCCACGCAGGCGTCGATGCAGCGCTCCAGGTGTTCAAGCCCTTTCCGTCTGACCGCCGCGTCGGGGCTGACCGGGTTGGCTTCGTTCGACATGATGGTGACCGCCGTGCGGCCCAGCCCCAGCCCATCGGCGTGCGCCGCGATTTTCTTCCACGGCGAACAGGCGGGGTCGAACATGGGCAGTTCAAATCCGTCGTATCCCCATCGCTTGACGTCGTCCAGCACGGAGAAATGGTTTTCGTCGGCCGCCGCCGTCCACAGCAACAGATTGATTCCGATTTTCATGATGGTTGTCTCCCGCGTGGCCGCGTAAAAGCAGGCGTCACGCTTTTTTCACGTCAACCCACTGCCCGCTCTTCGCCGATTGTATGACCGCGTCGCACACGTATTGAGTCTGAAGCGCATTGCGGAAATCGGGCTGCGACTTCACGCCCTTCGCCATATCGTCCAGAAAATCGGCCAGCTGATGCACGAACGATTCCGCGTAGCCGATGGCCAGCCCGGGCACCCACCAGTGATCCATGTAGGGTTGCTCGCCGCCGTGGTCGGAGACATGAATCGACCGCCAGCCGCGCAGTTTGCCTTCGTCGCCGTGATCGAAGTACGACAGGCGGTGCAGGTCGTGCAGGTCCCAGGCGATCGAGGCGTTTTCGCCGTTGATCTCCCAGGTGTACAGCGCCTTGTGGCCGCGCGCGTAGCGCGTCGATTCAAAGTTGCCCAGCGAACCGTTTTCAAAACGGCAATGGAAGATGCAGGCGTCGTCGATGCCCACTGGCTCCATCTTGCCCGATTCGGCGTGCATGCGTTCCTTGACGAAGGTCTCCGTGATCGCGTTCACCTGGGTGATGACGCCGTTGTGCCACATCGCTGAATCGATGCAGTGAGCCAGCAGGTCGCCTGTCACGCCCGAGCCCGCCGCGTTGACGTCCAGCCGCCAGGTGGCGGCGCCGCCCTGCGGAACGTCGGTTGAGATGGTCCAGTCCTGCAGAAACTGCGAGCGGTAGTGAAACACTTTGCCCAGCCGGCCTTCATCGATCAGTTGCTTGGCCATCGTCACCGCGGGTACACGGCGGTAATTGAACGATACCAGGTTGGGAACCCCAGCCTCTTCGATGGCTTTGGTCATGATCTCCGCCTGCTCGACGTTCAGCGCCAGCGGTTTTTCGCACAGAATCGCTTTGCCCGCTTTGGCGGCGGCCAGCGCGATCTCCATGTGGGTGTTGTTCGGCGTGCAGATGTCGACCAGATGAATGTCGTCGCGGTCGATCAGCGCGCGCCAGTCGGTTTCGACGCTTTCATAGCCCCACTGCGCGGCGAAGGCTTCGGCTTTTTCCTTGTTGCGCGCGCAGGCCGCTTTTAACACCGGCTGATATTCCCGGTCGAAAAACTGGCTGACGACGTGATAGGCGTTGGAATGAGCCCGGCCCATGAAGCCGTACCCGATCATCCCCACGTTTAACGGCTTTTTGCTCATGGTCAGTTCCCCCCGTATTTGCGGTTCAGTTCGTCCGCGCCTTCCTTGCAGCGGCGGGTCACGTCCCACGCGTTCGGCCAGAAACAAAGGTCGATGGTCCACCAGTCGTGCGGCGCGCCGGCGCGGTTCAGCGCGGGCATGATGGCGTCGAAATCGAGTTCGCCGTCGCCGAAGGGCGCGTGCGTCGAGGTTTCGTCGTCGTGCAGCGTGCCGTCCGAGTCGATAATGTGGATGTGGTTGATTTTGCCCGACAGCTTTTCAATCATCTCCACCACGCCGCCCGCGAGCGTTTCTTTCTGGCCAGGTTGGCGCGAGGCGTGAACCGCCACCATGTTGGCGTGGCACAGGTCGAACATCACGCCGAAATTATCATCGTTGACTTCATCGACGATGCGGAACACGTCCGAGGGTTTGTTGAACGCGAAGCCCGGTTCAAATTCCCATGTCACGTAGACGCCCTGATCGGCGGCTTCTTTCGTACACCGTTTCCAGGTTTCGACCACTCGCTTGCGCGCGGCGTCCGCGTCCATCTCTTCCAGAATCGTTGGCGGCTGCACGGTATCGACGCGGATTCCGGGGATCCCGGCGTCCTTGCAGAATTTCAGGTTTTTGACGAATTCGTCGACGTAGGGCGTGGTGTCTTCGGTATTGATCAGTTTCTGGGCCCACAGGTTGGCGGCCAGACCCGAGAACGCCAGCCCGGCGTCCTTCATCTGCTTGACCAGCTCCTGCCGCTGTTCGGCCGAGGGCATGTCGTCAGGGTTGGGATGAGGCGGAAATCCGCCCAGTTCCACGCCGTCGAAATTCATTTCTTTCAGATTGCGCAGCACTTCATCCCACGCGACCGGATGGTCCTGGTACGGGCCGATGGAATACGCCCACGAACCGATGGAAATACGTTTCATGATTGTTCCTCCCTGAGGTCATATATGGATTTCAAACGAATGATGATGATTTGCTTTTTGAATTCGCTGATTTTCGCATATTTCCCCCATGCGTTTCTAGCACCGGAGACAGTTTTCTAGCGCTTTGCCGCGTATGGGCTTAACAGCGAAAACGCCCCGTCATCCGGTGAATGGCGGGGCGTATCTTTTTGCCGTCGAGCGTCGTGTTATTTTTTCGCGCGATTTAACAGAAAATGAGTGAACAATCTGACGCCCGCACCCGCCGCGCCCGGAGAGAAATATCCCACTTCCCGGTTGGGCATCGCCGTTCCCGCTACGTCGAGATGAGCCCATGCCTGCTTTTCGTTGTCATGCTGGGCGAACTGCCTGAGAAACTCCGCGCCCGCCAGCGTTCCGGCAAGTTTGGGCAGTCCGATGTTCTTGATGTCGGCGACGTCGCTTTTGACGTGATCTCGTAATTCTTCGTACATGGGCAGCCGCCACACCCGGTCGTCACTGGTCTCGGCCGATTTCATCAGCGACTCGGCGAGATCGTCGTGCGTCGACATCAGCCCGGCGTGGTCCAGCCCCAGCGCGATCAACACCGCGCCGGTCAACGTAGCGATGTTAATGATTGACTCGGGCTTGTAATTCTTGGCGATGTAGCTGTTCGCGTCGGCCAGCACCAGCCGGCCTTCGGCGTCGGTGTTGCCGATCTCCACCGTCTTGCCGCAATAGCCGCGAACCACGTCGCCCGGCTTACAGGCGCGCGGTCCGATCGCGTTTTCCGCCATGACGCAGACGAACAGCGCATTGCAGGCCGGGCCCAGCGCCAGCGTATTTTTTAGCGCGCCCGCCACCGCCGCCGCCCCGCACATGTCGAAACGCATATCTTCGATGCCGCCGGACGGCTTCAGGTTCAACCCGCCGGAGTCAAAAGTCATGCCCTTGCCCACGAAGGCGGTGCAGGGGGCTTTCTTCTTGCCCCCGCGATACGACGCGATGATCAGTTTCGGCGGTTTGGCGCTGCCCTGATTGACCGCCAGGTGCAGGTTCATCCCCTGTTCGCGCAACTCGGCTTCGTTCAACACCTCGACGCGGCAGCGTGGATCGTCCCCAACCAGTTTGCGAATGGTCTTCTCGAAAAAATCCGCGTCGGCTACGTCGGCGTTCTCGTTGCCCAGGTCGCGCGCGAAGTTGACGCCGTCGCAGATCAAAGCCTCGCGCTCGATCGCGGCGCCGCGCTTGCTCAGCACGGTCAGGCGCCAGTCGCGTGGAAGCGGCGCGTCTTCTTTGGGTGTGAGATACCGGTCCCATTTGTAGAGCCCCAGCGAGGCGCCATAGACGCAGCCCAGCGCCCATGTCTCATCGTCGCGCCACGGGACGATCAACGCCGGCCGTTTCGGCGTCAGCGGTTTGGTTTGCAGCGCTTTTTTCAGGGCCGCGCCAACCTTGCGCATCGTCCAGCCGCCCGGTTTGTCGCCGCAGCCAACCAGCACCACGGCGCGTCCGTCCGCCGTCAGCGGGATGATCTCGCCTTCCTCGCCGCTGAACAGGCCGTGCTCCATCGCCGATTCGATCGCCGTGTTCAAGCCGCCGAGGTCCGCCTTGGGCTTCTTGCCTTTTTTTATGAAGATGACGGCCTGGCTGACTTCTTTGGGAAGCGTTTTTTGTCCGATGATTTGCATGATTTCATTCCATGAGAGATTGGGTTCGACGCGATGCGATGAATCAGGCGCCCGCGCGTTTGAGCAGAAATTCAGTCAGCAGACGCACCCCGTATCCGGTCGCGCCGCTTTCGTAATACGCTACTGGTTGCTTTGGCTTAGCCGCGCCGGCGATGTCGAGATGCGCCCATTTCTGATTTTTGTCGTCGCATTGCGCGAACTGCCTTAAAAACTCGCCCGCCGAAATCGTTCCGGCGCACCGGGACAATCCGGTGTTCTTGATATCGGCGATCGCGCTTTTGACATGTTCGGAAAGTTCGGGGTAGATCGGCAGCCGCCAGGCGCGGTCGTCGCTGGTTTCAGCGGCCAATAGCAGTTCATCCGCCAGCCGGTCGTCGCTGCTCATCAGCCCCGCGTATTCAAAACCCAGCGCCATCACCACCGCGCCGGTCAGCGTAGCGATATTGACGATCGAATCGGGCTTGTAGTTGCGCGCCATGTAGCTGTTGGCGTCGGCCAGCACCAGCCGCCCCTCGGCGTCGGTGTTGCCGATCTCGACGCTCTTACCGCAATAACCACGGATTACGTCGCCCGGTTTGAACGCGCCCGGCCCGATGGCGTTTTCAGCGAAGCCGCAGACGAAATACGCGTTGCATGGCGCTTCGGCTTCGACGATGTTCTTCATCGCGCCCATCACCGCGGCGGCGCCGCACATGTCCATCCGCATGCTTTCAATGCCGCCGGTGGGTTTCAGGTTGAGCCCTCCGGTATCGAAGGTCAGCCCCTTGCCCACCAGCGCGGTGAACGGTTTTCGCGCGCTGGCGCCCTGGTATTTCACGATGACGAGTTTCGGTTCCCTGTCGCTGCCCTGATTGACAGCGAGATGCAGGCCGAATCCCTTCTCGCGCAGTTCCGCCCGGTTGAGCAGTTCCACCGAGGCTTTTGAAGACGATTCCGCCAGTTCGATCATGCGCGCGGCGAGAAATTCCGAGTCGGCCACGTCGGCGTTTTCATTGGCCAGGTCTCGCGCCCAGTTGACGCCATGCGCGATCCTGATCCATCGTTCCGCCTCGTTTTCATGCGTTGTCTGGATGACGATCTCCGGTTCGGGAGCGCCGTTGGCGCGGGTGATGTAACGGTCCCACTTGTACAGCCCCAGCACGGCGCCGTCGATAACTCCGCGCAATGTGGCGGCGTCGTCCACGTCCAGAATGACGCCGATGGGACGCTTGAACGAAAGCGGTTTGGTTTGCAGCGCTGTTTTAATCAGCTGCCCGCGTTTGCGTGCTGTCGTGTTGGCTTCCACTCCCGCCAGAACCGCTACGGTTCCACCGTCGGTCACCGCGCAAACCTCGTCGGGCTTGGCGGAAAACCATTCATCCTTCACCGCCTGGCGGATGCGCTGATTGAGCGATGCGATCGGCGTCCTGATCGAGCGTGTTGACGAAGTCAACACGACGTACTGCTGAATGGAAGAGGAGAGTTTAATCTGGGTTTGTATGTTCATGAATAATCCCGTATTTGGATTGTTTCCGATTTGCTTATCGTATTCGTGGAGTCATCCGCAAACAACGCCGCTGCATCTCCGGATGACTTGTCATTTTGTCATGAGTTCGGTTGAACGAGAGAAAAGAGAAGAGAATCGCTCTAGGCGCCGCAACAATCATTCTTTACCATAACAAGAAACTGATTGATGAGGGGGGAGATTATGACGACTCGCATTGTTCCCGTTTTTCTGCTGATCGCGTTGCTCGCCGTTGCGTCATCGGCGGCTGAGATCACACCAATGGAGATTGGTTCGAAGGCGATCGACTTCTCGCTGCCTGGCGTGGATGGCAAGACGTATACCCTCGCCGATTTCGCCGATGCGAAACTGCTGGTCATGATCTTTACCGCCAACCATTGCCCCACCGCACAGGCGTATGAAGACCGCATCATTCAGTTGTATCAGGATTACCATGATAAAGGCGTCGCTTTTGTGCTGATCGCCCCCAATGATCCCCACGCGTTGCGTCTCGATGAAATGGGGTATACCGACGTCGGCGACACGCTGGATGAGATGAAACTGCGCGCCAGGGATAAAGGCTTCGAATGCCCCTATCTCTACGCGGGCGACAAGCCCGAGTGGAGCCAGCAGTACGGCCCTATATCAACTCCGCATGTCTTCATCTTCGACGCGCAACGCACCTTGCGTTATCAGGGCAGGATCGACGATAACGAAAAGCCGGATCGCGTTACGTCGCATGACGCCCGAAACGCGATCGACGCCCTGCTGGCGGGGCAGACGCCCGCGGTTCAGACCACCAAAACCTTTGGCTGCTCGATCAAGTGGCCTGACAAACGTCACCTCGTCACTGAAGCGTTTGAAAATTGGGCGAAAGAAAAGGTCGAACTCAACGCGGCGGATGTCGAAAAAGTGAAATCGCTGCTGAATAATGAAAGCGATCAATACCTGTTGGTGAACGTATGGGCCACCTGGTGCGGCCCCTGCGTAACTGAATTTCCTGAACTCGTCACCATCAACCGCATGTATCGCCATCGCGATTTCAGAATGGCGACCATCAGCGCCGACCCCATCGAGAATCGTGACAAGGCGCTGAAGTTTCTTACGCGTAACGAGGCCTCGATGGAAAATTACATCTTTCAGGGAAAGAATAACTATGAACTGATCGAAGCGGTCGATCCTGAATGGGCGGGCGCGTTGCCATACACCGTGCTGATCAAGCCGGGTGGAGAAATCATTTACCGCTGCATGGAAGCGATCGATCCACTGGCTCTCAAGCGTGAGATCGTCAAAGTCCTTGGCCGCGTTTATCCATGAGATGCAGCCAGACGATGAACGAATAACAAAGGCGGGGTTTGCATCCCGCCTTTGTTTCTTGGCTCATGTTTTTCGCAATACGGCGTTGCTTATTCCTCAAGCAACGCCTCCAGCTCCTCCACGCTTGTCACCGGCTGCTGGCAGGTGAAGTCGCGGCAGACGTACGCGGCGGGCTTTCCGTTCATACTGGTTTTCCCGTCCAGCAGTTCGCTGATCTCGCCGAGCGTGTCCCTCGCCGCGGGGTAGGCGTATAACACCACTCGCGATGGAATAAAGCGCGCGAAGATCGCCCGCTGATACGCCCTGAGATCCTCTTCCGACTCCGCCGCCAGTACGATCTCCCGCGGCCGGTCCATCATGAAATCCAGCGCTGATAACATCTGCGAATACGCCGAGGGAAATTGTTTCATCCCCGCGGCGAACGCGTTCAGACACCGGTCCGCGGCGGCGCGGTACTGCGGGTTTCCGGTAAATTCCGCCAGACGGAACAAGCCCAGCGCCGCCATCGAGTTGCCCGAAGGCACGGCGTTATCCATCGGGTCTTTCGTTCGTGCGATCAAATGTTTGTGCTGGCCGCTGGTATAAAAAAATCCGCCGCCGCGTTCATCGCTGAATCTCGCGATCATCTCGTCGGCCAGATCGCGCGCCCGTCTTAACCGCCGCGCGTCCCGGCCCGATTCGTACAGGTCGAGCAGCCCGTTGATCAGAAACGAATAATCGCTGAGAAAACCGCTGGTATGCGCGCGTTCCTGCTTGCACACGTGCAACAGCCCGCTTTCATCACTCAGGCGTTCATCGATAAAATCGGCTGCCCGGGCGGCGGCTTCGCCGTAGCGGGGCTCGTCGAATACGACGGCCGCGAGCGCCATCGCCGAGATCATCAGTCCGTTCCAGTCGGTGAGTATCTTTTCATCACGGCCCGGGTGAACGCGCTGTTCTCTCGCCCCGAAGAGTTTGCAGTTCGCTTTTTTGATCGCCTCGATCGCCTCTTCTTCGCTGAATCCCGATTCCCGCGCGGCTTTGTTCAGCGGAGTATTGACGTGCAAGATGCTCGTCCCGCCTTCAAAGTTTCCATTGCGATCGATTCCGTAAACCATCTTCACCAGCCGCGCGAGGCGGTCGTCGCTCAGCGCCTCGTCGATCTCGCGTGGAGTCCAGACGAAAAACTTGCCTTCTTCGCCATCGCTGTCCGCGTCTTGCGTAGAATAAAAGCCGCCTTCTGGCGAGGTCATCTCGCGTAACACGTAATCGAGCGTCTCTTTCGCGATCTTGCGGTACAACGCCTCGCCGGTCAGTTGATACGCCTCGGTGTAGGTTTTCGCCAACAGGGCGTTGTCGTATAACATCTTCTCGAAGTGGGGAACCAGCCAGCGTTCGTCAGTCGAATAGCGGTGAAACCCGCCTCCAATCTGGTCGTACATGCCGCCTTCCGCCATCTTGCGCAGGCTGAATTCCGCCATGCGTAACGCATCGCGCCGGCCGGTGCGGCGGAAGTCGCGCAATAGCAGCGCCACGTCCATGCCGTGGGGAAACTTGGGCGCTCCGCCGAACCCGCCATGCTCCGCGTCAAACCGGCTTTCCAGTTGCTGGTACGCCTCGTCGAGCAGCCCTTCCGAGACTTCGATCCGGCCAACTTCGTGAGTGGTCATTTCGTGCAGGTACGCGGTCAGCTTGTCGGCGGAAGCCAATACCTGATCGCGGTCGTCTTCCCAGGCGCGTTTGACGCCCTGCAACACGGTCATGAATCCCGGCCTGCCGTACATATCGCGCGGGGGAAAATACGTTCCGCCGTAAAACGGCTTCAGATCCGGCGTCAGAAAAACCGACATCGGCCATCCCCCCGAGCCTGTCATCGCCTGGACGGAGTTCATGTAGATCTCATCGAGGTCGGGCCGCTCCTCCCGGTCGACCTTGATGTTGATAAAGTTCTCGTTCATATAGGCGGCGATGTCTTCGTTTTCAAACGACTCGTGTTCCATCACGTGACACCAGTGACAGGCTGAGTATCCGATGCTGAGAAAGATCGGCTTCTTTTCTTCGCGAGCCAGAGCGAGCGCTTCGTCACCCCATGGGCGCCAGCCGACCGGGTTATACGCGTGTTGAAGCAGGTACGGGCTGGTTTCATGAATCAGGGCGTTGGGTTGAGCCGGATTGCCGGATGCGTTCATGGTTTCCTTGTTTTCTTACGCCTGAAGCCGCGCTTCGCAAATGAGTGGTAAACGATCGGGATCAGCATCTCGCAACGCGGTTCAGACATGGTGAGCGGTCAACATTGAAAAAGCGGGATCCGCCCGGCGCCGTGTCTTCGTCATGTTGTCCGAAAGACGCGCGGCGGAACGATGTATGCGCGTGTTGAATTTGGAAAAGAAAAGCCAATGGTGAGTTGCTGAATTATAGTGTGGCGTGATTTACGATCAACGCTACGGAATCGATGAACCGGGACAACGCGGATTGAGCCGGGACCGTTGTCGGAGTAAGATAACCGGATGATCGGCGGGGTGTAGCGCAGCCTGGTAGCGCAACTGCTTTGGGAGCAGTGGGTCGGAGGTTCGAATCCTCTCACCCCGATTGATCCGCTTTTTGAAATCCTTTCATATCCAGAACGCCTTCACACCCCTTCAAATTGATCTATATCCCCTGATCGTCCTGTTTCGCCGCGTTTTTTGATCTGAATGATCGGAGATAATGTAAAGGACATTAGGTTCCTGCCTGTATTCCCCTGCTTTTTGGGTAGTATTTGCAAAATAAAGAGATATAATTGATACGTTTCTATGTTTGCCTGTAATATTTTTTGCCTGTAAAACGTATACTGTGTAAATAATATTGAGTATTTTCTCGGTTTGATTTTGACGATCAAGTCACGCATCTTTGATCCTGCTCAATCGCAATACGATAGAAATCTGATAATTCGCTTCCTGAAAACTGGAGGATTCCATGTCTATGGCCAAGCAGTCATCTCTGAAGCCCATCAACCGCATATTCTCAATGTTCGCTTTTATCGTCGTTTCTTCAATCGCCTCCCATGCGACGCAACTCCATAATGTTGTTTTTATCGATCCCGGCGTTCAGGACGCCCAGTCCCTCGCGGATGGCGTCTTGCCCGGCTATGAAGTCGTTCTACTCGACGCGCGTCACGACCCTCTCGTTCAGATGACCGAGGCGTTGGAGCATATCAGCGGCGGCGAGCCCGTCATCGAATCCGTTCACGTCATCAGCCACGGTGCGCCAGGCGCGCTGGTCTTTTCGGCGGCTGTGATCGATTCTCAACACGCCGAGCGAAACGCGGAGATGCTGCGCTCTTGGCGCAGTATGATCACTCCCGATGCCTCGCTGGCATTATATGGTTGCAATGTTGCTCGAAATCCGGCCGGTTTTGAACTGATCGACCGCCTTGACGATCTGACCGGCATGAACGTCGCCGCGTCCAGTACCGTAACCGGTTCGGTAACTTCCGGCGGCGACTGGAGGTTTGAAGTTTCTACGAATCCTCAAAATGTGAATTCGGCGATTACACGCCAGGTTCAACATACCTATCAATATGCTTTTCTTACGTTCGACTTTGAATCAGCCAATGGCGCCGTGGAAAACGCCGGTACGCCCAAAACCATCACTCAAACCGTATCCGGCGTTCAATTAACCGTAACAGTCGACACGAATCGTTCTGACGAGCCCGATCTTTTGGATGCAGGTGGTGCGGCTGGAACTTCAGGAAACGTTGCAATAACCGGCAACGCTTCAGCAACGACGAACATGATTCTTGCTTTTAACTCGGCGGTTGATGTGACGTCGCTCGTGATTGCAAACGCGGATCCCGGTGCCAGCGCAGTAACTTTTAAGCTAACCGCTAATGGTGGAAGCACAACAACAACAAATTCACTCAATGAAAGTACCGGCGAAACAGTTACTCTTAACTGGACGAACGTGACATCTATTACAATTGAAAATAACGCTGGAGGATCGTTTTATATCGCGCTTGACACGATTATCTTCACCCCCTCTGCCTCCAACAACGCCCCGACGATCACGGATGATGGATTAGGTAATCTTGTTCTGCAAGACAATGCGACCCGGACGGTTTTTGATAAAACCACCAGTTACGTTACCATCGCGGACGCGGACGCGGATAATTTGACCGTGACGGTTTTGATTCAGAGCGGTCAAACTCGGGGTGATTTTACTTCGGCGTCCACTAGCGGTTGGACGCGCACCACGCCGAGCGGTGATATCCAATATCAGAAGACGTTTAACAGCGATAGCGGAACCGCGGCGAGTGCGGCGGTGCGAGCGTTGGATTTCGATCCGCGCGAGAACGCGATCACGCCGGGAACCACGGAGAAAACGTATTTCACCATTTCGGTGAATGATGGAACCGTAACCACCAACAGCGATGCGGAGATGTCCGTTGTTGTGACGTCGATGAACGACGCGCCCACGATTTCGTCGGCGGGGTCGGTCGCGTTGAACGAAGACGCGGTGTATACCTTCTCGACGAGTGACTTTCATTTTTCCGATGTGGACTCGGGTGATACGTTAAGCGCGGTGGGGATCGCGACGACGGTGTCGGCGGGAACCTTCTGGGTGGACGCGGACGGCAGCGGGACGAAGAACAACGCCGAATCGGCGCTGACCAACGGCGCGACGGTGACGGCGTCCGACATCACCGCCAATCGCTTGAAATTCAACCCGGTTCCAGACGCGAACGGCTCGTCGTACACGACATTTTCATTCGTTGTCAGTGACGGAACCGCGTCATCCAGCAGCAGTACCATGACGATCGACGTGAACGCGGTGAACGACGCGCCGAGTTTGACGCTGGACGGGAACCGGACGGTGTTGGAAGACGCGGGCGCGCAGAGCGTGGTGCAGTTCGCGACCTTCGCGGCGGGCGGCGGGTCGGATGAATCGGGCCAGACGCCTACCTATACGGTTGTGGTTACCTCGGGCGGCTCGCTGTTCAGCGCCTCGCCCGCGATCAACTCATCCGGAACTTTATCGTTTACCCCGGCTTCAAACGCGGCGGGCGTCGCGTCAGTAAGCGTGACGGTGAACGACGGCGGCGGTACGGCCAATGGCGGCGTGGCGACGGCGGATCAGACCTTCAGCATCACCATTACCGGCGTGAACGACGCGCCGGGTTTAACGCTGAACGGAAACCAGACGGTGTTGGAAGACGCGGGCGCGCAGAGTATTGTGCAGTTCGCGACCTTTACGGCGGGCGGCGGCTCGGATGAATCGGGCCAGACGCCCACCTATACGGTTGCGGTTACTTCGGGCGGCTCGCTGTTCAGCGCCTCGCCCGCGATCAACTCGTCGGGTACGCTGACCTTCACATCGGCTTCAAACGCGGCGGGCGTCGCGTCAGTGAGC
>WGLV01000036.1 GCA_016125385.1 bacterium
AACGGAAACAACGGAAACAACGGAAACAACGGAAACAACGGAAACAACGGAAACAACGGAAACAACGGAAACAACGGAAACAACGGAAACAACGGAAACAACGGAAACAACGGAAACAACGGAAACAACGGAAACAGTGATTCCGAAGATGATGTTGAAGACCCCTCTGATATCCGCCTGTTGCTGATACCCATCGATGGATCGGTTGCGGGGCCCGGCGCGGCGAACTCCAACTCTGTGATCGATAACGCCTTTGCCGGCGTTCCGTTCCACTGGTTGATCGCGGTAGTGGATCAGAACGGCGCCGCGCTCGCCGCCAATGGCCTCTTTCGCTTCACCTGGTCGAGTCATAACCGGATCGAACCCGATGAGCCCGGCCCCTCCAACCCGCCTATCGACATCAATTGGGATTACCCCATCGAAGGCGGCGCCGGGTGGATTCCGAATTTTCGCTTTGTTGACTGCGGCGTATTTCAATTCACCGGTATGGCGCGGGTTCGTATCGGCGAGGGGAAACGCACGTATGTATTACGCGTGACGTCGGCGCCGATGCGCTTTCATCCGCGTTCGTATCGCATTGAGGTCAACCAACAACCCGCCGTCGCGGGGCGCAATGCGTCGTACACCTATTTCGGTCAGCCGTTTCAGGCGTCGCTGACGGTTACCGCGTTGAACGGCGAAGACCCGCCCGCCGTCGCCACGAATTACAGTGGAGAATTCGCCGCCGCCGACGCGCATCAGCTAACGGTTGCTCCCGCCGAGCCGCTGGCGGCGGGCCAGCGCTTTTCGTTCGCTCCAGCTGTCTTCGAGTTTCAGAGCGGCGTTGCCCACGTCGAGTCGGCGTCAATGACGTTGGCTTGCGATTCGCCCACTGAACCTGAAAGCCGCGTTTTCAATTATCGCGTGGAAGATCGCTATGGCGGCTACGGTCAGATCGCCGGTCCCGTGTTGGAATTTCGTTGCGGCCGTTTGTTTTTTCACGATATTTATGGGTATACGGGCCAGACCCGGCGTGTGTTGATCGACGCGCAGTACTACAAAGACGCGGCGTGGCGTCTCAACACCGATGAAGACGTGATTGAAATCACTTCGCCGGATCTCGCGCTGAGCGGGGCTTCAAGCGTGACGGTTGAAGGCGCGGCGCATCGCTTTTATGGCGGAAAGTTGCGCGGCGGCGCCGAGCCGCTTCAGGTCAGCTCCGCCGCTTCATTGGAACCACTCCGTTTTACAGTATCGCTTGCGCCCGCGTCGGCGTTGAATTTCTTTTTCGTCAAAACCGCCCATGCGCTGATCGAATCCGGGCCGGATTCGCCTGATACGCTGGTTCCCGTCATTCTGAGCCGGGTGCTTTATGAACGCGAAATCGTCCCATAGCGGTTTTACCTTGCCTGAACTGCTGGTGACGCTGATTCTCGTCGGCGTCCTGGCGGGCGTGGCGATGGCGCGTCTCGATTTTGGCGGCGCCAACGCCGCCGGCGCCGCGAGTCTGCTCGAGGTTCGCCTGTGGGGAGTCAAACAGATCGCCATGACGCATCTGATCCGTGCGGGCCTGCGCTTTGATGAATCGGCCCGCGTATATACCGCCGTTGCGATTCCATCTGAAAACGGCGGCGCGGACCCATTCGAAGCGGATCCGATTCGTGAAACCATCTCCGCCGATTTCATCGAGACGACGTTCCCCGGCGGCGAGCTCTTTTTTGACGCGATGGGGCGTCCGGTCACCGGCGCGGGCGCGCTGATGCAAACGCCGCAGCGAATCACGATCCATGACGGGGATCGCGTGTTTGAAATCGTCGTCGAGCCGATCACGGGATGGATACATCAATGAAACGCGCCTCGAACGCATTCACGCTGGTTGAAACCATCGTGGCCATCGTCATTCTGGTCGTGACGGTGGGGGCCGTCGCGATGATCATGACGCAGGGGTACGAGCAACTGGCTTACGCCGGTCAGGCCCAGCGCGCTGCCGCGCTGGCGTCGGTTTATCTGGATGAAGCGATCGCTTCGGGCCGCTGGGATGAACTCTCCGGCGGCTTTTCGTCTCGCCCGCGCGCGGTTCCTCTCGATCGCGCGTCTATCGGACCCGAAGAAAGCAATCGCGCCGCGTATGACGATTGCGACGATTACGACGGCTTTACCGCTTCCGCGCCGCATCGAACGAAAAACGGCGAGCCGCTGGGCGATGAATACAATCTTTTCACGGCGTCGATCCGCGTCGAGTTCGCCAATGCGGATGGTTCTCCGGCTTCGGGCAGGACCAATCTGAAGAAAATCACGGTGGTGGTTGAATGGAATCCCGCGCAACGCGTCCAGTTCTCCAGCCTGCTCGCCAATCTGTGAGGGCGGGTTTTTCTCTGGTCGAGGTCATCGTCGCCATGACGGTGATGGGGCTGGTGTGCGTCATGGCCGCGATGCTGATCACCCTGATCGCCGATTCGTATCGTGACGGCTATTCGCGCGCGCTGTATCAGACCCGCCTGCGCGTCACGCTGGCTCAAATGACGCGCGAGTTATCCAGCGCCGCGCCTGCATCCGTGCAGGTTTCAGGCGACCCGCCGGGGCTGAGTTTTCTCACGGTCACATGGGCCGCGCGCGTGGATGAGGCGTCGCCCGGCGTACTGACCGCTGTTCACGCGCCGCGCTTCAACGCGATTCAACCCGGTCAACGTCTTCTGACGCCCGCCTGGAACGGTGGAACCTCGCAGCCGCCAATCGCCGCCGTGGATACGCACACGAATCGGATCACCACCGATGGCGTTGATGAACAATCGCCCTTGTTTGTCTGGCCGGTGGATGGCCGGGTGACGTTCGTGTATCAGGACCATGCGCTTCGGCGCGTGGTAGAATCGTTTGATGGCGCCGGGCCGGCGGGATCGGCCCTGTTGTGTGATGAGTTAAGCGGTTTTTCCGTAACGCGGCCTTCGCGCGGTCAGATCGTGTTGCGTCTGGCCGCGCGCGACCCGGTCGAAGGCGTCGAATATATTGAGACCGCTTCGGTGAATGTGAAATGAACTCGTCAGGGAAAGTCAATCAATCAAAGGTCCGCCGCCGTTCACCGAAAAACGAACGCGGCTTCGCGCTGGTGGCGGCGATCGCCGTCCTGCTGCTGCTCTCCATGACGGGTCTGCTGTTCACCGCGCTGGTTCGCGCCCGGCTCGATTCGGCCGCGCGCGCGGTCAACGCGGCGCAGGTGCGCTACCTGGCTCACAGCGCCGTCCAGCTCGCGATGCTGGAACGCCAGCCGCTGGCGGAAGCGTTAACCGACGCGGCGCCGGGGGCGGCTCGACTTCGCGTATCGGGCGTGGAGAGCCTGCCGGAGCGAGGGCGTCTCTACGCGGGAGAACACCCCGCCGCCGAGTCAATCGCTTTTACCCGTTCAGCGGGCGATGAAATCGTGCTGTCCGAACCGTTGCGAAGAGACATCCCCGCTGGTTCGGTTTTGTATGGGCTTACCGATCTGGACGGCGACGGCGCTTACGATTCGGTGACCGATCTTTCGATATTAAACGGAGTCGTTACCGTCACAGCCCAATCCGCCGCATCGTCTGACGAAAGCCCGGGCACGTTTGTTGAAACCATCGTCTATCGCGCGGAGGCCCGGTTGGGCGGCGCCCGATGTCTGGTAGAAGCCGCCGTGATTTATCCCTGAACAGACATCTACACGTCTTCCGTCAGCACGAACGGTTCGCGGTATTCTCGCCAGATCAGCTGGTTCGCCTCATCCGCGCCTGGCCCGGTGAATCGTTGCGTCTCGGCGTCAAACGCCAGATTGAGGCGCGTCCGGTAGGCGATGTTGGCGAGGTGACACATTGAGGTCGACTGATGGCCGATCTCGATCTCGGCGTTGGGGCGTTGCCGGCTGATGACGCAATCGATGAAGTTCTGATAGTGATTGCCGCCGCTGGCCTCCTGTTCTTCCAACAGGTTGCCGCCGTTGTCGTATGCTTTCCAGCCGCTTCCGTCCGTCGTCAGGCGCCCCTGTTCGCCGTAAAAAGTCACGCCGAATGAGTGGCCTTCAAATCCGGCGGGGTTCCATGTCCGGTGTTCCCACGTAACCGTGGCGTCATCGTATTCCAACACGGCGATCTGGGTATCGGGCGTTTGCTGGTCGTCGTCGAAAAAGTGTTTGGCGCCGCCCGCGCAAACCCGTTTCGCGAATCCGCCCTGAATGCCCCAGCGCGCCATGTCGAGCGCGTGGATGCCGTTGTTGCCGCATTCGCCGGTGCCGTAATCCCAGAACCAGTGCCATTTGTAGTGAAAGTGGTTTTCGTCGAATGGCCGTTTGGGTCCCGGCCCCAGCCACAAGTCGTAATTCACGCCGTCTGGAACCGGCTCCGGTTCGGCGTGGCCGATGTTGGGGCGCTGGCTGACGATCCAGGCGCGCGCCATGTGCAGTGGGCCGATCTCTCCGTCGTGCAGAAACTTCATCGCGTTTTGAATCGCCGTGGCGCTGCGCCGTTGCGTGCCAATCTGAACCACGCGGCCGTATTTGCGGGCGGCTTTCACCATCAGCCGCCCTTCGGTGAGGTCGTGAGACGCGGGTTTTTCCACGTAGACGTCCTTGCCCGCCTGACAGGCCCAGATGGCGGCGATCGCGTGCCAGTGGTCGGGAGCGGCGACGACCAGCGCGTCGATCTGGTCGCCTTCAAGCAGACGCCTGAAATCGGTTTCCGCTTTGGGACGCGCCCCGGTGGCTTTTTCGACTTTCTCCTGCACGGGAGGAATCGTGCGCTCGTCGACGTCGCACAAAGCCGCGATGCGCGTGTTTTTGCATTGGATGAACTCATTCGCCAGTTGTGCGCCGCGTCCGTGCAGCCCCAAGATGGCGATGCGTACCGTGTTATTCGCCGCCAGCGAGGCGCGCGCCGTGAGCGCGGCGCTTGACGCCAGCAACGCCGATCGGCTGATGAATTGTCTGCGGGTGGTTTCGGTCATGGTTTATTCTCCATAGATCGTAGCGGGAGTGATCTCCGGCAGTTTCGCCGGACCTCCGCTCGTTTTGGACTGGTCGGCGGCTTCCATGAACGCCATCAGCTCCAGCGTCTCCAGCGGGTCGATGGGAGGCTTTTTCGTCTGGAAGAATTGTACGATCGTCTCAACGAGTCCTTTATAGGTATGCCCCTCGACGAACTCGATCTTTTTCGTACCGTAAATCGTTGCGCCGTAGGTGTGCAGCCCTTCGCGAATTCCGCGAAAGGTTCCGATGCGTCCGTCGTTCCATATCCCCACCGTGACGTCGGCGGAGTCCTGCTGAAAGCGTGTGACCGAGACGCATCCGCGCCCCATTACGGTATACAGCGTTTCCACGCCGTGTACGCCGTACCAGAACAGGTCGGGATGATGTTCTTCGTATGAAATGGGCGAAAACGCTTCACACCCCTTTACCTCGCCCAGCTCGCCGCTTTTCAGCATCGTCTGCAAGGGTGGATACCAGCGCAGGCTCGATCCCCCGAACCACGGTACGCCCGCCTTGTGGGCCAGCCGCGCGATCTCAACCGCGTCGGCGTAGCTGCCCGCGACCGGTTTGTCGACGAAAAACGGCAGCCCGGCTTCGATGACCTTTCGGGCTTCTTCCAGGTGCGGGCGGCCATCCACGTTTTCAATCAGAACGCCGTCAACCATGCCGCACAGTTCCTCTATCGAATTGGTGATGGTCGCGCCGAACTCATCGCGCAGGCGTCTGGTGTATTCATCGACCCGCGACGCGCTTGATTCGATGTCGGGGCTTCCGCCCGGAAAACCCGCCACCACTCTGGCGCCCGGCACATGCTCGGGATGGTTGGGGTCGTTGAGAATCTGAGAAAAGGCGATGACGTGTGAGGTATCGAGACCGATCATCCCCAACCGGATCGGCTCCCCGGCGGCGCCGGCCGGTAAACACAGGGAAATCGTTATGATAATGGCGGATAATAATTTGACGTTCATGGATTCATTCTCCTCAGTAAAGTCTTCTTTTATAACATAACATAATAAAGTTAAACAGATGGGGCGGCGCTTTCAAAAAAACATCGAACATGGCTATACCCGCCGCTCGAGCCAAACGATAATAGACAACCCGGTTCACGAGCGGTTCGCGGCAGGGTCAATCCCGTCCTTTATCCGGGCGGGATTTGTAATATTCCGATGAACTTTGAGACGGCCCCCGCATGAAACTGTTCACCGACCGGTTTTGCATCCGCAATATCGTTCAACGAGACTGGAACGATTATTTCGAGATTTTTGGAAACCCGATCGTCTGCCAGTACGACGATTTTGAACCTACCCGGTTTGAAGACGCCAAGAGCGAAATCGCCCGCATTCTGCAAGCCTACGTCGAAAAAAGGCCCGAGCAGGAATTCGCGCTCGAATTGAAATCAGAGAAGAAGATGGTGGGCGTGTTGTCCTATCGCCTGAGCGGCGGCCTGCTGTATGTGGGCTATCATATTAACGTAAACTATCATGGCCGAGGCTTCGCCACCGAGGCCATGACCGAATTCATTCAATATCTCTCCAACGTCTTCAGCGAACCCATCGCCGCGGTCGTCGATTCTGAAAACGCGCCCTCCATCCGCGTGCTGCAAAAACTCGGTTTTAGAAAGGTCTCCTGCAAACCCGATCCCCTCAAAGCCGATCAGGGCAGAATCGAGTTGGAATACCGGTTGTAGGCCCTGCCTGTATCCACGACGGGGGTGTCTGGCTGTTCCGCCCCTCGCTTTCGTTTCTCCAGCGACGCCCTCGAAAGCCCGATGTACCAGCGGTCGATTTTCTCCACCCGGAACCCGTCGGGAATCGATTCGCGTGCGTTCGCCACGAACAGCCCTCGCGCCGCGTCGTTGCGCTCGTCCTGAATCGCCTGCCACATCGCTTCGGTCGAGACCTCGCCCCAGCCGCCCATGTCGGTGCGCCGGCCCGTCATCACGGTGACGAGGTCGGCGAAGTGCGCACCGGCGTCAGGCAGGTGAATGATGTCATCCGGTTCCGTCGTTTCTTCGATCTCTTTCCACAGCGCCTCCAGATGGCTCAGGTCCTGACGCTCGCGATGCAACAGCATCACGATGGAGAAATGCGTCGCGGTGATGTTGGGCATGAAGCCGGGCCGGGTTTGTCCTTCGCCGAAAAACGAAATGCAGGGCAGGGGAATCAATGTGATCAGCCCCAGTTGCAGAACGCGGCGCCGGGTGGTCTCCGGCGTCAGCCAGCGGCGGAACGGCCAGGCGATGAAGGGCGAGTAAAACGGCGCCGCGTGCATGAAAAACCGTCCGCCGTACTGGATCAGCATCGGAATGAACCCGAGCGTCATCGAACGCAGAATCGCCGCGTTTCGATTGCGCATCCGAATCCATCCGTACGCCGCCAGCAGCACAAACACGGGGTTGATGAGTTGCAGCCACAGCAGCCGGCCGACGATCGCCTCGGTGGAATACCCCTGCGGCCCGCCGGAGTGCATCCAGCCCGAAAACGCGGCGTACCGCGCCAGCCAGGGCGCCGCGAGACAGAAACCGCCCGCGATGGCGAACAACGTGGTGATGAAATACTCGCGCCGCCATACGCCGAATATCAACAACCCCAGCGAAATCAGCATCGGCATGCCGGTGTGCGTATAAAACGCCAGCCCGAGCAGCGCCGCCGCCAGCCATTTCCGTTTCGACAGAACCGCCAGCAGTATGAACGGCGTGAATGAATTAACCAGCGACGAAGGCAATCCGCTCAGACACCCCATACCGAACATGAATTCCATCGAGAGAACGATCAGCGAACCATAGGCCAACCCCGCGCCCAGCAGCCGCCGGTACAGCAGCCAGTGCGAAAACAACGCCAGCGGATAAATCAGCATCTGCAGCGTGGCGTATCCGCTGACGACGTGATCGGGCGTGTGGGCGAAGAACGCGGTCAGCAAGTGAATAAACGGCGGGTAGAGATGAGGCCGCCCCATCGGAGCGAATTCCCAGTCGTCCCACAGGGGAATCTCGCCGCGCTCGAGAATTTTCTGCGCCACGGCCATGTGATAGTAATGATCGGAGGGCTCCAGCTGATTGACCAGCCGTTCTTTGTTGATGGCGAGAACCGCGAAAAAGAAAACGATCAGAATCAGGCTGTATCCATCGAATGAATGAGCCGAAAAACCGCTCGCCTCGCGATCGCTCTCCGCGCCGATCGGCGTATTCAGATTGAGGGCCTCGTCGATCCAGAAAAACAGCCTCACCATCAGCAGCAACAGCGCGAATCGCCACAACCCCGCGAAAAAAAGAAACGTTCCCACTATCAGGCAAACGAAGCCGATCGGCCGTAACAGATAGGCCGGCCAGCGCTGGTTAAACTCTTTTCGCCAGCACCACAGCCCCAGCGGCCAGAGGCCCGCGCTGCATGGGATGAAGCCGATATAATGCCATCGCGGCGCGGCGACCCATTTCGCCAGCCGTTCGGCAAGGCCCGCGAACCAGGCGGGAATCGTCAGGACGATGCCGATAAACGCCGCTAACCGGCCGATTAGTTTTTTCATCGTGAGTCCCCGCATCGCCTTGAGATGATTGCCGCTCGTAAGTCATACCACGGAAACCCGCTCCAATGGGAGTGGCGCCGGCGGGAACCTTTCTGGTAAGATGAATCATCTTGACTGGAGGAGAGTGACGCAATGGATCGTAGAAAATTCATCCAGACCGGCGCGGCGGGGCTGGCGATCGCCGCATCCAAACCGTACGCCGCCCGCGCGGCGGAGTTCCCCACGAAAAAAATGGCTTTGATCGGCTGCGGCTGGTATGGCAAAAGCGCGTTGTTCCGCATGCTTCAGGTCGCCCCGCAGGAAGTCGTCGCCCTCTGCGACGTCGATTCGCATATGCTGAACGAGGCCGCCGATATGGTCGCCCAGCGTCAGGCTTCGAAAAAACGTCCGAAAATCTATTCGGATTACCGCAAGATGCTTGCTGAAGAGCAGCTCGATATCGTTCAGGTTTCCACCCCCGACCACTGGCACTCGTTGGCGATGATCGAGGCGGTCAAATCGGGCGCCGACGTCTACGTGGAAAAACCCGTCAGCGTCGACGTGGTCGAAGGCCAGGCCATGCTCGCCGCCGCCCGCAAATACAACCGCGTCGTTCAGGTGGGAACCCAGCGCCGCAGCACGCCTCACATCATCGAGGCGCGCGACCGGTTCATCCGTGAAGGCAAACTCGGCAAGATCGGGCTGGTTGAAATTTGCTGCTATTACCATATGCGTAACGGCCAGAATCCTCCCGCCATCGAGCCGCCTGACTGGTTCGATTACGATATGTGGACCGGCCCAGCGCCCATGCGCCCCTACACCCAGATCCAGCATCCGCGCGGCTGGCGCGCATTCATGGAATACGGCAACGGCATCGTCGGCGATATGTGCGTTCACATGTACGACATGACCCGCTGGATGCTCGATCTCGGCTGGCCCAACCGCGTCGGCTCCACCGGCGGAATCTATATCGACAAAGACAGCCTCTCCAATATCTCCGACACCCAGACGGCCACCTTCGAGCACGACGACCTCGATGTGGTCTGGCAGCATCGCACCTGGGGCGAATCGGCCGAACCTCAATACCCGTGGGCCGCGATTTTTTACGGCGATAAGGGGACTCTGAAGGTCAGCGTCATGTCGTATGACTTCATCCCTTACGGGCGCAACAACGGTGAGCCGGTTCATCAGGACGTAACCTACGAACTGGATCAATACCCCGAAGACCGGACGGAAAAAGATCTCGAAAAACATTGCGCGCCCGCTCTGCGCGCTCACATGCGCAATCTGTTGACCTGTATCGAAGACCGCAGCCGTCCGGTGGCCGACATCGAACAGGGCTATATCTCCAGCGCGAGCTGTATTCTGGCGAACATCTCCATGAAGCTGGGCCGCAAACTGACGTGGGACCCGGTGAAGGGCGAGGTCGCCGGCGATGACGAGGCCAACCGCCTGCTGCGCCGCGAATACCGTTCGCCGTGGGTTCATCCCGACCCGAAGACGGTTTGATTGATTCAGAAACATGAAAAGCGGGAGGGCCGGCGATGGTCTTCCCGCTTTTTTATCCACGTTTGATGGAGATTTTATTGAAATGAAGAATCTGGCTTGTCTTGCGTTCGCTTTGACGCTGATCGTTTCCGCCGCGGCGTTTGCCGAAGAAGCGCCTCGCGCCGCACGGTCCGTTCATCTGTGGTATCCCGCGCCCGAGGGCGTGTTGTACTATAACGAGATGACCGTCGAACAATCGCACCCCGGCAGTTACTTCATGGCGTGCGGCTTCAGTCATGGTTATTTCGGCATTCAGGAAATCCGTGACGCGGGCGATAAGGTGGTGATCTTCTCGGTATGGGAGCCCGGCGAGCAGAACGACCCCAACACGGTCGCGGATGAACGCCGCGTTCAGGTGTTGTTCGAGGGCGACGATGTGCGCGTCAGCCGCTTCGGCAATGAAGGCACCGGCGGCAAGAGCATGTTTTCGTATGACTGGAAGATTGGCGAGACCTACCGCTTTCTCGTGCAGGCGAAGCCGGACGGCAAGCGCACCGTCTATACCGCGTGGTTCTATCTGAATGAGTCGAGCGAATGGAAACGCCTCGCCAGTTTCTCCACCCTCGCCAATGGCGATTTGCTGAAAAATTATTATTCGTTCATCGAAGATTTTCGCCGCGACGGCGACAGCGCGCGCGAGGTGCGCCGCGCGTTATACGGCGGCGGCTGGATCAAAACCGCCGAAGGAGACTGGATCGCCCTCACGCACGCGCGTTTCACCGCCGATCGTACTCCAACGATGAACATCGATTCCGGCGTTGACGGCGCGCGGTTCTTTTTGCAGAACGGCGGCGATACTGAAAATCACACCCCGCTTCAGTCCGATCTCCGCCGCCCGCCGGCCGGGATCAAGACGCCCGATCTGATGAAGTGACACGCGCCTTTCCGCCTTCCCCGGGCGCTGACTGGCTGTCTTCCCCTCGCGGGTGAAAACGGGATACCATAGGCCATTCCAATGATCGAGGCGGCTGAATGAGTACGGCAACGAGTTCATCCTCGGCGGAGTTGATGGATCTTCTCCGCCGCAACGGCGTAGTGGGCGCGGGCGGCGCGGGTTTTCCCGCGTACGCCAAGCTGAAAACCCCCGTTCGAACCTTTCTGTTGAACGGCGCTGAATGCGAACCCCTGCTCCATAAAGATAAAGAGCTGCTCAAGCATTTCGTTGACGACGTCATCCGCGGGGTGGCGATGGTACGCGACGCGCTGCAGGCCGAAGAAGCCGTGCTCGGCGTGAAGAACAAGTATCACAACGTGATCGAGCTGCTTGAGTCGCGCCTTGAAGAGGGTATGCGGGTTCATCCCCTGCCTGACGTCTACCCAGCCGGCGATGAGTTCGTGCTGGTGTATGAGGCGACCGGCCGCGTGATTCCGCCCGGCGGTCTGCCGTTGCACGTCGGCGCGGTGGTGATGAACGTCGAAACCGTGATCAACATCGCGCGCGGCGCGCCGGTGACGTCCAAATATCTCACCGTGGCGGGTGCGGTTCATGAGCCTCAGACCGTCGAGGTTCCCATCGGCGTTTCGATCCGCTCGGTGATCGAGGCCTGTGGCGGGGCGAAAGTCGAACCCTTCACCGTGTTGACCGGCGGCGCCATGATGGGCAAACTCCCCGCCAGTCTCGACGACCCCATCACCAAGACCACCGGCGGCCTGCTGGTGTTTCCCGTCGATCATCCGCTGATACATAAATACCAGCGCAGCGCCGCTTCGATCCGCCTGATCGGTAAATCGGCGTGCGATCAGTGCTCGTTCTGCACTGAACTCTGCCCCCGCTATCTGCTGGGGCATCCCATTGAGCCGCACAAGGCGATGCGCGCGCTTGGCTTCAGCCATGAAAAGCTTTCGCTGGTCGCGGGGGCGACGTTCTGTTGCGAGTGCAACATCTGCAGCCTGATCGCCTGCCCTGAAGACCTCGATCCTAAAAACGTCTGTGTGATGAACAAAGCCGAGTTGCGCGCGCAGAACTTCAAATACCCCGACGGTCCGCCTCAGCGCGACGTTCATGGAATGCGCGTGGGGCGGCAGACGCCCGTCAAGCGCCTGATCGTCAAACTGGGCCTTTCGTCTTATGTGAACAAAGGGCCGCTGACTGAGGTGAAACCGCGCGTCGAAAGCGTGACCCTGCCCATGCGCCAGCACGTCGGCGCCCCGGCGAAACCAAGAGTGAAACCGGGCGACCGGGTAACCGTGGGGCAGACTATTGGCTCCGTTGATCCTGACCAACTGGGTTGCGACGTCCACGCCAGCGTAAACGGCGTGGTGCGTGAAGTGGATGAAAACCGCGTAGTCATCGCGGTCGAAACCGATTGAGAGAGTCGAACATGCCGAAAGCGATTGGAATGATTGAATTGTCGAGCATCGCCATTGGACATCTCGTTCAGGACGCCATGCTCAAAGCCGCGTCCGTCGAGTTGCTGGTGGCCCGCTCCATCTGTTCGGGCAAGTACATGACGCTGGTGGGCGGCGCCGTCGCCGAAGTCGAAAGCGCCGTCGAGGCGGGCGTTGGAATCGCCTCCGACGCGGTGATCGATTCGCTGATCATCCCCAACGTTCATGACAACGTGTTCCCCGCCATCTCGCAGTCGGTCGAACTCAAACCGGGCGACATGGGCGCGTTGGGCCTGGTCGAGACCTTTACCGTCTCATCCATCATCGAAGCCGCCGACGCCGCCGCCAAAGCGGCCGCCGTCACCCTGTTTCGCGTCCACGTAGCGATGGCGGTGGGCGGTAAGGGGTTCCTTCAGGTCACCGGCGACGTTTCCGCGGTGCGCGCCGCCATCGACGCCGCCGCCAGCGTGGCGATTGAAAGCGGCGTACTGGTCGCGCACGTGGTGATTCCCAATCCCCGCCGTGAATTGTTCACCGAATACATTTAAAAAAATGATGAAACGTTCACTTCTTGTATGGGCTTCATGTCTGCTGATTTCTTCTTTCACAGCGGCTCAAAACGCTCCCGCGTCGCGTGATCCTTGGCTCTGGCCGTTTTCACAAGACTCCATCTGGAACCGGCCGATCGGGTCCGACGCACAATACGAATCCGCCAGCCTGCCCGCCTCGTACTACATCGGCTGCGACATCGAATGGCATTGTAAAACGGTCGAATCCGATCCCGTCGTGACGGTCTATTCTCCATCCAGCTGGTCGAAACGCTGGCCGGGCGACCGCGAACTCGGCGAATTGCGGATTCCCGCCGGACTCATAATTCCGGATGCGTCTCCGCCTCACACGCCCAACGCATGCGCCGTGTTTCTGATGCCGGATGGTCGAACTATCCGCCAGCTGGAGCCCGCCTGCCGCGTCGAATCCATTGGCCGCATCGTTGGATGGCTGCATCATGAAGATCAGGACCTCTATGGCGCCGGGATCAAGGGGACGCATTACGGGTCGGGATTGTCCGCGATTGGCGGTTCCATCCGCATTGGCGAGTTATCGGGCGATGAGCCGATCCATCACGTGTTGAAAATCAACGTCTGGGGAAAATATCTGAATTACTCGGATGACAACCACGGGTTTCGCTGGCCCGCCGACCGCAGCGATTCGTACGCCTCCAGAAACTACAAGGGGTCGAATCCACAACTCGTCATGGGGACGTTGCTGGCATTGCCGCCGGATCTCACGCCTGAAGACGTGGGCGCGTCGACTCAGGTCGGTTTGAAACTATTCCACGCCCTGCAGGATTACGGAGCCTATATCTCCGATGATTCCGCATGGAACGCCTATGACCTGTGCGTGGAGCGGGGCGTACCGGAAGAAGTTGAAAAGACGTATGAGTTCGCGCTGACTGGTTCGGAGGGCGTCTTTGTTGATGAAATGAAACGCATGGTGACCCATCTGGCCATCGTCGTGAACAACTCGCCTGATTCGATCGGAGGCGGAGGAAAGCCCCGTCAGCCGCTTGCGCCGCCCATTTCCGCTCCCTGATTTCCAGGGTTTAAAACGGGCATGTGATCGATAACCGTTACAGGGAGAAAAAAAAGAATAAAACTGGATGAATAAATTATGTTAACATTGTTCTGACAAT
The DNA here is from genome assembly GCA_016125385.1 of bacterium. GTDB lineage: Bacteria > Hinthialibacterota > Hinthialibacteria > Hinthialibacterales > Hinthialibacteraceae > WGLV01. Next base: position 14,028 of record WGLV01000036.1, read on the forward strand.
CGACGGTCATTCTGCTCGTGAGATTCGCATCGGATCGATTATCCCAATCGAATGAAACGGGAGGGCGGAATGATGAGAGGCAACGCGTTTACGCTGATTGAGTTGCTGATCGTGGTCGCGATCATCGGTATTCTGGCGGCGATCGCCGTGCCCAACTTTCTCAACGCCCAGTTACGCGCCAAACTCGCCAAGGTCGAGTCGGAAATGAAAGCCGTCAACGACGCCTATCTGATGTACAACATGGACAACAACGGCTGGCCTCCCCATCTCGACGGCAGCATCACTCAACATCGCTTCGTCACCACTCCCATCGCCTACCTCAATACATCGCTCGCCGATCCATTCCAGATGGAGGGCGTCACCGATCCCCAGACCCTCGGCTGGTACAAAGGGCAATATCACGAAGAACCCGGCTATCAGATGCGCAACGAATTTATGGGCTCTCGCGACCCCGACGCCATGCGGTACGCCGAGCGCACCCGTAACGCCGCCTTCTATTGCCGCTCGGTCGGCCCCGATATGGACCGGATCGCCGAGGTTTCCATACCCTACCACGCCACGAATGGGCTGGTCAGTCAGGGCTGCATCGTGCGCGAGCTGATGATGGAATGGAAAAATCAATACCCCTACGTTCGCCGCTGATCCGTCGATTGATTAACCATCTCCCGAACGCGCTTTCCTGAAGTACAATACTCCTCGCCGTACGCCCGCCGAGTGCGGCGCGGCGCATTACCCCCGGCGGGGAGGCAACCATGAGTTCGATTGAATACCGCTATGGCAATGACCTTGGCGTGGACGCCGTGATCGATTTGCTGCGCGATTCCACGTTGGGCGAGCGCCGCCCGATCGACGACCCTCGCATTGTTGAAGACATGATCCGTCACGCCAACCTGACCGTCACCGCGTGGGATGGTGAGACGATGGTCGGCTTCTGCCGCACTCTGACCGATTTCTCCTACGTGGGCTATCTCTCCGATCTCGCCGTGCGGCTCGCCTATCAGAAACGAGGCGTCGGGACCGAACTCATCCGTCTGACCCGCGAAAAAATGGGGCCGCGTTCCATGCTGGTGTTGCTGGCGGCCCCTAAAGCGGCCGGCTATTACCCCCGCATCGGTTTCACTCAACATAACTCCGCCTGGCTGCTGCGCGCCGGCGATCCATTTCCAACTTCCGGGGATGACTCCACCGCATGACCGAATCGATGTCTGAAACCGTAGAACTGCTGGCGCCCGCCCGCGATTCGTCTTGTGCGATGATGGCGTTGCGCTGCGGCGCCGACGCCGTATACATCGGTGCGCCGCGCTTTGGCGCCCGCGTACAGGCGGGCAATTCGATTGATGACATCCGCGCGGTGATTGACTACGCCCATCGCTACTGGGCGCGAGTCTACGTCACCATGAACACCCTGCTGTACGATGACGAGTTTCCCGACGCTTTGCGCATGATCGGCCAGCTGTATGAGTGTCACGCCGATGGTCTCATCATCCAGGACATGGGCCTGCTGGAGTGCGATCTTCCGCCCATCCCGCTCATCGCCAGCACCCAGATGCACAACCTGACGCCCGAGCGAGTCGCCTTTTTGCGCGACGTGGGCTTTCGCCGCGTCATCCTCGCGCGTGAACTGACGCTGGATGAGATTCACGAGATTCGCCGGAAGGTCGAAGGCGTTCAGCTGGAGTCGTTCGTTCACGGCGCCGTCTGCGTGTCGTACAGCGGGCAGTGTTCGCTCAGCCAGGCGCGCGGCGGACGCAGCGCCAATCGCGGCGATTGCGCCCAACCCTGCCGCAAGTCGTACCGGCTGATCGATTCGGAGGGCGAGACGCATGGCGAGGCGCATTACCTCTCGCTCAAAGACATGAACCGCGCGGATGATCTGGAAGCCATGATCGGGGCGGGAATCCGTTCGTTGAAGATCGAGGGCCGCCTCAAGGATGAGGCCTACGTAGCCAACATCGTGTCGTATTACCGCGCCCGGCTCGACGCGATTCTGCCAGGAATGGGCCTCCGCCGAAGTTCATCGGGCGCATCGCGGATCGATTTTACCCCCGATCCGTCGAAGACGTTCAATCGCGGCTCCAGCGATTACTTCATGCACGGCCGCGACGGCTCTCTCGCTTCATGGCAAACGCCCAAGATGACCGGGGAGCTGATTGGCGCCGTTCTTTCCACGGGCCCTCGCGGCGTCGCGGTGAAAAACGGCGAGCGTCTTCATACCGGAGACGGAGTCTGTTTCTTCGACGCCGGGGGGGAATTGCGCGGCGCGTATGTGAACGGCGTTCAAGACAATCTTGTGACGCTGGGAAGCGTTGAGGGCCTTACGCCCGGCGCGATGCTCTACCGCAACTTCGATCGCGTCTATCACCAGTCGGTGTTGAATGGCGTTCACGAACGCAAGATTCGCCTTCAGGTCTCGCTGGTTCAGGCGGATGAACAATACCTGCTGCGCGCGAGCGATGAAGACGGCGTACAAAGCGAACTCGGGTTCGATGGCGCGATCGAACCCGCCAACAAAGCCGAGGCCGCGCTGGCCAACATCCAGCGCCAACTGGCTCGCTCCGGCGACAGTGAATTTGAATGTGAGAAGGTCTGCGTCGAGGTGACTGTGGCGCCGTTTCTGCCGCTGTCCGCGCTGAACGAATGGCGCCGCCGCCTGTTCGACGCCCACCGCGAGGCGCGTATGCTGAGCCGCCCCGTCGCCGTGCGCGAGCCGGTGAAAAGCGAGGCGCTTTGCCCGGAAGATGATTTATCGTATCTGGGCAACGTTCTCAACAAACGGGCGGAGCGTTTTTATCGCCGTCATGGCGTCCAATCCATCGAACCCGCCGCCGAGGCGGGAACCGGTCTGGAGGGCCGCGACGTCATGACCGCGCGTTATTGCATTCTTTACCAGATGGAAGCCTGCAAAAAACTCCCCGGCGTCAAACGCTACGCCGAACCCCTCTACCTGGTCGACGACCGCGATGAGCGCCTCGAATTGCGCTTTGATTGCCATCGCTGCGAGATGCGCGTGATCCTGCGCTGATGTGTCTGAGTGGAGCGCCGCCTTTACAGATCGAAAAACTCGCCCCGTTTCGGCACCGTCGCCGATACGATGCCTTTGCCTTCAAGGCGCTTCGCCATGGCGTGGCTCTGGTCGGTTTCGCCGTGGACCAGAAACAGCCGTTTCAGCGAATCTTTCGAGGCGAGCGCGAACGCGTCCAACCCGTCTTTTCCGGCGTGCGCGCTGTAGGCGTTAATGACGCGAACTTCCGCTTCGAGGTCGTGTTCCAGCCCGAAGATACGAACGCTTGACTGGCGTTCCACGATTTTGCGCCCCAGCGTGTTTTTCGCCTGAAAACCCACGATCAGCACCATGTTGTTCGGATCGGAAATATTATTGCGCAGATGGTGCAACACCCGTCCCGCTTCACACATGCCCGACGCCGAAACGATTACCATCGGGCCGTCGAGGTTGTTCAACGCCTGCGAATCCTCCTTGGTGCGGCTCTGTTCGAGGGAGGGGAAATCGAAGGGATCTTCGTGATTGTTGAACAGGCTCAACATCTCTTCATCGAAACATTCTTTGTGCAACTTGAAGATTTCAGTCACTTTCAGCGTGAGCGGGCTGTCGATGAATACGGGGATCGGCGGGATGCGGTCCTGCTTCAGCAGTTTGTGCAGGCTATAGATGATCTCCTGCGCCCGTTCCAGCGCGAACGAGGGAATGATCAGTTTGCCCTTGCGCTGATAAATCGCGTTGACCGCTTCGGCGAGTTTGCCATCGGCCACTTCGATGGGGTCGTGATCGCGGTCGCCGTAGGTGCTCTCTTCGATCATGAAGTCGGCCCCTTCGATCAGCGTCGGGTCTTTCAGAATGGGCAGGTTTTTGCGCCCGATATCGCCGCTGTACACCAACCGCCGCTTTTCACCGTTTTCAACGATATCGAGAATGACCGACGCCGAGCCGAGCACGTGCCCCGCGTCGACAAAGGTCATCGTGACGCCGTCCGCCAGGGGGAACGGCCGGTCGTATCCCACTGTGATGAACTGTTTCAGGCTCTTTTCCACGTCGGCGAAGGTATAGATCGGTTGAATGAACTGGTCTTCATGCTGGGCGATCTTTTTGTTATAAAACTCCGCGTCTTTTTCTTGAATGTGCGCGCTGTCGTTGAGCATGACCGCGCACAGGTCGCGCGTGGCTGGCGTGGTGAAGATGTTGCCGTCGTAACCCCGGCACAGGGTGGGGATGCTGCCGCTGTGGTCGATGTGTGCGTGAGAGAGAACCATCACGTCGATGTTTTCCGGGGCGAAGGGCAGGGTGCGATTCAGCCGGTTCGATTCATCGCGGCGGCCCTGAAACATGCCGCAATCGAGCAGAATGCGTTTGCCGTTGACTTCGATCAGGTGCATCGAACCTGTCACTTCTTCGGCCGCGCCCATAAAATACACTCTCATCGCGTTTCTCCTTGTCTAACGGGTTGGCGGCATTATTGAACGCAATCGCCGCGAATTAAAGAAGCGCGTCGGCTCGCCGGATAGTCATCGTTGTTTCGGACCATCGTGAATGAGGAGCATCATGAAACAAATTATTGTGCTTTCGCTGTCAATCATCTGCCTCGCTTCGCCGCTTTTCGCTGACGACGCTTCCGGTTCCTCCCTCGACTACGACGTTTCATGGCTGGGCAATTCATTCTCCGGCGCCAATGGCGAGTGGGTTCAGAATTTTTTTATCCACATGAACGTTCGCCCGGACGGATCATGCATCACCTGGAGTCATTGGGATGAAGGCGGCAAACGTTTTGGCGTCTATAAAGACGGCAGTGTCATGGGCGATGAAGACGCCGGAGCCAACAGCCTCGAAACGACGGATACGCAAGGCCGTCGCTGGACGATCGAGATCGATTACGTCGATCCCGAAAACAACGAATACGATTTCACTCCCAAAGGTGTTGATTGCGATGGCGAACGCATCGAGTTTCCCGATCTCTTTCAACCCACCGCGCTGGCGATGTCCAGCGACGGACGTCTGATGATCGCCGATTCAGGGACCGGACCGCGCCAGCAGGTGTTGTTTTATGACGTATCGGATATTCGTCATCCCAGGTTGACTCGCGCGTTCGGCGAATACGGCGGAATCGCTTCCGGAACGCCCGGCGAAGTCGCGCCGCTCAAGTTTTGGGGAATCAGGGGCGTGGGTATGGACGCGGAGGGGAACATCTATGTCGCCATGAGCGAGATGGGAACCGTATTGCGCAAGTTCACCCCTGAGGGCGAGATGGTATGGCAGCTTTATGGCCACTTTTTCGTCGATCTCGCCTGCGCCGATCCTCAAACGGACGGCCTCGATGTGTGGGGAATTCAAGAACACTACAAAATGGATTACACGGCGCCGCCGGGCCATGAAGCCCGCTGGGTGGGGTATTCGCTCGATCGCCACGCGTATCCCGACGATCCGCGTGGACTGACGTTCGTCAAGCAACAGGGTGAACACGGTTTGACCTCGCCTCAGATCGTTTATATCGGCGGGAAGCGTTTTATGTTCGTGGGGGGAATGTTCGCCAGCAACTTCATCAACATATTCCGCTACGAAGGTGAAATCGCCGTCCCATCCGGTTTGATTATGCAATGGAAGAACGGCCTCTATCGAACGGACCTGACCTGGCCTCCCGATCGTCCCGCCAAACCTTTTATCTGGCGCGACCAGAACGGCGACAGTCATTACCAGCCGGATGAATACGCCGATAACGCATCCCGCGTTCGTCCTGGTCCATTCTGGGTGGACGGACAAGGAAACATCTGGATGGCCTATGGCTTCTTCCGCTATGACTGCCAGGGGCTTGATGATGAGGGCAACCCGATATACCGGGCCGATAAAATCACCGTCATGGAGCCGCCAACCGGTATGAAAAACGTGGCGCGAGTCTGGTATGACGACGATCGTGACATCCTCGTCGCGGCGGAAGAAGGCTCGGATATGCGTCACATCGGCCGGGTGTTCATCTGCAAAAACTACCTGGCGGGCAACCGTGACGCCGTAATTTTTCAGTCTGGAGCCGGCGATGAAGCGGGCTGTGTGACCGCGGCGGGCGAATATGTGTTCACCGCCGGGTGGAAAGAGCGCGGGCGGGTATGGATCAATCGCATCTCAGACGGCGCGCCGGCCGGCGTGTTTGAACCGGGGCCATCGCTGGGCGGCGTGGAGAACACCGGTTGGATCGACATTCTGACAGGACTCTCGGCGCATCGCCGGAAAAACGGTGAGTACCTGATCTTTGTCGAAGAAGATTACAAGGCGAAGGTTATACTGTACCGCTGGCATCCCTGATAGAAAAAAATTGGCCGCTTGAAACCAAGAGTACCAAGCGGCCCACTTGAACTAATGGGGAGTGTGTTTCCTGCGTAGGGTAACTTTCTGTAATGAAAGATTCGTGCCAAGCCGATTTATTGAACTTAGAGCATCCGGCTGACTCGAATCGCGCAAGAATTGCGCAAAAAACTGTGAAGACGGTGTGAAAACATTGCTCATTATTTAATGAACATTATATAAAGGGTTTTTTGAGTCGATTTTCCCGGTTTGCCTTCGCCGTGATTCAGATTTCCGGCTGTGAGGCGGGCTGATTCCACTCGGTTCCTCCTTTTTTTCTTCCATCTCCAAGGCGCTCTTCATCGAAATCCATCTTGATACAAGTGCGCAAAACCATACCGGCCCTCAGTAATCACTGCAACAATTCTGCGCGCCCCTGAATAGTTCGGTTGTGCTTAACTGTTTTGTTTTATTGATGTTGTGTCTTGGTATGCTTCATGCTCCTGTTGATCTTCGGTCAATCATCCCCGCGAGCGAGGCTCGTGGGCATTCTGGAGGTAACGGATATGAAGAAAGTCGTATATGGCGTACTGGCGTCGGCTCTGCTGGCGTGCGTACTGTTCGGCGGACTGGTTTCCACCGCGCAGGATCGTGGAGGCCGGGGTAATTTCGATCCCGAACAGATGCGTCAACGCATCATGGATCGGATGAAAGAACAGTTGCAGGCAGGGGATGACGAATGGCAGATCATCCAGCCCAAGATCGAAAAAGTGTGGGAACTTCAGCGTGAGTCACGCTCTGGCGGCATGGGTTTTGGCATGTTCGGCCCGCCTCCCGGAGGTCCGGGCGGCCCTGGCGGCCCCAATGGCGACAATAATGGCGACCGTGGTGGACGGCGCCGCGGCTTTGGCCCCGAACCCAGTCCTGAAGCGGCCGCTCTCCAGCAGGTGCTCGACAACAAGGACGCTTCAGCCGATGAAATCAAGGCGAAGCTGACTGCGTACCGCGATTCGGTCAAAAAGAAAGAAACCGAACTCGCCAAGGCGCGTGAAGACCTGCGCGCGGTCCTGACCGTCCGTCAGGAAGCCATGCTTGTTTTGATGAGCGTACTGAACTAGTTGAACTATCGCGCGGAGCGTTGGACATGATCGAACTGATTGAGAAGATGGTTGAATCCAGACAGTTGTCCTCCGCCGACGCGGAGTCGCTGGAATCATGGGTCAACCGCAACGGCGCATCCGCCATACAATCTGAAGATGATGTGTTACAGTGGCTGGCGGGCGAGTATGGAATTCCCTTTCGCAACCCGGAAGAGATTTCCATCGACCGCCAGCTGCTGTCTCAGTTTCCCGCCCGTATTCTGCTGAAAGAAGAGATTCTCCCGCTGCAGCGGGTGAACGGTTCCGTCGAGGTCGCCACCAGCCGCCTTTTCGCATCCAGCGGGCTCGACGCACTGCGCAGCCTCTCCGGTCTCAATCTGACGCCGGTGCTGGCGCCGCGTGAGTCGATTCAACGCGAACTTAAAAAACGGCTTGGCGTCGGCGCCGACACCATCGACACGCTGGATGAAGAAACCGCGTTGCAGGTCGTGGATGAAGCGCGTGACGAAGACGCCGACCTCGAACAGGCCGCGGAAGACGCATCCATCATTCGATTCGTCAACCAGGTGCTGGGAGACGCCATCGAACTGCGCGCGACGGATATTCACCTTGAGCCCTTTGAAGACGAACTGCGCATCCGCTACCGCATTGACGGCGTTCTGCAGGATGTGCCCGTTCCCGCGCAGATCAAACGGTTTCAGCCCGCCATCGTCTCGCGCGTCAAGATTCTGAGCCATCTCAACATCGCCGAAAAACGCCTGCCACAGGACGGACGCATCAAAATTCGTATCCACGGCGGCGAAGTCGACGTGCGCGTCTCCATCATCCCCATGCTGCACGGTGAAGCGGTGGTCATGCGCCTGCTGCGGCAGGATTCAACCATCCTCGATCTCAGCCGCTTGTGCATGGACGAGAGAGAACTGCGGCTCTTTCAATACGTTTTAGGTTTGCCTCACGGCATCGTGCTGGTCACCGGACCCACCGGCAGTGGAAAGACCACCACGCTCTATACCGCGTTAAACGAAATTAACGACTCCGTCCGCAAAATCATCACGATCGAAGACCCGATCGAATATCAGTTAAAAGGCATCAACCAGATTCAGGTTTCTGAAAAAACCGGGCTCACTTTCGCGCGCGGTCTGCGTTCGATTCTGCGTCACGATCCTGACGTCGTGCTCGTCGGTGAAATCCGCGATCACGAAACCGCCCAGATCGCCGTGCAGGCTTCGCTTACCGGCCACATGGTGTTTTCCACGCTTCACACCAACGATGCGCCTGGCGCGCTGACTCGCCTCGTCGACATGGGCGTCGAACCGTACCTGGTGTCATCGTCGCTTGAAGCGGTCATCGCCCAGCGCCTGGTGCGCGTCTTGTGTCCGCATTGCAAGGCGCTTGATGAGTCCGATAAAACCCGCGCCCTTCGCGGCCGCGTCGCCGCGCTCGGCGGCATCGATATCTTTCAGGCCGTTGGTTGCCGTGAATGCCGCCAGACCGGCTTCCACGGACGCCGCGCCGTGTTTGAGATGATGCCCATTGATGGCGCGATTCGTGAAATGATTCTTCAGCAACACTCCAGTGGAGAAATCCGCGAAGCCGCCCGCCGCGCCGGAATGCGCTCACTGCGCGAAGATGGCTGGCGCCTCGTCGCCGAGGGCGTCACCACCGTCGATGAAGTTCTGCGCGTCACCAAAGACGACTACGCCGAGAGCGTGGCGTAACCGGAAAGGCGGCGGATCATGTCTCAGTTTCGATACAAGGCGTTGCAGGCGGATGGCGGCATGACCGAAGGCGTGATCGAGGCGCAGGGCCGCCAGGACGCCATCGCGCGTCTGGAATCAAAGGGCTGGAAGCCAATCCAAATCGCCGAACAGGCCGCCGCCGCGCCGAAAAAAAGCGCTTCGTTCGCTTTGCCGGTTTTTTCGCGCCGCATCTCCTATCACGATCTCGAAAACTTTACTCGCCTTCTCGCCAGCCTGCTCGCGGCGGGCGTTCCCCTGAGCCGCGCGCTGGTCATCCTTCAGCGTGAGGCCGCCAATCCCGCCGCGTCCGAACGTTGGAAGGAAATTCACGATTGCGTCATCGACGGCATGTCGCTCGCCGACGCCATGGCGCAGAAGCCTCAGCCTTTTTCACGCATTTACATCGCGATGGTTCAGGCCGGCGAGACGGGCGGGTTTCTCGACGTGGTGCTCAGCCAGATCGCCGATTTTCAGTCGCGTGAAAAAGACCTGCGGTCCAAGGTGTCGACCGCGCTGATTTACCCAAGCGTGTTGATGGGGCTCGCGGTGTGCGTTCTGATTTTTCTGTTAACGTTTTTCATTCCGCGTTTTCAGAAAATCTTTTCCGGCTTTGGCGCCGAATTGCCCATGATTACCCAGATCATCATCGGCGCCAGTCACGCCGTGCGCAATTATGGAATCTTTATTCTGCTTGGCATCGGCATTCTCGCCTGGTTCGTGCGCAACTGGCTTGAATCAGAAAACGGCAGCCGCGCCTGGCAGCGGATTTTATTGAATTTGCCCGTGCTGGGGCCGCTCAGCGCCCGTTTCGCCATGACGCGCTTCTGCCGCATGCTGGGTACGCTCATCGGCGCCGGCGTGCCGCTCATTCAGGGGCTTAACGTGGCGCGCAAGTCGATTCACAACGCCATCCTCTTCGACGCGGTGTCCGATTCCATCGAACGCGTCAAGAAGGGCGATCCGCTTGCCTCCAGCCTGTCGCAATGTCCCCAGCTGTTTCCGGCGTCCATTCTCGAGATGATCTCCATCGCCGAAGAAACCGGCCGGCTCGACCAGGAGCTCATCCGCATCGCGTCAGACGCGGAAGAAGATCTCGACCGCCGTCTGCGTATCGCCGTCGCGCTGGCCGAGCCGCTCATGTTGTTTGTTATCGCCGGTTTCATCGGCGTGATCTTCATCGGCATGGTGATTCCCATCTTCACCATACAGGATTATATCAAATAGCCAGACAACGCGCCGCATGGCGTGAATTGAATGATTGGAATCAACGATCGAATTATTGGAGGCGGAACGATGAACCGGAAACTGAATCACACAGGCGCTGACCTTCGCCGCGAGGCGGGCTTCACCCTGGTCGAAATGCTGCTCGTGCTCGTGATCCTGGCGACTTTGGCGGCCATTGTCGTGCCCAAGTTCGCCGGACGCTCCGAACAGGCGAAGGTGACCGCAGCGCAAACCCAGATATCCAACTTCGAGATGGCGCTCGACGCCTTCGAGGTTGACAACGGGCTCTATCCCAAGGGCGGCGACGGTCTGAAGGATCTGGCCGAACAGCCCAATTACGCCAAAGACTGGCGAGGACCTTACTTGGATGACGTACCGCTCGACCCTTGGGGCAACGCGTACATCTATGAATACCCGGGCAAGCACAATCCGCGTGGATTCGACCTGATGTCGATGGGCCCCGATGGCCGCACCGGCGGCGATGACGACATCACCAATTGGGACAAGGATAAGAAGTGATCATGACGCGCCGCCGGGGCTTCACGCTGATCGAACTGATCGTCGTGATGGCGCTGCTTTCCGCGCTGCTGGCGGCCTCCGCGCCCACTCTGTCGCGTTTTTTTCACGGGCGCTCGATGGATGAAGAAGCTTTGCGCTTTCTCTCGCTTACCCGCTACGCGGCCAGCGAGGCGGCGTCGCGATCCATCCCTCTTTCGCTCTGGATCGACCCGGTTCGCAAAGGGTACGGGCTGGAAGCGCAGCCTGGGTATGAAGAAGACGGCTTTCAACCGTTCGCGTACCAGATGGACGAAAACCTGTCCGTCGAGATCGAACCGCGGAACGCGCTGCAGAACGGCATGGCGCGAATCCGCTTCACCCCGGGCGGGCTCAGCGAAAGCGATGTGGAGTGGGTGAGGTTTTATCGAGAAGGAGAACCCGGCTTGTGGATCGTCAAGAAGATCGCCGGGCCTGAATACGAAATTCTGAAGGAAGCCGATGTCCGCGAGCGCCAGGCGTTTCAGTGAGTTTTCGGCGCCGTGCGCGGCACGGCGCGGTGAGCGCGCGTTCACCTTCGTTGAGATTCTGATGACGATGGTGTTCATGGCGGTGGTGATTCCCGTGGTGTTGCACGGTGTTTCGCTCGCCAACCGCGCGGCGGTATTCGCCGAACGCAAAGAAGCGGCGGCGCGGACCGCGGAACGCCTGCTGGATGAGCTGATCCTGACTGACGAGTGGCAATCCGGCGCTCAATCGGGCGTCGTTACCGTAAACCGGATCGAGTACGAATGGAAACTCATCAGTGAATCATGGCTTGATGATTCGATGACCCAACTGACCCTGGTTGTCTTCTTTACCGTACAGGGCCAGCAATACGAATCGCATCTCAGCGCGCTGGTCGAGACCGAAACCACCAGCAGCGAATCGACCGAAACGAGTGAAAGCGGCCAATCGTCATGAGAGCGTCCAACCCGCATACCCCGCGCCGTGAAGCGGGCTTCACCCTGCTGGAGGTGATTGTGGCCGCCGCCATGTCGGCGGTGATCATCCTCGCCTTGCAGGGGGCCTTTTTCGGCGCGATGAAATTGCGTGAACGCGCTTACGCGGCGGTTGAGAGCGGTCAGCGTGAAACCTGGGCGCGTACCCTGCTTGAACGCGATCTCAAAAACGCCGTGCCCCCCACCGATTCGCTTTCCGATTCATGGATCGGCCAGCAGAACGGCTCCGATCAATCGCGCAATGATTCCTTTGCGTTTTATACCAGCACCGGCGAGATGCAGGAGCTGCTCCCCTGGGGCGTCGTACAAAACGTGATGTACCAGCTTACGCCCTCTACCGATCCAACCCGGCCCGCCGGAATGGACCTCGTCCGGTACGTGATCCGTAACCTCAACGCGCCCGAAACAGGGGTGCAGGACCCGCCGGAATCCGAGATCGTCATGCAGAACGTCAATTCGCTGGCGTTTTCGTATTACGACGGCTCTTCGTGGCTCGATTCATGGGATTCGACGGAAGAAGAGGCGAAGGTTCCTGAAGCCGTCCTCGTTCAGATCGCCTATTTGTCTGAAGAAGATCTGGAGGCCCAGAACACGCGCAACCCGAACATAAGAGAAGACAACCTCATGAGGATGGAAATCCTCGTGCCTGTTACGGTGAAGCCTCAGGAAGAATCATCCAGCGATGAAACCGCCTCGCAGAGCGATGACGGCGGCTCCGGAGGCGATACGAACGGAGGAGACTCGGGCGGACAAACCCCCGGCGGCTCGGGCGGACAGACGCCCGGAGGCGCGGGAGGCGATACGGGCGGCGGTTCCCGGCCCCCCGGTGGAAGTGGAGCGGGAGGTGGAGGCCGATGACCGCTTCATCCCTTCGAACCGTTCGCGTGTCTCAGCGTGGTTCGATCTTCATCGTCGTCTTGTGGGTTACGTTCGGCCTGGTCACCGTTGCGATCCTGTTCGGTCATTCCATGACGATGGAACTGCGCGTGAGTGAAAACGAATACGCTTCGCTTCAGGCGGATGAGATCGTCGAGTCGGCGGGGCGTTACGCCATGACGATGCTCTCCAACCTCGACACGCCCGGCCTGCCGCCCGCTCGGGAAGATTACGAAAACCAGGGCGTCTCGGTGGGAGACGGCTTTTTCTGGTTTATCGGACGCGACGCGGACAACGAGCAATACGCCGAACCCGTGTATGGACTGGTGGATGAATGCTCCAAGCTGAACATTAACACCGCCACGCTGGAGATGCTTCAGGCGCTGCCCGGTATGACGGATGAATTCGCCGCGTCCATCGTCGACTGGCGCGATGAAGACGACGACGTGACCGAGAACGGCGCCGAATCGCAGACCTATCTGCTGCGCCGCCCCGGCTATGAATGCAAAAACGCGCCTTTTGATTCGGTGGAGGAATTGCGCCTGGTATACGGCGCCACACTGGAAGAACTGTACGGCGAAGACGCGAATCAGAACGGCGTGCTTGATCCCAATGAAAACGACGGAGACGAATCGTATCCGCTCGACAACCGCGATGGAAAGCTCGATTTCGGCCTGCTGGAATACGTCACCGTCTACAGCCGTGAGCCGAACAAGAATGAAGACGGCGAAGCGCGCGTCGACGTAACCGCCACCGATACTCAATCGCTCAGCGATCTGCTGAACGAAAAATTCGACTCGGACCGCGCCAGTGAGATTCTCGCCAACGTGTCGACGGGAACCGCCGTGACCAGCCTCGTCGAATTCTATCAGCGCAGCCAGATGACGCTGGCTGAATTCGCGGAGGTCGAGGGAGGCCTCACGGTGGGGGATGACGACTTTCGCGAAGGGCTGATTAACGTCAATACCGCCCCGGCCGAAGTGCTCGCCTGTCTTCCCGGCGTCGATGAATCCACCGCGCGTTCGCTGGTTGATTATCGCCGTTCGCATTCCGATGCGGCGAATACCTCGGTCTGGATCACCGAAGTGCTGGATGAAGCCGTCGCCGTTGAGGCGGGGCCGTATATCACCAGCCGTTCATGGCAGTACGCCGCCGATATCGCGGCGGTGGGGCGTTATGGCCGCGGCTACCGCCGCGCGCGCCTGATTGTTGACATGAGCGGCGATGAACCCGCGTTGCGCTTCCGGCGCGATCTGACGGGGACGGGCTGGGCGCTGGGTGACCAGACGCGGCGCCAGCTGATCGCTTTGAAAGAAGAGACGCGACGATGAAGTCAAAATCACCCTCCGTGAAATCGCTGGTGTGCATCGCTCTCCGCCCGGGCTGGATGGAGGCGATGGTCTTCGTTCCCAACGGACGCGGTGGCCGCGTGCGAAAATGCCTGTCTTCGGCGTTGTCGCTCGATCCGTTGTCTGACGACGCTGAATTGGTGGGCCGCGAGTGGAAGACGAAACTGCGTGAAGCGGGCGTCGTCGAAACGCAGTGCCTGATCTGCGTCCCGCTGCAATGGGCGATGTCCGTCGCGATCGATTTGCCCGAACTCTCGCGTGAGGATGAAGCCAGTTACATTCAGCTCAACGTCGAGCGCGCCATCCCCTTTGCGCTGGATGACGTCGTTCTTTCCAGCGTCAAGTTTCAGACGCCTGACGGCAAACGCTGGGCGACTCTCTCCGCCCTGCCTAAGACGTACATCAGCGCGCTTGAAGCGATCTGCCGCCGCGCGGGGCTTAAGCCGCTCAGTTTCACCTTCGCTTATCCCGCGGCTGAAGGCCAGCGTCCCGGTTCGGGCCGCGTCATGATGAGAAAGTCGAACGGCGGCGTCGATCTCTGGGTTGAATACAACGGCGCCGTGGCCGCCATGCGCCGGCTGGTGCTCGGTGATGAAGATGACGGAACGCTGACTGAATACGACGCGGCGTCGCTGCAACGCGAGCTGCGCATTACGCTCGGCCAGGCGCCCTCCGCGATTACGCCGGAATTGAACACGTTGCAGGTGTACGGCCCCTCCGCGTGGGAACGCTCCGCGCGCGCCGCGCTGGTTGAACCCATGCGACGCCTGGGCCTCGAAACCGTTTCGGGAACTTGGCCTGAGTGGATCGCCTCTTGTGGAATCGCTTCAGGTCATGACGTCTTCGCGCCGCTTGCGTTGGCGGCGTGGGCGTTCGTGACGCGTGACGTGAATCGTTTTGAATTCTGCCCGCCCCGCATCCAGCGATGGAAAAAATACGCCGCCCGCGTGGCCTCGCGCGGCAATCTGGTTTTCGGCGGCGCCGCCGTACTGGTCGCCGTAATCATCGCCGCGATGTTTATCCAGCAATCGTTACGCCTCTCCAGCCTTGAATCGCAGTGGGATGGGATTCGCGGCAAAGTGACGGAGGTCGAAGCGCTTCAGCGCAACGTCAAAACCTTCAAATCGTGGTTCGATACGTCCATCCCCAGTCTCGGCGCTATGCGGGTTCTGACCGAAGCGTTCCCTGAAGGGGGCGATGCGTGGACGAAACTGGTTGAAATTGAAGACGGTTACCGCGTTTCCTGTTCAGGCTTCGCGCGAAGCAACCGTGATTTTCTCGAAATTCTCGATCGTTTGTCTGAAGACGATCGCGTGCTGGGCTATCAGGTTCAGCAGGTTCAATACGGCGAACCGCTTCAGTTTTCGCTATCTCTGCAATGGTCTGGAGTCTGAATCGATGCAGCCACGTTCCCGTGAAAAAATCCTGTTGATCGCCACGATGGTTTGTTTCGCCCTGTTGGCGAGCGACCGGCTGATCTTTACGCCGCTCTTCAGCGTGTGGGAAGCGCGCGCCGAAGAGGTCGATAAACTCAACAAAGACCTCACGCAGGGGCGTATGTTGCTCTCGCGTGAACGCGAATTGCGCAAGCGATGGCGCGAGATGCAGCGCGACGCATTGCCCGCCGACAGCGCGGCGGCCGAAAATCTCGTCCTCAAGGCGGCCGATCGCTGGACGAAAGACAGCCACGTCAACGTAACGTCGTTCAAGTTGCAATGGAAACAACCGGAAGAAGGCTATGAAACGCTTGAATGCCGCGCCGTAGCCCAGGGCGATATGAGCCAGTTATCGCGCTTTGTGTACGAACTCGAACGCGATCCCGTGCCGGTGCGAATCGATAATCTGGAAATCACATCCAAAGATGAGAACGGCGCAACCCTGATGCTCGCCATCCAGTTCAGCGGCGTGAAATTCGTGGAGAAGGAATCAAACTCATGAACCTGCGCCGCTTGAATCACACTTTTCTCGCCGCTCTTTTGCTTATCGTTGCCGCCGGTTATTTCGCCGCCGCGCAAGACGGCGCACCCGCCACTCCGGCTCAGGATGGAAACGGCCCCGAATTCGATGAATTCCGCGTAATCATTGAGCGCAACATCTTCAACCCCAACCGGCGCGGCCCTCAGGTTGAGCGAGAGCCTGAACCCGAACCGCCGCCCGTTCAGGTCGATGAGTATGTTTTGCTCGGTACGCTGCTCACCGATCAGACCGCTTACGCTTTCATCGAAGGGCGGGGCGCCGTGGGCGATGACGTGATGAGCGTGGGCGATGCTCTGGCCGATGGCGTAATCCGTGAAATTCAGGCGTCATCCATCGTAGTTGCAGCCAGCGAGTCGGCTGAGACCCTCGCCGTGGGCGAAGCGCTCTCGCGACGCGACGGCGGACCGTGGGCTAAAACGGCTCCGTCGGCGGGCGGCGGATCGTCTCGCTCTGGGCGATTCAGCCGATCGAGCCGTACTAACGCTTCTCAAACTCAGGCGGAAGCGCCCAAAGAAGAAACTAAATCCGGCTCCGAAGCGGCGAACGCCGCCGATTCAGGTTCTGATGCCAATGAAATACTGAAAAGAATGATGGAGCGACGAAAACAGGAGTTGAGCAAATGAATAAAAAAACGATCAACCTGGCGTTGGCCCTCGCGGCCGCATTATGGATCACCGGCGCCGGGCTCTCCGCAGGCGCTCAGAGCGCGGCGGCGCCCGCGCCGCAAAGCGCCACCCCTCATAACGACATCCGCATGAACTTTCGCGGTGTGCCCATCGATCAGGTGTTGGAATACCTGAGTCAGGCGGCGGGCTTTATCATCGTGAAAGAAGTGGAGGTTGACGGCCCCGTTAACGTGATGAGTTACCAGCCGCTGAATGATGAAGAAGCGGTCGCATTGCTTAATACGGTTCTGAACGAAAAGGGGTTCGCCGCTGTTCGCAATGGCCGCACTCTCACCATCGTCAAACGCGATGACGCCAAACAGCGCAATATCCCGGTCAAAACCGGCGCGAATCCTGACGCCATTCCACAGACGGACGAAATGGTGACTCAGATCATTCCGGTTCGGTACGCCGACGCGACCAAACTGATCGAGAACCTTCAACCATTGATGCCGACGTACGCCACCATGAGCGCGAACGAGAGCAGTAACGCCATCGTGTTGACCGACACCCAGTCTCACGTTCGCCGCATGGTTGAGATTGTCCGCGCGCTGGATACTTCCATATCCAGCATCTCTTCGTTGCGCGTATTCTCGCTTCAGTATTCCGACGCCACCGAACTCGCCGACGTGGTGAACCAGTTGTTTCAGGAAGACACGAGTTCCAGCAATCGTAATAACCGGCGTGGAAACTTTCCGCCCTTTTTCGGTGGTCCCGGCGGCCCGGGCGGGCGGGGAGGCCGAGGCGATAACAGCGACGATCAAACCGACAGCACCGCGCTCAAAGCCGCGTCCCGCGTCGTCGCGGTGGCGGATGAACGATCGAATTCACTGGTCGTCAGCGCCCCCGATGAACTCATGCCGATTATCGAAAACATGATTCATGAAATCGATTCCGCGGTGGAAGACCTGACTGAAATCCGTGTGTTCAAACTGATGTACGCCGACGCGACCGAAACCTCCAGCATGATTACCGAACTGTTTCCTGATGAGTCGTCATCCAGCAATCAGAATAATAACTTCCGCTTTGGACGCGGCGGTTTCTTTGGCGGTCCCGGCGGGCCGGGCGGCCCCGGCGGCGGTCAGAGTACGTCATCCAATAGCGAACGCAAACAGCTGCAGACCACGGTACGTTGCGTTCCCGACCCGCGCACCAATTCCCTCGTGGTGACCGCGTCGCGCGATCTGATGTTTCAGATATCTCAAATGATCGAACGGCTCGACGCCAATCCGGCCAAGAAACAACAGGTTTACGTTTATCGCCTCGAACACGCCGACGTTGACAACGTGGCGGAAATTCTCCGGGGCATCTTCGAAACGACCAACACCACGCGGAACCGTCAGACGACGACCGGCAGCCAGAGCGGCAATACGCTCAGCAACCGTACCGTGACCACGCCGCAATCATTCGGCGCCGGCGGCGGGCTTGGCCAGTAACAGGCGAAAGGGAAAAAGATCATGTTCCGAAAACAATACTTACTCGTCATCATCCTCGCTGCGGCGATCGCCTGGCTCGCTCCTGAGTCGGCCCACGCCCAGTTTCGCCAATTCGGCGGTTCTTCTTCGTTTTCCGGCGGCGGTTCCAGCAGTTCGTATGGAACCCAGCGGTCTTATTATACGAACGGCATGGTAGGCGAAGCCATCATCCAGGCCGATCACGATACGCGTTCAATCATCGTCATCACCGACGAAGAGACCAACGAGCATATCAAGAAAATCATCGAGAGCCTCGATCATCCGGTCCAGCAGGTGTTGATCAAGGTCGTGTTTCTTGAAGTGACCTACCGCAACGACACCGATATCGGCATTGAGGGCTCGATCAACATCAATGGAAACAGCGACGGCACGGGTAATATGTTCCAGACGGCGTATGGTCTCGCCGCCGAGACGCGCGGCGGGTTTTACACCCTGCTTGAAAAAGACCTGAACCTCACCATGCGCGCTATCGCCGAGGTCGGCCATACGGAAGTTCTTTCACGGCCTTCGATCTTGACTCGCAACAATCAGGAAGCCGTGATCACCGTCGGTAAAGAAGTGCCCTTCGTCACCAACAGCCGTATCTCCGACACTGGCCAGACCATCAATACCGTCGAATATCAGGACATCGGCATCATTCTGCGCGTAACGCCGTTTATCACGCAGGACGGCCTCGTCGAGATGATTCTCGCGCCGGAAATCTCGACCGTCACCGATGAAACCGTGCCTATTTCCGATACGATCAACTCTCCCGTGTTCGCCAAGCGTTCCGCCGACACCGTCGTCGTTACGCCTAACGGCAAAACGGTCGTCATCGGCGGCATGATGGAAGATAACAAGACCAAGGTCGAGAACAAAATTCCCATTCTGGGCGATATTCCCCTGCTGGGTATGGCGTTTCGGCGCAACACGAAAAACGATTCGAAAACCGAATTGATTATTTTTCTGACGCCGTACGTCGTCGAAGGGCCGCAGGATCTGGTTAAAATGTCTCAATCTGAACGCGACCGCTCCGAACTTTCACCGCAGGCGTTCGATCAGAAACAACTCGACAAATATATTGACAATTTGCCGCCCACTGAAAATAAACTGGATGAAGAAGGCGTCGATTCCGCTCCCGCCGGGGGAAACTCCAATGGTCAGAGCGGAGATTTAACGGATTCTTCCGTACGCCGTAATTCGAAGGGGCGCCCGTTTTAAACTGGAGAGGAAACCCGCGCGCTGATTCAATAACGAGCGGCGCTCGCCGTTTGAATATGTGAGTGACGCTCAACAGAGGATGGCCGCCTGAGGTTACGCGAACGATGAAACGAAAAATTGTGATTCCGGTTGTGTTGGTGCTTTTCGGCCTGATGGTGGCCGTCTGGCAATATTTTGAACATCAGCGCTTCGTCGACTACTCGCGCGAGGCGCTGTACAACCGGGCGCGCGATATCAGTAATACTCTGGCGGTGGTCATCCGCTCCCAGCGCCTGTTTGGTGGAATGGTCATGCAGGCCCGGCTCGAACTGGCCCTCTGGGACCTCGTTCAGCCCGAAGAAATCCGCTCTATCACGCTGATCAATACAAAAGGAGACGTGGTCGCCTGGGCGGGGCAGGGCGTGGAGGAAACCGATCCCGAATTACTCAAGGAAGGCGTCAGCTGGAAAGGCGACACCGTCGCGTTCGTCAATCTCGCCGACCTGGGAGTCGATCAGGATCGCGAAGGCCCCGATTCCGAACCGACTCTGATTCTTACGGAAGAAGACACGCACCGAATCTTCCGGCCCGATCGCCGTCCGCCACCCCCGCCCGACTTTGAGGAAAAGAACTTCGATCGCGGCCCTGACGGCCCGCCCGGTGAGATGGCGAATGCGACCGGTGAAGTGAACGCCGCCTCCGGATTTCTGCACGACGCGACGCCGCCTCCGCCGGATGAGCGCCGGGGCGGACGCGGCGAGTTTCGCGGCGGACGTCCGCGCTTCGGCCGCCCTCCCTGGATGGACGAGGAGGAATACAAATCACTGCTGGGCCGCGCCGGGTTGTACGGCTTTCGCATTGAAATGTACAACAACGATTACTACGCCGCCTGCGAGCGCGATCTCTGGATGCGTGGAATCATCTGCGGCTTCGCTCTGATCGCGATGCTGGGCGGCCTCGCCGCGTGGCGCAATGTGATGAAAAATTCCGCGTTGCAGGTCCGGCTGGTGCGCGCCAGCGAGATGAACGCCCATCTGCGCGAGATGAATCTCGCCGCCGCCGGTCTGGCGCATGAGACGCGCAATCCACTCAATATCGTGCGTGGCCTGGCTCAGCTCATTTCGCGCAAATCCAGCCCTGGCGATGAGGTTCACCGCGAGGCGGTTCAGATCGCTGAAGAAGTCGATCGCGTTACGGCGCAATTGAATGAATTCATCAATTATTCCAAACCGCGAGACGCCAAACCCGCGCCGGTCAGGCTATATAACGTCGTCAAAGACGTGGAACGCGCGTTACACAGCGACGTGGAAGACAAAAATATCACGGTGACGTTGCAAAATCTCGATCGGGTCATTGAAGCGGATGAAACCCTGCTGCGTCAGGTGATCTTCAATCTGTTCATGAATTCGGTTCAGGCCGTGAATGAAGGCGGCGCCATCGTCATTGAAAGCGTGCAACGCGGCGCGGAGCTTGAGTTGGTGATTCGCGATGACGGCCCGGGCGTTCCGCGTGAAAGCATCGATAAAATATTTCGGCCTTATTTCACAACGAGAGAAGGGGGAACGGGCCTCGGCCTGTCAGTGGTGAATCAGATCGTTCAGGCTCACGGTTGGGACGTCCGTTACGAAGACGCCCGTGGCGGGGGAGCCTGTTTCCGTATATCCCCCATGAAGATCGTTTCGCTGGGAGAATGACATGAACGTACAACAACGCCCCCTCATCACCCAACACGTCATCCTCGTGGTGGATGACGATCAGAGCCAGCGCAGCCTGCTGTCATCGTTTTTGACGGGGCAGGGATTCCAGATTCTTCCGGTCGCCAGCGGAGAAGAAGCCCTTCAGGTTTTATCTCAGCGTGAAGATATCGAGATGATGATATCCGACGTGCGCATGCCGGGCATCTCCGGCCTCGACGCGCTTGAGAAAGTCCGCGAAATTCATCCCCATCTGCCCGTATTGATGGTCACCGCGTACGCCGACATCCGTGACGCGGTGCGCGCCATGCGCGACGGCGCCGTTAACTATCTGGAAAAACCCATCGATCTGGATGAACTGCTGCGTTCCGTGTTGAGGGCCGTCGGCGTGGAAGGCGCTTCGCGCGCCTCGCTGCCTGACGATCTGCGCCTGCCTGATGACGTCGTCGCGCAGAGTCCATCCATGATGGAAGTGTTTCGCGAGGCCGCGCTGGTCGCCGCATCCGACAGCCGCATTCTTATCACCGGTGAAAGCGGCGTCGGAAAAGAGATTCTCTCGGACGTGGTTCACGGATGGAGCCCGCGCCGCGAAAAGCCTTTCATTAAAGTAAACTGCGCCGCTATACCGGACGCATTGCTCGAGAGTGAACTGTTCGGACACGAAAAAGGATCGTTCACGGGCGCCTCTCAACAGCGTATCGGCCGTTTTGAAGAAGCCGCCGATGGAACTATTCTGCTTGACGAAATCGCCGAGATGTCGCCAACGCTTCAGGCGAAACTGCTGCGCGTCACTCAGGATGGAACCTTTCAGCGAGTCGGCTCCAACAAAGAACGCAATACCAACGCGCGCATTCTCGCCGCCACCAACCGCAACCTGGAGGAAGAAGTCGAAAAGGGCGCGTTCCGCGAAGACCTGTTCTTTCGTCTTAACGTGATGGAAATCTTCATCCCGCCGTTGCGCGACCGCCGCGAAGACATCCTTCCCCTCGCCACGCGTTTCGCCGCCGAGTTTACCCAGAGCAAACCGCGATTCTCAAACTCGGTGTCTCATTGCCTCGAACAATATGAATGGCCCGGCAACGTCCGTGAACTGCGCAACGCCATCGAGCGCGCCACGCTGATCTCGCGCGGCGACGTGATCATCCCCGAACACCTGCCCAAGCGTCTTCAATCCTTCCTGTCGGGCGCGTCCGAGTCTGAAGGGCGTGAAAACAAAACCCGTCTTGAAGACATCGAGCGAGATGCGATCTTTGAAGCGCTCAAAAAACACAACAACAACCGCACTCAGACCGCGCGCGAACTGGGCATCAGCCGCCGCGCGCTGCTCTACAAACTGCAGAAATACATCGAGCAGGGGTATCCCGTCGAATGATTTCCGTCTGGCTCGCCTTGGCTCCATTCCAGAAAATTTGATACACTCGATCCGGAGATATGCGTCAGTGCGCCTTTTCTATCGTGCTGGCGTTCACATTCGGATTTTGAGTGAGGAGATCGACATGTCGCGTTCAATGAATTTCACACGGCCCGATCGTCTTGTTCGTCTGTCGCTTGCCGTGTCGTTCGCGTTGCTCTTCGCCGGCGCCGCGTCCGCCGAAGACTGGATCAGCCTGTTTAACGGAAAAGACCTCGACGGCTGGTCGCCCAAGATCACCGGATACGACTTCGGCGATAATTTTGGAAACACCTTTCGAGTCGAAGACGGCGTCATCAAAGTCGCCTATGACGCGTATGAAAAATTCGATGGGCGCTACGGCCATCTGTTTTACAAGGAGCCCTTCTCTCATTACCGTCTGCGCCTCGAATATCGTTTCACCGGCGAACAGATCGACGGCGGCGCGGGATGGGCGCTGCGCAACAGCGGAATCATGCTCCACTGTCAGGATCCTGAAACCATGCGCAAGGATCAGGAGTTTCCCGTCAGTATTGAATGCCAACTATTGGGCGGCGACGGAACGAATCCCCGCACCACCGCCAACCTCTGCACGCCGGGAACCAACGTGGTGATGGAGGGCAACCTGATCGAACAGCATTGCACGACTTCTTCCTCCAAAACCTATCACGGCGACCAATGGGTCCGCTGTGAGGTCGAAGTGCATGGCAACGGAAAAATCATCCATTACGTCAATGGAGAAAAAGTGCTGGAATACGAAGCGTCTCAACTCGATCCGCGAGACGCGGACGGGGCGAAACTGATTAAAGACCGGGATGGAAACAAGATGTTGACCGGAGGGTATATCTCGCTGCAATCCGAGAGCCACCCCTGCGAGTTCCGCAACATCGAAATACTCCCGTTGGAAGAGTAGGCCGTTCGTTGTTACGCACCATGAATTGCATCCGCGATGAAAAACTTTTTGGGGAAGGAATGATTATGACTGACAAAGGCGTATCACGAAGAAAATTCATGGGGACGGCGGTGATGAGCGCTTCCGCCCTGACGATGGCGGCTTCCAATCGCGTATTGGGCGCCAATGACCGCATGCGTATCGCGTGGGTCGGGTGCGGCGGGCGCGGTTCGTATCTTTCACGGCGCGCGTTGACCGTCGATACCATCGAAATCGCCGCCGCCTGCGATCTGCGTCCCGAACGCGCCGACAAGGTGAAGGAATACGTGAAGGAAGAAGAAAACCGCTCGATCAATACCTACACCGATTTCCGCCAGATGATTGAGAAAGAAAAACCGGACGCGATTCTCTGCGCCACCGAAGTCGGCAACCACGCCAAGGTGGTCGTTCCCGTTCTCGAAGCCGGTCTCCATTGCCTCAGCGAAAAATGTATGGAAGCCAACGTCGAGAAGGTCGACGCCATCGTCCGCGCCGCGCGTAAGGCGAAGGGAATCTATCAGGTCGCGTTTCAGCGCCGATCCGACGTCGGCATGCGGGCCGGCATCAAGGCGATCCGCGACGGCAGCATCGGTGAAATCGTATTCATGCAGGCGCAATGGCACTGGGGCGGCTCGGGACACGTCGGAGGCTGGGTCGGCGACGTCGACATGTCGGGCGGTAAACTGGTCGAGCAGGCCTGCCACCACATGGACCTGATGAACTGGGTGATGGATAACAACGCGCCCACTCACGCCGTCGCGATGGGCGAAATCACCGTCGAATACGAACACCCCAACAAGCATCAGGCCGAAAACATGAGTTCCGTCTCGTGGTATTACCCCAACGGCGCGATCTTCTCGTATACCCATCTTCACGGTGTGCCGGAGGCGTTTCAGGGCGAAAAATCGTGGGTCATGGGTAAGAATGGCGGCATCGACATGCTTAAGGGCGAGCTCTACGTTCGCGATCAGGACCCGAAAATGGTTTCCGATGAAACGCCCGGCTGGGGCGACAGCTCGGTTCGGAACGAACTAATTGAATTTGTTGAATGCTGCCGCGCCAACAAAAAGCCGACCAGCAACGTCGAAACCGCGCGCGTTTCAACCCTGACCGCCTTGATGGGCCACGCCGCCATGTACCGCTACCAGCAGAACAAGTACGGCCCCGGCATCATTACCTGGGCTGAAGTCGGTTCCACGACGTGAAAAATATCAAGCAAGGCTGCGGCTCCGATTCGGCGCCGCGGCCTTTTTTATTCCACGCCATGCCGTTTTCCGTTATGAAGTCTACCATCGTATTGCTCTTCACGATTACGTTGGCATCCGCTGGAGCCGCCTCCGCCCAATCGCTCCCCATCCGCTTTATCGACGCCACTCATAAAGCAGGCCTTGATGGATTCCGCCATCGCCTCGGTTCGCCGGACAAACCCTGGATCGTCGACGCGATGGGCTCGGGCGTCGCGGTGGCCGATTACGACGGCGACGGCGATGACGACGTCTATTTTCTCAACGGCCGCCCCCGCGCCGATCGCCCCGATCCCGCGTATCGAAATGCGCTGTTCCGAAATGATGGCGGCGTCTTCACCGATGTGACCGGGCAGGCGGGCGTGGGCGATGAGGGAGTCGGCATGGCCGCCGTCTTCTTCGACGCGGACGGCGACGGCTGGCTCGATTTATACGTTGGTAACTATGGCCCCAACGTGTTTTACCATAACAACGGCGACGGAACCTTCACCGATGCGACCGAAGAATCGGGCCTGGCCGACGAGGGCTACGCCGCCGCGCTCGGCGCCGCCGATTATGATCGCGACGGCGACGCTGATCTCTTCGTGGGCAACTATGTTCGTTTCGATCCCGATGAACAGAGTGACCGCCGGGCGCGGTACCACGGCCGCGAGGTGTTTCTGGGGCCGCTCTCGCTTGACGCCCAGTGGGATCGCCTGTTCGAAAACGACGGCGCCGGGCGCTTTCAAAACACCGCCTCCAGCGCGGGCGTCAATCCCTCCAAAGGCCGGGCGATGGGCGCCGCCTTTTTCGATTTCGACAATGACGGCCTGCTCGACCTGTACGTCACCAACGATTCGACGTTCAACCATTTTCTTCACAATGAAGGCGGCCGCTTTGACGACTGGAGTTTTGTCTCAGGCGGTGGATTTTCAGACGACGGCCGCGCCGGCGCCAGCATGGGGGTCAGCGTGGGCGACTATGACAACGATGGTTACTTTGATCTGTATATCACGTCGTATGAGGGCGAATCAGACGAACTCTACCGTAATTCCGGCGACGGTCAGCTGATCGACGCGTCGGCGACGATGGGCCTGTTTGGCTCTACGCGAAGCAAGGTGACGTGGGGAAATGGTTTTTGCGATTTTGATGCGGACGGTTGGCTCGACGTGTATACCGCCAACGGCCACGTGTATCCTCAGGCCGATTCCACGCCGGAAGCCATGCGGCCTTACCGGCAGGGCGTGTCGGTGTATCGCCAGGCGGATGGACGATTTCATGAGCAGGACGATGACGCCCTGCCCGCCGCCGCGTTACAATGCGCCGGCCGGGGATCGGCTCTGCTCGATTACGACGACGATGGCGATATGGATATCGTTATCAATTGCATCGACTCCGCCCCGCTGTTGCTTGAAAACGTCAGCCCGCGCGGAAACTGGCTTCAGCTGCGCTTGCGCGCGTCATCCGCACAAATCAACGGCATGCGCATCGTCGCGCGCGCCGGCTCACGCCGCTGGACGCGAATGGCCGATGCGGGATCGAGTTACCTTTCACAGAATTCCGCGCTGGTTCACTTCGGCTTCGGCGAAGTCGATCGCGTGGATGTCCTCACCCTGTACTGGCCGGGCCGCGAACCGCAGGTCATCGCCAACCCCGCGCTCAACCGGCGTATCGAACTGTCCGCGCCGTGAATCCACTATTCGTTTTCGGATGGCCAGATCGATTTTAATTCCGCGGCGCGGATCGAATCCGCCCTGACGGCGCCGCCCTTGCAGTAAAAATCCAGCGCCACGGTATCGTCTTTAAACGTCGCGCTCATCGGCATATACACCCGTCCGTCGCCGCCAAAAATCTCCACCGACTGGCGATCGACCAGCAGGCGCAGGCTGAGGAATCCATTCGGGGCTTTCAGCGGCGCCGTATTGTCTCCGCAGCGCAGCGTCTCGCTTTTCACGTCATACGACACCGGCATGCCTCGCACGATGAACCCGACTTCGCTCGCGTCCATCAACTCGATGTTGGCGGTGACATCGAACAGGTCGCCCCGCGCGGTGACGATCAGCGGTTCATCGGGCGTCACGCGCGTCTTCTTAACGCGCAGTTTGTCGTACAGCGTGTTGATTTCACGAATGGGCCAGGCGAAAAGCCGAAGCCCGTCATCTGTTTCACGCAGCGTTAGTTCGACGGGGAAATTCATCTGCTGGTTGAATGGCATGGCGGGGTCTCCGGTTCGGCCCCAGCCGATCTGGATGCGCCGTCCGTCCGATTCGGGAATGTTGTTATACGTCTGCGACGCATAAAAGCAATCGCCGTAGTTATAGGGCAGTTTGTCTGTTTCCGGCGTAAAGGTTTTTCCGTCGAATTGACCGATCGTATAGGCCCCATCGGCGGCATAGACGATCCATTTCGTTTCCGTTTTTCCTTCGATGGGGATCTCGAACAGCTCGGGGCATTCATAATAGCCTTCGATACGGCTTTGGCGCGTCCATTCTTTCAGATCGGGCGAGGTGTAAAACGCGATGCCTTTTGAATCTCCCATTTCGTCATACACCGCCATCACCCAGTGCTGACCGGGTTTGTACCAGATGACCTTGGGGTCGCGCCCCTGATGTTTAACCACCGGGTTACCTTCATAATCATGAAACGTGCGTCCCCGGTCGAGGCTGAAGGCGATGCACTCGCCCCGGCCCGTGCTGGTGTAAGCGGCGATCAGCGGCGGTTCGCCGCCCTGTCCGAATTCCGACGTGTTTTTCTCATCAATGACGGCGCTGCCTGAAAAACACCAGTCGTTGTATTGCCTGGGGTAGAGCGCGATGGGCAGTTCTTTCCAATGGATGAGATCGGGGCTGACCGCGTGTCCCCAGTGCATATTGCCCCAGTTCCAGCCGAAGGGGTTGTGCTGATAATACAGGTGGTATTCACCCTGAAAAAACACCAGCCCGTTCGGGTCATTGTTCCAACCGCGCCGCGAGGTGAAATGAAACTGAGGGCGCGTCGCTTCGTGGTACATCGTTTCGGCGCCGGGCAGCGTATCCGATTGCTGAATGGCGTCGAGTCCGCCCGGCGCATCCTGGGGCGCGCTGGTTTCAATCGTGAGTTTCTTTCCGTTAAAGCCGCTCACGTCGCTGAAAACCCAGAATGATGGATTCTCTCCATCCAGTTCGATGTCAAATTCCCGAGCGGTCTTTCCATCGACCAGGTATTTGACGCGCTGTTTGGCGGCTCCAGTGCGGACCGGCAAAAGCAGATATTGTTTATCAATGGTAAGTTCGCGCGTTACAACCTGCTGGGCGTATCCGCTGATGCAGACCATGAATGCGATCATTAAAGCCGCGAGCAGGAGCGTCGAGTGAAATCGAAACATTGGAATGATCTCCTTCAAGTCATGAAATGAGATAATCCGCTATCGGGGTTCCGTCCTGACGACTCGATAGCGATGTGAACCACCGTCCAGTTCCACGCGAAACGCGGCGCCGAAGAGGCCGTCATCACAAACATAGCGCTGCTGGCCCTCGCCGTCGATGTCGGAGCCGCTTGTCTTCGACGAGAACACGCATGGCGACCATCCATTCTCCGTTTCGCGTTCCAGGTCCCATCCCGTGTAGGAGTCCAGTCCTTCCACCAGAACCGCGATGGTCGATCGCCCCCCGCCGATCGTGAATTCCGTGACCTCGCCTGCGACATGGATTCGCGGTGGAAAATTCGCAAGCGCCTCTCCACCGCGCACGTTGGATAACCGGACCGGATTTAATCCGTAACGATCGCGTTCACGCAATGCGGCTGTGTAGTCGTCGCCCGCCTTGCCGTAGGGCATGATGAACAGATCGATTTCAAAGGCGTCGCCTTTTTTTAGCCCTTTCGCATTACTTTGCGGCGTCAGAATCAGGTTGCTGTTTTCATCCTTTCGCCCCTGGCATGACAGCGCGAGCCCCACCAATGGCTCGCCGCCAAGCGTTCCGCGCCAGCCCTCCACGATGAAGGCGTTGTTCCCCTTGGGCGAGTTCCACAGCGCCGCCATCGGCGCCTCGTTCGCAAGAGCGGCGCTGTCCAGCGTCCATAAATCATCAAACTGAATGCCGCGCGTGACAAGTTCGCCTTGCGAATTCAGATATGAGGCTTTCTGGTAACGCAACTGTTGCGTCTTCGTGTCAATCTGCATGATCCGGAAATCGCGCCCCCAGTTCGCGATGGGTACGTTGTCGAGTGCGGTGACGCGCAGGCGGATAAAGTTGCGCAGTTCGTCGAGTTGAGGATACTCGAACGTCTCGAGTTCGGTTCGCACCCGTCCGTCGCTGGATAGAAAATGAAACGTGATGTGCGACCAGACCGGGCCGGTTGAGTGATAGTCCGTCCCCATGTATTCGATCGCCTGCCGCGCTCCGGGCCGGTCCGTCGCCTGGTATTCCATGAAGATATGCCCGCCGACGTTGTCGTGTTGAGGCTGGCTTTCCCACATGGTTCCGCTCATTCCACGCAGATCGGCGATGCTGATGCCGGTGTAAAACTTGAACGGGACGTAACAGGTGGTTTCGGTCACCCCGGTCGACATGTGAAAGTAATCCATCCACGCGCCCAGCGATGAAAACTGCTTGAGGGGATGATCGCCCCAGTTCTGGTAGAGTTGCAGGCTGGTCAGCTCGCGCGTCTCGCCCGCTTTCAGATGGATCGGGATGAAGGTCTCGCTGAACGGAGTGTCCTGTGGATTATAAAATTTCTCTTCTTTCTCACCGGCGAAGTTCTTGCTGATCTGGTTTACGATGGGCAGCAGGCGGTTTTCAGCGTCCAGCGTTACGCCGCATTCCACCTGACCCAGCGCGCCGTCGCCCACTTCGTGGCGCAGATATATCTTGCGATCGAAGTTGCTGTTTCGAATCGCGATCCGCGCGCGCCGGTAATCGTTTTGATTTTCATAATAGTGATAGTTGAAGCCGCCGGGATTATAGGTGGAGACCACGTAATCGCCGCGCCGCGCGTCGTACTTGAATGCAAGCCCCTCTTTCAGGACGAGGCTTTCCGGCGGCAACGGTTCGGTCTGAGCGCGCAATGCGTTCCAGTCGCCATTGACGATCGAGACAAAACCCGTGTTGAGTTCGACTGGTTCGCCGGGCTCTAGAGTCAGGGCTGGACCTGTGTTCATCAGGATATTGAAACGCCCGTCATCCGATTGAAACGCGATGGGATTCACGCATTCAAACCACCCCAGAGCGTTTTCACGATCGCGCCCCGTTATCCTGGTCGGTTTCTCCGTGGCGCCGCCCTGTGATTCATAAGCCGAGACGCCATCCGCGCGATCGAATACGAGTTGGGCGTGCTGAATTTCCATCGTCTCTGTGGCGTGCAGCCGCAGCCCGAGACGGCACGATTCGGGGTAGCAATAAAATACCACTTCTCCGCGAATCGGCGCCGGCTGGCCGTTCTCATTCTCGAACAGCAGATCGAGCCAGTGGACTTCATCGTAATACGGTCCGCGCCGGTACAGATTGATTCGTGACGGTTTCGTGGCGCGCAGCGAACTCCATCTCGAGCCGTTACGGTCTTCCAACTCGAAGTATCCATCTCTCAGAAGAATTTCGCCGTTTTGCTGAACAGACTGAATCGCGCCCATCCCGGCCCCGAGCCCGAGTTCGATGAGGTAGCGTTCCGCATCGATAATGAATGCGTCTCTCGCCGCCGAGACGTATCTCGCCTCCAGCCTGGGACGCGAAGGTTCACGCTGCGTTTCAAAATCGCTACGCCATGCGTTCGCGATTTGGTCGAGGCTCCACGTGGCCTGAATGCTTCCAGCTATGAGCAGGATAAAACAAAGTGCGTGCAACCGGCGGAATAGAATCCTCATGTTTCCTTCTCCGTGCGGATCATTTCGTGATGGTGGTTTCGTGCGATTAAAACTCTGGCTTTCCGTCAAAAAATGAGAGACGATATGGCGAAGTCGATCGATCGGTTCGCATCATGACCACGGCATTCTGGAGACCGCGATAATGAAAAGACTCTCGATTTCTTCCGCGCTGTTTTTCTTTCTGATTCTCTCAATTCTCACCGTTGGATTCTATCCCGCGGAGGTTCATGCGGGGTCAGTCTTTCCGCTGGATGGCGCATGGCGTTTCTCCACCGACGCCGAGGACGCTGGCGTTGAGCAGGGGTGGTTTCAACGCTCGTTTGACGTAAGTGAGTGGCGATCCGTCTCCGTTCCTCATACCTGGCAGGTGGAGCCCGGGCTCGAATCGTATTACGGAATCGCGTGGTACGTGGGTGATATCCCCCCGCTTCAACCGGATGACCCGGTCGTGTTGCTTGAATTCGACGCGGTTTATCGCGATTCGAGCGTCTGGGTGAATGGTGAAAAAGCGGGCGAGCACAATGGCAGTGGCTGGACGCCCTTCCGGTTCGATGTCTCCCCATATTGGAAGCCGGGCGAGGTCAATCGCGTGGCGGTGCGCGTCGATAATCGTTTTTCCGCGAACGCGCTTCCGTATGAACGGTCTTCCGACTGGGCGGCTGACGGCGGTTTGATCCGTTCCGTCCGCCTGCGATTCATGCCGCCGGTTTATATTGACGCTCTTTTTGTGAGCGCTGATCCCTCGGATGATTTCTCCTCGGCCGAAGTCAAACTCCATGTCCGCTTGGCGGGCGAACTCTCTCATTCGCTACAGCTCCATGCCGCCGCCGTCAGCCCTGACAGAATCCGGGTCGCTGAGGGCATACTCGCCCCAGACCCTTCGGAGCCCGGGCGGGCCGGCGCCACTTTAACAATCTCACGGCCCGATTTGTGGCACTTCGATCATCCCGCTCTTTATGAATTGCAGGTTCAGCTGATGGAAAACGGCGTTACGATTCATTCCGCTGAAACCAGGTTCGGCGTACGCTCGATCGAATGCCGGGAGGGATTCTATTATCTCAATGGCGAACCCATGCGGCTGATGGGCGTCGAATGGATGCCGGGCAGCGACCCGCGTTACGGCATGGCCGAATCGCCGGACGCCATGCGCGAGGTGATGCGCGGCATGAAGCGCCTTAATTGCGTTATCACCCGCTTTCACTGGCAGCAGGATGATTCCGTGTTCGATTTTATGGATCGTGAGGGCATGCTCACTCAGGAGGAAGTTCCCGCCTGGGGTGGAAAAACGATGCAGGGCGATCTGGATGAAATTCAGGCGCTTCACACCCGCGAGATGATCGAGCCTCACTATAACCATCCATCCATTTACGCCTGGGGCCTGTGCAACGAAATTCAGGGCCAGCGTGATGAAGCGTGGCGTTTCGTTCAGCGCGGCGCACAACTCGCCCGTGAGCTGGACCCCACGCGCCTGTTGACATGGGCGTCGAATTCGCTCCAGTCCACGCCTGAAAAAGACGCTTCGCGATTCAGCGATTTCATCGAATGGAACGAGTATTACGAATCGTGGTACGGTGGAACCGTGGCGGACGCTTCCGCCGCGCTGAGCCGCATCGCCGCCGCGTTTCCGGGAAAGTCGATTGTCGTCTCTGAATACGGCGTCTGCGAATGCTCGGATAAAAATCCGACCGGCGATGACGTCCGCATTCGAGTTCTCAAGACGCACACTGACGCCTACCGCGGTAATCCGTCCGTCGCGGGAGCGATCTTTTTCGATTACAACGATTACCGGACTCATGTAGGTGACAAGGGACAAGGCGCCTTTCAGCAGCGCGTTCACGGCGTGGTTGATTTGCTCGGCAAGCCCAAGCCATCGTGGGAGGCGTTGCGCCGCGAGGCTTCGCCCATCCGTTCGCTGACGGTCGCCGCGCCGCGAGCCGATGGGGATGTGACCCGCGCTGCGATAGAGATCGAAACCCGTTCACTTGAAAACGATTTTCCCGCCTATACCCTGCGTGGCTATGAATTGATCTGGATCGCGTATGACAAGCGCGGGCTGCCGATGGGGAGTGGAAAAATCACCCTGCCCGATCTCGCCCCCGGATCGTTATTTGAACATCTGGGCGAATGGCCTTCGTTCGATGGGCTCGATCGGGTTACGGCTGAAGTCTTCCGCCCCACCGGATACTCCGTCCTTGACGCGCAGTGGGATTCGGATTGACGGGATCGGATTGGAACCGATACGCATAATAAGCAAAGAGCCATTCGGGACGCGCCCGAATGGCTCTTGTCTCACGTATCCAAGTACCGCCGGTCAGGTTTCGAATTGCAGGATGATGTCTTCCATGCCTTTGAACACGACCGCGACCTTGTGCCCGTTTTCGTAAGGTTCGATCCGGCATACCGCGCCGTGATAGATGGGCGGCTGTTCTTCCGGATTGTCGTGCAGCGTGTTTTTCAGATCGAGGTCCATGAACAGCGACAACCGCATCTTCTGGCCGATCTCATAAGGCTTCTCTGAAAAAAACGCCAGACCGCCGATTAAGACCGGTCCGATGTCGAGCGTGATGGCCTCTTTCCACTCGCCCTGCGTCAGGCTTTCTCCTTCGTCCAGGCTGTAGATGAAGGGAATCCGAATCTCTTCCCGTTCAAAAACGCGGCGTTCTTTGCCTTCAGCGCACATGGTTTCATCCTTTTCAACGATGATTGGGCGGTGATCCAGCGATCGCTGGAATTATCTTCCTGTCATCCCGTTATTTCAACGAGGGCAGCGCTTTTTGCGGATCGAGAGCCTTGGTGCTTTCACGGATCTCAAAGTGCAAAACGCCTTCCGAATTCGCTGGCGGCGCGCCGGTTTTACCGACCTTGGCGATGGCGTCGCCGCGCTTGACCAGCTGACCCACCGTAACCAGGTTCTCCTGATTGTGGGCGTAGATCGTGCGCAGGTCTTCATTGTTGCGCTTGCCGTGATAGAGAATGATGAAGTTGCCGAAACTTCCGCCCAGGTCGTCATCCACGCCGCCCACCAGTTGAACCTTGCCGTCAGCTGCCGCGTAGATCGTCGTCCCCTCCGGCGCGGAGAGGTCGATTCCCGCGTTCATCGTGTCGGCCGCAGTGCTGTAAGGCCGCAACACGCGGAAGTTATCTTTCAGCGGCCACTGAAAGCGCGCGTCGCCGATTTCGGTGACTTCGCGGGGGAACGTTTTTTCCGGCCCCTTGGG
Source organism: bacterium (assembly GCA_016125385.1). GTDB lineage: Bacteria > Hinthialibacterota > Hinthialibacteria > Hinthialibacterales > Hinthialibacteraceae > WGLV01. The sequence continues at coordinate 47,683 of WGLV01000036.1, forward strand.
AGTGGGTTCTTTGTTCGCTGTCTCTTCGGGCTTTTTCTCGGTCGGGGTCGGCGTCGGTTTGGGCACGACTTTCTGCACGATGCGCGGATCGTCTTTCGCCTCTTTCACCGGCGCTTCGGCGATAATCGTTGACTGCGCCACCTCGACGTCTTTCACTTCTTTGGCGCGGGGAATCCACAATACCTGGCCCGCGCGTAACTGGCGCGCGTCGGGCAGGTTGTTTACCCGTTGCAGCTCCTGCACGGTCACATCGTATTCTTCGTAGGCTTTCGCGATGCCGATCAGCGTTTCACCCTGACCCACCTGATGCCACAAGCCGTCGGGCGCCGCCGGTTGATAGACGGTTTGAGCGGGGTTGGTGTCGACCGCGCGGTATTCCGTCGCGCCGGGGATGAACAGCCGCGTTCCTTCGCTGACGGGCGAATTCATATCGATGCCATTGACCCGCGCCAGCAGCTCGGGCGACACCTCGTACGTTTTCGCGATGAGATAAATGGTTTCATTGGGGCCGGCCTTGTGCATCACGCCGTCCATAATGACGACGTCGTTGGTCGTCCCGCCTCCTCCCGGCGAAGCGCATCCCGCGCACCAGAGCGCGGCGGCGGCCGCCAGAAACAGTATCGCCTTCAACCCGAATCGATTCATAAGATAACTCTCCATCTCGCTCCGTCGGCGTTCATGCCGCCGGGCTATTGTCCATCGCCGAGTTTCGGCGGGGTGGATTGGTTGTCAGTGTAGCGCATTCGCGCCGGCGCGGAGCCGCAAAGTTACACTGGCGCCCGCAACGCCGTCTCAGGGTGTAACGGTTGAGCGCCCCGGGTGGATACATTCTCCGCGCCGCCAGCCTTAACCCGCCTATTATTCAATGCTTTTGGTTTCCTCTCAACCCGGCGCACCGGATTTCCCGAAGCGGTGGCCGTGAAATCGCTCTGGCTTCGCCGGACGGTGAGGTGAGGGTCAGCAGGTCCCGCTGGTCAGAAACGCGCCGCGCTCATCGCGTGTGGCTTCAAAAACCTGCTGATAAATCGCTTCCAGCGCGGGCGTCATGGTCTGATTCCGCCGCGCCATCATGCGCTGAGCGGTCTCGATGGCTTTGTCAAAGCGGTATTCCATCCAGCCTTTTTCTCCGCCCCAGGCGAATCCAGGGATCTCGCGCGGCGGATACCCCAGCCCGAACAGGTTACAGAACGGGCCGATCATCGATCCGGTGTTGATCATCGCCTGGATTCCGGTTTTGACGTGGTCGCCCACCGCCGCGCCGAAAAACTGTTTGCCGGTAGAGATTTTCTCGCCGTCGACGGTGCATGACACCACGCCGTAATCGTTGCGCAGGTCGCTGTTGTTGGTGTCGGCCGCCAGGTTGACCCATTGGCCGATGTAGGCGTGCCCCAGAAAGCCGGTATGTTGTTTGTTGGAGTAGGATTGCAGAATGCTGTTTTCGATCTCGCCGCCCAGTTTACAGTATTCGCCGCAACTGGTTCCTTCATAGATGTGCGTCGACGCCTTCAACAGGCAGTTTGGGCCGATCGAACAGGGGCCCTGCAACAGGCAGTGAGGCAGAATCTTTGTTCCCAGTCCGATCGAGATCGGCCCCTTTCGCGCGTCCAGCACCACGAAGGGGTCGATGACCGCTCCCGTCCCGATGGTGACATCGTGCTCGCCAAGAAACTGAACGGTGGGATGAACCGCCTCGCTGCGCACGCCCGCGTGTTTGACCGCACTCAGGTCGCTGACGATTTCTTCGGGATTGGCGTAAACCAGATCCCAGGGGTAGTTCACCATCCGCGCCGCCAAAGGCTCCTGCGGCATAGGCGGGAGCGCATCCAGCTCGATGGGCCGGTCCCACGCGATTTCTTTTCCCCGCCCGGCTTTGCAGCGCGCCGCGGCGAGCCGCCCCTGACAGACGAAGGCGGTTTCGCGGCTGTCCGCCAGAATGGCCGCCGCCAGCTCTTTCGTCCATAACACGCGCCCGTTGAGCAGAATAAAATCGTGCGGCGGCGGGGTGTTAACGCAGGCTTCTCCTTTTTCTTCCTTCTGGCGCGCGGCCAGCGTCTCACGCGCGTGAAAATAAATCTCCGACGGGCCGAAGGCGCGGGCGGCTTTTTCCCACAGCAGCCGGATTCCACAGCGCAAGTCGTACGCCGGGCGCGTCCAGGTCATCGGTTTCAGCGAACGCCAGCCCTCGTCTTCAAATAACAGGATGCAAGGCATGAAGGTGGTCCCTCGATTCAGGTGAAGCGCGTCTCAGAGTTTGGGCTTGTTTTCGAACACCCACTTGTAATAGTCGTAGCGTTCCAGCTTCGACGCCGCCGCTTCGTCGAGGTAGACCACCGTCTGCGCGTGCAGTTGCAGTACGGAGCCGGTGACCTGCGCCGTCACCGGGCCTTCGATGGCCTTGGCGATGATCTCGGCTTTGTTCTCTCCGCTGGCGATCAGGATGATCTGCTTCGCTTCCTGAATGGTACCGACGCCCATCGTGATGGCGTAGCGCGGCACGTCTTCCACGCTGCCGAAAAAGCGCGCGTTGTCTTCCACCGTCTCGCGTGTCAGCGTCTTGATGCGGGTACGCGAGCCCAGCGCCGAACCGGGTTCGTTGAAGGCGATGTGGCCGTCGCGGCCGATGCCGAGAATCTGTAGGTCGATGCCGCCCAGCCGCTTGATCTCTTCTTCATACCACTGGCAGAAGGCGTTCACGTCGGTCGCCGTCCCGCTCGGCAGGTAAATGCGCTCCGGCTGAACGTTGATATGGTTGAAGAAGTTTTCGTGCATGAAAGCGTAGTACGACTGCGGATGCGCGGGCGGAATCCCATAGTATTCGTCGAGGTTGAAGGTCGAGATTTTCGAAAAATCGAGCCCTTCTTCCTTGTGCATGCGGATCAGTTCCTGATAGAGCCCCAGCGGGGTGCTGCCCGTCGCCAGCCCCAGCACGCAGTTGGGTTTGTTGCGGATCAGGTTGGATACTTCTTTCGCGGCTTTTTTGCTGATCTGTTCGTATGAGTCGAGGATGACGACTTCCATGATTCGGGTCTCCGCTCGAGCGCCGCGCCGGCGCCGATGATGGTGGTTCCGATAAATCGCGTACACTATGGCGCCGAAGCGCCGAAATGACAACCAACCCCCGCCGCTGAACGCCTGGAGAGATGATCCAGACTTCTGTCATCTGTGACGAATCGAGTTTGTACAACACCAACCCCGATTGAGTTTTGAAAGAAATTGATTTAGTTTATAAACGTTACTTAATTCCATCATTGCGATCTCTATACCCGATCACCCTTTAGGGGAGGACCTATCATGACCATCGCCGCACCCGAAATCCGCCTGCATTCCAACGTGGAGGCCTTTCTCGCGTCTCCCAAACAAAACCTGATCGACGGCCGCTGGATCGACGCCGCCTCGAGCAAGACTTTCGCCGTCCATGATCCCGCCACCGGCGACGTCATCGCGCATGCCGCCGCGGGCGACGCGCCCGATATCGCCGCCGCCGTCGCCGCCGCGCGCAAAGCCTTCGATGAAGGGCCCTGGCGCCGTATGACCCCGTCCGAGCGGGGTAAAATCGTCTGGAAGATCGCCGACCTGCTCGAAGACCACCTTGAAGAATTCGCTCAGCTTGAATCCATCGACAACGGCAAACCCGCCGCCGTCGCCCGCGTAGCCGACGTTCCGCTGGCGGTCGATATCTTCCGCTATATGGCGGGCTGGGCCACCAAGATCGAGGGCGCCACCATCCCCATCACCGTGCCGTATCTGCCCGGCGCGCGGTTTCACGCCTACACCCTGCGCGAGCCGATCGGCGTGGTCGGCCAGATCATCCCGTGGAACTTCCCGCTGCTGATGGCGGCGTGGAAGCTCGCGCCCGCCCTCGCCGCCGGTTGTACGGTGGTGTTGAAACCCGCCGAACAGACGCCGCTCTCCGCCTTGCGCCTGGGTGAGATTATGCAGGAGGCGGGCCTGCCCAATGGCGTGGTAAATGTCGTGACCGGCTTCGGCGAGACCGCCGGCGCCGCCCTGGCCGCCGCGCCCGGCGTCGACAAGGTCGCCTTCACCGGCTCCACTGAAGTGGGCCGCATCATTGTGAAGGCCGCTTCGCACGATCTGCGCAAGGTTTCGCTCGAACTGGGCGGAAAGTCGCCGAACGTCATCTTCAAAGACGCCGATCTCGACGTCGCCATCCCCGGCGCGGCCAACGCGATCTTCTTCAATCACGGGCAGTGCTGCTGCGCGGGATCGCGTCTTTACGTTGAGAAAGATATCTTTGATGACGTCATCAGCGGCGTCGCTGAAGAAGCCAAAAAGATCAAACTCGGCCACGGCATGGCGGATGATTCCGGCATGGGGCCACTGGTTTCTGAAGAACAGCTCAACCGCGTCTGCGGGTATATCGAAGAAGGCAAGGCGAGCGGCGCCAAGGCGGTGGTCGGCGGCGCGCGAAAGGGCGACCGGGGCTACTTTGTCGAGCCCACCATCTTCACGAATATCAAGCAGGACATGAAGATCGTTCAGGAAGAGATCTTCGGTCCGGTGGTCACGGCGGCGCCTTTTGATTCGCTGGATGAAATCACGCCCGTCGCCAATGACTCCGTCTACGGCCTCGCGGCTGGAGTCTGGACTCGCGATGTGGCCCGCGCCCACCGCTTCGCCGCCGAACTGCGCGCCGGAACGGTCTGGGTCAATTGTTACAACGTCTTCGACGCAGCCATGCCCTTCGGCGGCTACAAACAATCCGGCTGGGGACGCGAGATGGGTCACGAGGTTCTCGAACTGTACACCGAAACCAAGTCGGTCTGCGTCAACATCAGTTAAAACGCTGTCTGATTGATTGATTTATGTTTGCAACAAATCGTCCACAACGGCGGGAGCCAGCATCTCCCGCCACTTTTTTTGTGCCAGGATAAGATGTATTTTTTGTAATTGAAAAGAAACGTGGCGAAAATTGCATATTATGAAAAATATGATCACATATTAAGAACCTGTTTTCATGAATTGAGTGCCCGGAGGACCTGCCGGATTGCGTGAACGCGAATATAGTTTTCTGAATGTCCCGGCAGGATTTCATAATCTTTGGATAGCCGGCGGCCATGATTCATCCAGGCGAAGGTGC
>WGLV01000070.1 GCA_016125385.1 bacterium
CTCAACTGGAACGAGCGCTCGAAAGGCGCTGTTGTCTTGAAAAGGATTTGCGGCGTGCTTGTCCTCCTCGGCGGCGTCTGGATGATCTACACCGCGCCATGACAAGAATCCAGCGGAGGCTTGGCGTTTGAAGCGTGCCCTGATACATCCGGACATTTGCGGGAACTGTGATCCATGCCAGGTGGAGATCGGTTGCCCCATGAAGGCGATTTTCCGGCAAGAAGTTGCCGATCGGCCTTGGGTGGATTTCTACAGATGCTCGGGATGCCTGAAGTGCAAGCCCTTGTGCCCAAACCAAGCGATTGAAGTCATCACCCAGCTTTGTAATGGCAAAGGGCGCATGGGCTGGTGAAACAGAACCAAGAAGAAGTGAGGTTAAGGGATATGGTTACGGTAACGTTGTCCGAGCAGGATATAATGCGTCTGGAAGTGATTGACATGGATCGTGATGAGGAAGATGCCCTCAAGTTTCTCCGCGAACGCGTTCTGCCGGAGGTCAAGCGGCAAAAAGACAGCAAAATGCGCAGCCATCTGGATGGCGGAAAAGGCTCGGCTTTCTGAAAATGTGCCAAAAAGAACCAAAGGGAGGATACGTCGGCATGAAAGCAAAGGTAGCAATACAGGCGGGGATCTGTGGTTTTGGCACCACGGTGGAAGCCCGAAGCGGGGACAATCAGAATGTCTCCTTTGATATCCATTCTGATTGCGAGAAGATCCGGACCTTGGCAGATCGCCTGAAGGAACAAGAACCGGTCGACGCCTACATGGAAATCCATCCCGGCGGGCCAAATCTGATCATGAGTGCCGCTCGTGATACCTTGGTTGGGTGCTGCTCGGGCTGTGCAGTGCCGGTGGGAGTTTTCAAGGGCATGCAGGTTGCCGCAGGTGTGGCCTTGCCCAAGGATATCACCATTCGTATCGAACATGCTGACTAATCGAACCGGGCAAACGCTACCATTGCCTCGGATAGCGACTGGAGGCCTGCGAACGACACGTTATCTGCGGCTCTCTATACTGAAAGGAAATCCGAGTCAATTTCGCTTCCTCTCTCGCCACTGGAGAGAAGTATTTTTCGGGCATTGCGGGCATCGCCCAAGCCCTTGACATGGAACGATTTGGCCCATATTCTCGCCAAAGATGAGTGGTCGAGCCAGGACACCCGGTCCTCCATTCTTCAGAATCAACCGCCGCAAAATGTGTAAATCAATACGCTTGCATATTTCGATTTTGTCTTACCGGGCATGAGTCTTTAAGTCTCCAACAGCGTGTATGCCGTTCCTAATTCGAGATTCCGAGTTGCGCAATCAAATCATCGATTTGCTTTTGGGCGAGCGGTGAGGGTTTTGTTCTCCCGTTCTCCCATCGATTAACGGTTGGAAAAGTCACGCCCAACCGGGCCGCAAACTTTTCTTGGGTTAAGCCCAAGTGGTTGCGTATTTCTTTGATTTGGTTTGAGATAACGTTTTCCATCATTTTTTTCCAAAATGCCGATTTTTTAATTTTTTAATAATATTTCCAACTTTATCTCTATCCCTTTTTATTGACTCGTCAATGAGTTTGGCAATATCTCGGTCATTAATATCAATCTTTTGAAATTCATAGTTCTCTGAAACTGAAAACCAATTAGAGCATGGTTTTTCATCCAAAAGTTTATTTAGTATTTTGATATCGCCGGGTAACACCTGATTCAAATAAAAAGACCATCGTTCTGAACTTAACGAATCAAGTAATCGAGTGGCATCAGGTTTTGCGCTAAATGAAGTCCCATATCTATTACCCAATACAACACATAGCAAGGCTGAGATACACTTGGGAAGAGCGGGCGCGGGAATTGTTGATCCGAGTTTTATGAGTTCTCGAACTGGAACTACTTCATTGTAAAAGTTGTTCATCCCTTCATGGGCAATAAAAATTTGTTCAGCGGCCTTGTTAAAAGTATCACTACGTAGATTCTCTGGAACATAATCAAATCCTTTAACTTTGAGCAAAGCACTTTTTAATCCGCTGACCACTACTTTATTCCCATCAGCAAATGCCTCAGCATACGTCTTGCCAATTTGCCATTTTTCAGTGTCCCGTATTTTTGGCCATAAAATAGGAACCAGCAAATTAATGTTGGCCAATGTGTGTTCCAACGTTGCTCCATGTGTTTTCTTTGCAGAATTCATCAAAACGCTTATTGTAAGTTTGAGGTAGAAATATGGAGAGTTTTTTAATGTTTCAACTCTTGTATCTTCTTCTTTTAATGATTCTTCTTCGAGGGCTTTCCTGAAATCTACGAATTTTTTAGCAACCTCTATTTTGGGGCGTCCTAAAACTCCTTTAATACATGCCCTCAATGAAGCCATCGCTTCGGATTCATCAAGTTCTTCAATATCGCTTTCCATTGTTTCCAAATTTGAAAAATGTGTTACTAACTCATTGGTATGCCTAAGTCTCATTGCATCGGTGGGGGATATAACTCCAAGTTCTTCAGCAACAAGAATCGCATCTGTAGTGGTCAGAATATCTTCAACATCATCGTCTTCGTCTACGTCGGCCCTTCCGAGAATCTCGCCAAGAAGTTGAACACCAACAACAGACAGTTCTCTCTTTAGTGCAGTCGATGTTTTGCTCCAAAGATAATTAATTGCCATTTCGAAATGGCCTGCTTCTATTGCGCCAACGATCTGACGTTTATCCCTATTGCTTAATTGGACTGCATATTCTGAAATACGAGCGGGAGTATTTGCAGTTCTAGGAATGGGTTCCCCACTGTCTGCGTCCCATAAAACCACTTCGTTCATTGGTTGCCTCCTGAGAATTCAGACCAACCGTCGTGTGATTGCATAAATACTGCACTGAGTCCTATATTTTTTGAGTTTTTTAGAGAATCAAAGGCGCGTCTTCGAGCGCCTCCAGTTGCTGATGCTTCTTTGTTTGTGTTAACAAATATGTTGTATCCGAGTATCCGTGCTTTATTATCAAAAAGAATGATCCCATCAGAATTCAACATTCCTGATATAAGAAAACATTTATTTTCAATTTCAGATTGAGAAATAATTCCTTTATCAAAATTTTCAAAAAGTTCAACAAAATCGATTGGTTCTTCAAAAACAATACCATCATTTGAAAGAGCCTTCGGAACTCTATTCATATGTGTTACAACAATAATGCAACCATGTGATTCAATTAATGACTCATGCAGAATACGTTTTAAGTATCGAATAACGTTCTCCCTAAAATTGTTTTTCACCTTGCTGGTAATTGCTTCCACTAAATCATCGAGATTCTTTAAGGGAGGGGGGATATCGTCTTTTTGATGGTCTAAAAAAATGAAATGAGAGCCTCCATTATTTGATTTAATCTCGATACAATTATTAGCTACTTGTGACACTTTTACAATATTAGCGTCTTCATTTTGTGTCATAATTCCGTCATCAACCAACATAGATGTTGGCTTTCCTGATCTTATAAATAATCCGTAATCAATTCTTTCAGAGGTTTCACTTATATAGATTAACCAACCACCTTTGGCTAAAGGAGAACATTTTTTCAATGAGCAAGTTATCCAATCAGAATCCTTTTTGACATAACCAATTTTGAGCGACTCCGCACCAGGTATCATATTAAGCATCTCTTCAATGTTGTCAGTTAGATACACACAGGGGAATAATCTTGATCCTTCTTCATAATGATTCGCAACACGGATTATTAAATTTGCGAGAGTAGCGGGATTTCTAAGAAGCTTCAACTTTGAATTCTGGCAAAAATCGTTGACGCTTCCCGAAAGATGTGACCTAAAAGTAATATTACTTGGCATCTTCCTGAATTCTCCCAATCCTGACCATTTCGCATACTTTTTGAGATTCTCGAAAGAATCGAATTATATAGGATGTTATATCAGATGATATATTAAAGCCCCGAAATAGTCTTGTGAAGACGGAATAACGAATTAATGGATAAATTATAGAAAAGGTGGGATTTTGGATTGGGAGGGCGGCCATTCGCCGCCGGGCTTTTTCGGGAATTTACGGGTGATAAGCGAGGAAAGGCGGAACCTGAAACCGCCTTTAATTTGAGGGATTTGTGGCGGGTCGTTTACCACTCAGAGTTTGATTTGGCCATCAAAAAGTGAGTTCAGAGCGTCGGTGAAATCTTGAAACGATTCGGGGAATTCGTTGCTCCCGTAGACTGAGATTTTTTGGCCGTCCTTATCGATATCAAGTTTCCACTGGGTGCCGTCTAAAATATCGTTATCGGTGTATTTGCGCCTCCATTGCCAAACGCCGATACGCTCTAAAGCATCCCAAAAGTTGAGCCATTCTTCTTGACCGAGTTGGATTTCGATTCGTTCATCTGACTCTCCATACCCGCCGGGATGCTGTAACTCGTAGACCATACTTCCACCCTCGAAGAAAACCTTTCGATCTTGGCAGAAAAAACCACCAATCCAAAATTCGAATGTCGTTTGTTCATGATTCATCATAGTTGTTCTCTTTCTCTGGATTGCCATCAACCGCCGCAAAATGTGTAAATCAATACGCTTGCGGCGCATCTCTCCAAACGGCTATCAATCAGAAGCTGATCTCTTCTCAAGACTCAGATAACGCACACTGTTCAATGAGTGATCGAGGCGGCGTAGATCAGCTGGAAGAGCGCGCCGGCCAGAATCGCCCAAACTATATTCAGAATGACGTAGGCGACGGTTAAAGCCGTTCCGAGAGTGAGTTTCATGGTCATCAGAATCGGCGGCTTGGTGGCCGGGCCGGAGATGAAAAAAGCCAGCGCCGCGCCGGGAGACATCCCCTTGTTCATCAATACGTCAATCAAAGGAATGGTGCCGCCGCCGCAGGCGTAAAGCGGTACGCCGAGAACCGCGCCGCAGAGAATGCCGTATCCGTATTGACGCCCCACGATGGCTTCGACCCACTCCATCGGCAATAATTCCTTGAAGGCGGCGGCCAGCAGGATTCCGATACCAACGTATTTCAGAGTAAACGACCCCATGTGGAGAAACGATCGCTGCCAGCGGCTCAGAAACGGGCCGCTGGACTTTCGTTCTATGACCTTGCTTGCTTCTTCAGCCGGATTGCGAATCAGGCTGGTGAGATGCGGCGTGTAATAGAGCGCGATCAAACCGCCGATAATCCCCATGCCCAATGCGGAGAACATCCGGGCAAGAGCCATTGACCAACCCAAGGCGCTGAGGGTCATTCCAAAGAGCGTTGGGTTCATCAGCGGCGTGGCGCAGAGAAACGCTACTACCGGCGCGGGCGTCACGCCGTTCTGGATCAGGGCGGCGGCGATGGGTACGGCAAGGTAAGAACAGAACGGTGAGATCACGCCCGCCGCGGCCATCAATAAAATGGACGTAATTGTCCAGCCCGGAGACCAATGTTTAAGAAACTCGACCGGCCACCAGGCTACCAGGGCCGATGAAACGAGCAGACCAACCACGAGTCCGGGGAGGATCGCCCAACCCAAAGCCAACGATTCAGCCAGAATCCGATACGTGAACGAATCGTGATAAACCCGAACATAGCCGAACAGGTTTTCAAACATCGCGCTCAGTATTGTTCCCAATCATTGGCGAGGCTGGGCGCAACCGTGACGAACGTGACGCCTTCCGCGCGAACGCCGTCATAACGGCGGCGGTTGGCCGCTATGTGAAGATTCGGGAAGGTAGCCCGGTCTGATGGAAAGGCGGACGGCAGCACGCCGCAAATATTCAGGACGAAAGGCGCGTTTACCCGTTTGTCAACGAGTTTGACCAGGAGCGGCAGCCGTCCGGCGGCGAGCTGAATATCCACGGTCTTTTCACCCGGCAGAGCCGGGGTGTTATAGGTCGCCGTGTTCCGATAGACCAGCTGGTGGTCGATCCAGACGGCGCTGGGCTCATCGTGGGAGAACCAGAGTTCGGCGTCTTTGGCTTCATCCACGTCGATCCACGTGAACGCATAAAACGTATCGCCGGTTGACGCGCCGTAATAGCTTTCAAAGTCGATAAAGTCATCAGAAAACTGGATCGGTTCAGTCCAGCCGTCCACGCCGGTTACCCCGATCAGTTCGGCGTCGGGTGCGCTGAAACGTTTCGCGTCCAGATCCGTTCCGGCGGCTTTATTCAGCAGCCAGACGCGGTTGCCCATGCCAAAATGGCCCCGGTTAGATTGCTCGCCTTCCGGAATCCGCTCAAAGATATAGTAGGAATCTTCAAGCGTGTGTTCACCAATGACTGTAATCTGGCGGGAATCCATCGTTCCCAATCCCTCCCGGGCCGCCGATACCAGATGAGGTACGTTGGTTGGATTGATGCCCATCAGGCGCGCACAGGTCGTGTCGACGGCGACCAGGTCCGTTCCTGCAACGATGATGTTACGCCGCAGCGAGGGGTCGGTGCGGTATTTGCCGCGTTCTTTGCATACAATCGCGTCCACCAGGCAATAGTCCGGCTGGCCAATTGAGGCGAGGTCGACGATCTCCCGCTCGACGGTATTGATCTCCGGGTAGCCTTCGTGCAATTTCGGGTCTCCCGGTTCAACGCCCCCCAATCCTTTATAGATGCCGTATTTGACGCTGGCGGCGATGCCGATGTGGTTCTTCAGACAAGCTGTCAACTGGGGCGTGTGTGTTTTCAATACGGGGATATCGATCAAAACGTCCGCGTCCAGAATCGCTTCGTGGATCCAGTAACCATCCGCGACTGGAATATCGATGTAGTCAGGGACGGGGGCGTAGCGAATTCCCTGAAGAGGATTTTCGACGGGACCAAAATTCGCATCGAGCAACTCGACTTGAACGCCCTCATTGGCAAGGCGCTGTTGCATCTCCACGTAACCTGACTTTTCGAAACCGTCGGCCACCGGGGCTGAAACATCGTATTTTGTGCCTCGGAACCTGGGAGAGAGCCAGCCGCCGCTGGCTTCGGCGACGGTGTAAGTCATTCCCTCGGGGCCATATTCATTCATCCATCGAATACAACCCTCCACCACGCGGGGATCGGTATTGACGCCTTTATGTTCGGGGCGTTCTTCCACTTCAACAATATTCGGCTTCATCACGACGTGCGCGCCCCTGGAGAGAAGGGGAAGCAGATCCCCTGAAGCGTTCAGGGCGGCGTAAACCATTTCGATGACCTGTTCGCGCGAAAGGGGTTGGTCCAAGCCAACCGGTTGGCTCAGGACGCCGTCGTCAGACCGCACTAAAGCCACGCGGGTGTTATAGTCCGCCGGGACGCCATCTGATTTCAGTTGTGAAACAGGGATCGCGCTTGAATTAACGCCGCCGTTCAGCGAAGCAGCCAGATCGACGTATACGAGTATGATCAGGACCGCGCCTGAAACGAGCCGTATCAGAGTCTTGCCTTTGATGATTGAATCAAGATGCATGATCGCGATGTCCCGGAAAACGGATTTGTAGTCACCAACGCTTGGTTTGGATTGCAGGAAGATTCAAATCGACCGTATTATCGACAACTGGTACAGGTGATTTTTAAGAATCGTTAGAAATCTATCAAAGAATCAACAAAATTTCAATTGATAATTTATTTAGAAGATCGGTTTATTATAAAGGGCAAGTGAATTTATACAGAATTGATTTGCTGAAAGGGGGCGTAAAATTCAAGCGGCTTGTTCTGATCGGTTGAGGTTATGGCTTTTCCGCCGCAATTTTCTCCAACCGGTGCGATTCTGTACGCGCTTCTTTCAACAAATCACCCCAATCGTCCGGCGGATGGCCGCGATCCAGCATTTGGCGAAATATTCGGTATGCGTCGTTTGGGCTTTTATAAGCGCGTTTGGCGTTTTCATCGTTTACCCAGGCGCACACGATGATTTTGCTTTGCGCGTGGTAGCGGAAAAACAGCCGGTATTGCTGAAAATATTTGGCGCGAAACCAATGTTTGCGCTCATCGCCGAGCGCGCCTCCCTGACGGTATTCAGGTTTGGCCGGGTCGCGTGGGATCACGTCGAACGCCAGTTTCGCGATGGCCGCCAGCCTCTTGGCGGCGTTCTTTTTGGTATACCCGCGCGGGTTTTTCTTTTTCTGGGCTTCAACCTGTTGGATCAGCTCTTCAAGTTGATCGAGAAAAAGGGGATGAGCGAAGAGCGTCCATCCATGAACCACGAGTGGAGTCGGCGGGCCGGCGCTCATTCGTCGTCAGCCGAAAGCGGAGCGTCGAGGTCAACCTCGATCCCCCGCGTCAGCGAGTGTATGTGTTTCACCAATCCGGCGTCCAGAGAACGAATCCGTTCGGGATGGCTGGCGAGGTCCTGCGCGATAAGATCGAGAAAACGCTCGAGCGCAGGATCGTCTTCTTTCCCTTGGGAAGCGCGCGTGAGCACCACTTCGCCGTTGGGGCGAATGGCGTAGCGAATTTTATCGCGCTTGCCTAGTTTCAACGCGCGGCGGATGGTTTCAGGCACGGTGGTCTGATAGCGGTCGGTGAGGGTGGATTCGGCTTCAAGATTCGGGGGCATGACGTTCTCCGGTATGAAATGGATCATATCAATGGTAATGCAATCGCATTGCCATGTCAATGCGATTGCATTTTCGCACGGTTTTCAGTTCCCACTTCACTTATTCCGTCTGAGCGCCGTGAGTCCTGGCGGGCGCCGAGGAATCCTTACAAAATTTGTATAATTTTTAGTTGTGGATCGGCGTACAATCTCTCATACTGATTTCAGATGGTTCAAAAACCATTTCCCCGGAGAGCGCCGTGTTCAGAAGAGCGGGAGGCTTCACGCTGATTGAGCTGTTGATCGTGGTGGCGATCATCGGAATTCTGGCCGCGATCGCGGTTCCAAACTTTCTGAACGCGCGCACGAAAGCGCTTATCTCGCGCGTGTATGGCGACGCAAAGTCGGTTCAATCCGCGCTGGAGATGTATCGGATCGATCACAACGATTACATGCGAGGCCCCGGCACGGTCGAGAATCCGTTGAAGGGCTTTAAAGTGTGGGCTCAACTCACCACGCCGGTCGCGTATCTTTCAACCATCCTCAAAGATCCGTTTAAACCCGATGGGGAGATCGGAGCCGCTGACAGCTTCGCGCCCTGGGGAATGTATCAATACCGCAACATTCGTGAAGATTACAAACTCGGCCTGCAAGACGGCGACGCCGACCCCCGTGGACTCTGGCTGGCGCGCAGCGCGGGCCCCAACCGCTGGTTTTACTCAAGCCCGTCACGCCTCTATCTCTGGATGGCGTTCGACATGACGAACGGCCTCGCCAGCAATGGCGACATCATCGTAAGCAACTTGGGCATCCTGGGCACGTCGTACATGGGCCGGGAAGGGTAACGGTTCATCTTGGGTTTCAATAACCCTGACGCCTCCCCTTAAATTTCCAATATTTCGTACTGCTGGTTGATGACTTTTTGAAAATTCCCGGATATCGAGCGCCAGTCAAGCACATCGACGAAGATGGGAAGGTCTGATTCAGAGAAGGCGTCTTTCAGAGCGGAGAGTGTTCGCGCGTCGAGCGGTTCACGTCCCGTGATGGCGAGGTCGAGATCGGAGAATTTGCTCGCGGTTCCATTCACGCGCGAGCCGAACACACGGATTTCGCGTCCGGCGACGTATTGCCGCAGAATGCGTATGACTTCGCTGAGAGATTCGTTGTCCAGGTCAATCATTCCGCCTCTCTAACTCATTCACCAGACTTTCCGCGTCACGAACGAACTTGATCGCGGTTTCGTAGACGGATTCAGCGGCGTGATCGTCATACGTGTGTGATGTGAGATTTCTTGCTTCCGCGTAGCTGAACCAGCGGGCGGGGTCTTCAATCAGCCCCAGTCTCGCCGCATGCCGAAACAGGTCTTTTCGAGAGCGGGGATTGTCGGCGTCTTCCGGAGAGACATTAAGACGAATCCACCTTTGCATGAATTTCCAACTCAATTCATACGTGAATTCAAAATGCTGAATGACGCCAGCCTGCAAGCCTATCAGGATGGTTTCGTCCAGCGCGCCCAACTCCACTTCATTTACTGTTCGTTCGGCCAGTTGCTTCAACGCTTGGACCGCTTTGCGCAAACTGCTCAGATCAAGAAGCATGGTTCATCTCTATAGTTTTTGTGATGATCTATTGTATCACGGTCGACAACTTCGTCGCTATTGTATATCCATACCTCGCGCCGTGGATGCGCGGGCGGGTTTCCACTATCATGATGTCGATTCATCCCGGTTTTCAACTTCGCGCTATTCTTGATTTGTAAGGTTTTTATGCGCGCACTGCTGTTCAACCCCTGGATTACCGATTTTTCCGCCTTCGATCACTGGACGCGTCCGCTCAATCTGCTGCGGCTGGCGAGCCTGTTGCGCCGTACCGGCTGGGAACTTTCGTTCTACGATTGCCTCGACCGTCTCTCCCCCGATCTGGACGGGCTGCGCGCGCCCCGGCACAGGCTCAATCCCTTCGGCTGTGGACATTACTACCGTGAAGACATTCCTTCGCCCGAGCCGCTGCGCTTTGTTCCGCGCGTGTATAAACGCTACGGCGTCCCGCCCGGGCGCGTGGAGGCGTCGCTCCGCGCGATGCCCGAGCCCGATCTGGTGGTGATCCCCTGCATGATGACGTATTGGTATCCGGGAGCGTATGAGGCCATCGCCATGGCGCGGCGGCTGTTCCCGCGGGCGGCGATCGTGCTGGGCGGGGTTTATGCGACGCTGTGTACGAATCACGCCCGCGAGCATGCCGGCGCCGACGCGGTGATCGTGGGCGCGCACTGGTTCGATTGCGTCAACCAGATCAATCGGCTGATGGGCGTGAACGAGACGCTTTCCGGATCGCAGGGCGACTGGATTGAGCCCGAATACGAATGGCTGCGCGGGCATTTCTGCTTTCCGATTCTGCTTTCAACGGGGTGCCCCTGTCACTGTACGTACTGCGCTACTCATTCGCTCTGGCCCAAACACCTGGTGTATCCACCGGAAGCGGTAATCGGTTCACTGGATCGGCTGGTTAATGAGTACGGCGCGACCGACGTCGCGTTTTATGACGATGCGCTGCTGGTGAAGAAAGCAGACTGCTTCGTTCCGGTAATGGAAGAGGTGTTGCGCCGGGGCTGGCGGCTTCGCTTTCACGCGCCCAACGCATTGCACGTGCGGCGCGTCGATCGCGATACGGCGGCGCTGCTCAAACGGGTGGGATTCACCACCATCCGGTTGGGGCTTGAAGTGGCGCAACGTGAAATGCAGCGCTCCACCGGAGGAAAAGTGTATACAGAGGAATATATTCGCTGCATGCAGTGGTTGCGCGAAGCTGGATTTTCGGCGCGTGAAGTGGGGACCTACCTGCTGCTGGGATTACCGGGCCAATCGATCGGCGACGTTGAAGACGCCTGCCGTATCGTGCATGAATCGGGCAGCGAAATCAAAATCGCGTCCTATTCGCCGCTGCCCGATACGCCCTTGTTCGACGCCGATATGAGTGAATATCACTTCGATCCGCGGAATGAACCCCTCCTGCAGAATAACTCGCTGGCGCCGTGGAGGTCCGAACGCGAGAGTGAACCGCGCGTTCAGGCGTTCCAGCGCATGGCGCACGAATGGAACCACCGCCTGCGAGAGGCCGCTCCAGCAAGGGCTTTCAGCGTTTCCTGATGATGGAGTTGTCAAAAAACGCCCGGTTTTCAGGCCTTTTTTGCGTCAAATTTCATAAAACCCCCATAAATAGGGCTGAAAAAACGAAAAAAAGAAAAATTTTTCTTGACGTGGGCGAAAAAGTCATTACATTACATACAATGTAATTTCCTAGACAAAGGAGAGGTATGATGAAGAAAGCCGCTGCGAAATCGACGTCGACGCCGAAGAAACCTGCTTCTTCCGCGAAGCCGCTGACCAAGAGCCAGTTGGTGGGCCATCTGGCCGAAAAACTGGGTCTGACCAAGAAACAGGTCAATGATTTCTTCGAAGAACTGGCCGCCGTCGGTTACAAGGAATCCAAGAAGGGCTTCACGCTTCCTGGTTTCGGCAAGCTGGTGCTGGTCAAGCGTAAAGCGCGTAAAGGCCGCAACCCGGCGACTGGCGAAACGATTAAGATCCCCGCGAAAACGGTGGTCAAATTCCGGATTTCCAAAGCCTGCAAAGACGCGATCATCGGCGGAAAGTAAGAAGATCGCCCTGAGTCAGGTCTGAATTCGCTCGAAAATTCGCCGTCGAATCAAGTTTTGAGTCGGTTTTTGATTTTCGGGCAGCGGTAAAAGTGCGCCAAATACCCCTCGCTTCGATGGGCTGAACCGTCGAAACGAGGGGTTTTTGTTTTCACTCGGCGCTGTTTTAGAGGTTTTGGAAGCCGAAATTGAAGAAAAAAGCAATTTTTTTTGAGAAAATCAGTGGGTTTTTTAGATGGATATAATCGTTTTATCTATCTGTTTTAATTTGTTTTAAGAATGCATTGGTAAGGCGATGTCTGATGGGAGAAGAAAAAAAATGCAAAAAAGGTGGCCTGGGGGCTTTTCGAGAATTCAAATGCGGTTATATTTTCCCTCGCTGTCACGGCAAGTCAGACGCCGCGAGAGGGACCGGAAGAATCGGTTCTAACAAAATCTGAAAAAAGTTTTGAAGATTTTGCGCGGAGGGTTGACGGGCCGGTTCGATTCGCTAAGATATTCTTTCGCCCGCTGAGATAACGGCTGGCGAGAGATAACCGGGACAACCGGGATGACTTAGCGATAAGTCGAACAAAAGGAAGGGGATGCCCTTCCTCGTTCTTTGACAATCAGGCAGGTTTGCGTGTGAGACCCCGTCGGATGGGGCTTCGGCTCCTGAAGACAGGTAAACCAAAAACCGAACAATTGCGCGGAAATACTAGCGTGTTTGTTCAGTCAATCGATCAAACGTGCACACTATATATATAGTGATGCGCTTCAAGTTACCACGGAGAGTTTGATCCTGGCTCAGAACGAACGCTGGCGGCGTGGATAAGGCATGCAAGTCGAGCGCGAAAGTTCCCTTCGGGGAATGAGTAGAGCGGCAAACGGGTGAGTAACACGTGAGTAACGTGCCCTTTGGTGGGGGACAACCGCGGGAAACCGCGGCTAATACCGCATAACGTCACGAGTTCGCATGGACATGTGACCAAAGGGGGGGATCTTCGGACCTCCCGCCAGAGGAACGGCTCGCGCCTGATTAGCTTGTTGGTGGGGTAACGGCCTACCAAGGCTCCGATCAGTAGCCGGTCTGAGAGGATGACTGGCCACACTGGGATTGAGATACGGCCCAGACTCCTACGGGAGGCAGCAGTCTAGAAGCTTCGTCAATGGGGGAAACCCTGAACGAGCGACGCCGCGTGCAGGACGAAGGCCTTCGGGTTGTAAACTGCTTTCGACAGGGATGAAAGACGTTGGAGTTAATACCCCCGGCGTTTGACAGTACCTGCAGAAGAAGCCCCGGCTAACTCCGTGCCAGCAGCCGCGGTAATACGGAGGGGGCAAGCGTTGTTCGGATTTATTGGGCGTAAAGCGCGTGCAGGCGGTTTAGTAAGTCGGATGTTAAAGACCCACGGCTCACCCGGGGGAATGCGTCCGATACTGCTAGGCTAGAGTGCGAGAGAGGATAGTGGAATTCCTGGTGTAGCGGTGAAATGCGTAGATATCAGGAGGAACACCCGTGGCGAAGGCGGCTATCTGGCTCGTAACTGACGCTGAGACGCGAAAGCGTGGGGAGCGAACGGGATTAGATACCCCGGTAGTCCACGCCGTAAACGTTGTGCACTAGGTGCAGGAGGTATCGACCCCTTCTGTGCCGCAG
>WGLV01000071.1 GCA_016125385.1 bacterium
ACATTCGCTGACGATGATCATTGTGCGTGGCTGCATCGGCGGCGCCGCGATGGGCGCCTATCAGGCGGCGTCGAGGCCGTTTTTGATCCAGTTCGCCGATCCCGAACAGATGGGCGAGTATTTCGGTTTTCTGGCGCTGATCAACAAGGCGAGCGGCGCGGTAGGCCCCGCCGCGTTCGGCTGGCTGGCGAAACACTATGGCTATACTTCGGGGCTGTATTGCCTGATTGGGTTTTTCGTATGCGGGCTGATCTGCCTGATCTTCGCCCCTGACAAACGCTGGAGCCGCTGAACGAGGCCGTCATGAACGAGATAATTCAGCCCGCCGCGCCGCGCCGTTTTGATACCCTGGCCGAAATCGTGTCGCGTTTTCCTGAATACGGCGACGCCGCGGCGATTCGCTTTTTCAATGGATTCCGTGTCTTTCAAACCAGTTACGCCGAGATGTTCGATCTCGTCCTGCGCTGTTGCGCCTGGTTTGAAGAGCAGGGAATACGCCCCGGCGACGCCGTCATGATCTGGGCGGCGAATGGGCCCGAGTGGGCGGTGGCTTATAGCGCCTGCGTACTCAGCGGCGTGGTGCTGGTCCCCATCGACGCGCGCCACCGGCCTGAGTTCATCCGCTTCGTCGCGCGTGAAACCGGAGCCAAACGGATCATTCGCGGCCAGTACACGCCGGACCCCGGCGTTGGCGTCGCCTCGATTTTCGTTGAATCGTTCTTTAACACGCTGCGTTCCGTTCAGCCTGGAACGCCCGCGTATCGCCCTTCACCCGGCGATCCCGCCCAGATCCTCTATACCTCCGGCACCACCGGCAATCCGAAGGGCGTGGTGCTGACCCAGCGCAATCAGGCCGCCAACGTCAGCGACGTGCTGGAGGTGATCCCCGTCGACCGGACCTATCATCTCCTCTCGGTCTTGCCGCTGAGTCACGCGTTGGAACAGACGGCGGGCTTCTGGTGCGTCATGGCTTCGGGAGGTTCGGTGACCTATCTCAAGGCGCTGAAACCCTCCGCCCTCGACCAGGTGTTTCAGCGGAGTTCAATCACCGCGATGGTGCTGGTGCCTCGTCTGCTGGCTCTGCTGAAAGACCGTATCCACGAAACATTGCGCGAAAAAAAACTGGCTTGGTATCTCCGATTCGGTCTGGCGATGGCGCCATGGTGGCCGCGCTGGGTGCGTAAGGCCTATTTCGCGCCGGTTCACCGCCGCTTTGGCGCCGGCTTTCACGCCTTTGTGTCGGGCGGATCGGCGCTGCCCGCTGAAGTCGAGCGCTTCTGGCTGGCGTTGGGCTTTGAAATCTGGCAGGGCTACGGCCTGACCGAGACCAGCCCGGTATTGACTGCCGCGCGGCCCGGTGCGCGCAAGATCGGATCGGTGGGGCTGCCCATGAGCCGCGTCGAGTTGCGTCTGGGAGATGACGGCGAAGTCCTCGCGCGCGGTCCCAATGTGTTTTCCGGCTACTATCAGCGGCCTGATGAAACCTCCGCCGTGCTGCGTGACGGCTGGTTCCACACCGGCGACGTCGGTGAACTCGATGGAGACGGGTTTCTCTTTATCCGAAGCCGCAAGAAGGATGTAATCGTCACCGCTGATGGGCTCAACATCTATCCCGAAGACGTTGAAGCCGTGCTCGATTCAGTCGAAGGCGTTCGCGAATCATGTGTGCTCGGCGTGGGCGATCACGAAGAGCGGATCCATGCCGTTCTGCTGCTGGAAAATCTCGATTCAAACCCCGATGAATTGATCCGCCGCGCCAACGCTCGACTCGCCCCCGAACAGCAGGTCGAATCGTTCAGCGTGTGGCCCGGCGCTGAATTCCCCAAAACCACTACGCTCAAGATAAAGAAGAAAGAGGTCCGCGCGGGGCTGAACCTCGGCTCACAAGACGCCGCCGGGCCGCAAACCGCCGGCGCGACTCCCTTGCAGCGGATATTGTGTGAGATGAGCGGTCTCGCGCTGGATGCGCTGACCGATTCCGCCAGGCTGGGCGATGACCTCGGCCTCAGCTCCATCGACCGCGTCGAGCTGGTCAGCCGTCTCGAATCCGAGTTCCGCATCGATATCGACGAGCGCGCCGTCACCCCCGAAACCACCGTCGCCGAGCTGAGCGAGCTGGCTCACCATCGCGGCAGGAGATCGCCGTCATTACGTTTCCGCCGTTGGACGCTCTCCGCACCCTGCCAGTGGTTGCGCCTCGTATTCGAGTGGATTGTGCTCAAGCCGGCGGTCTGGTGGTTTTGTGACCTTCATTGTGAGGGGCTTGAGCATCTCGATGAACTCGATGGGCCCGTTCTGTTCGTCTCCAACCATACCAGCCACCTCGACACGGTGCTGATCAAACTGTTGCCGCCGCCCCGGCTGGGCCGCCGGGTCTGTCCCGCCGCCTGGAACGAATACTTCGTGGTTGAGGGCTTCCGTCCTTTCACCCGCGCCGCCGTCTGGCTGGCGTGGAACTTCTCCACCACCTGTATCAATATCTTCCCCTTCTCTCAGACCGCCGCCTTCCGCCAGAGTATGGCGTATGCCGGCGAGCTGGCCGATCGGGGCTGGAGCATCCTGCTTTTCCCCGAAGGCGCCCGCACGATGGACGGTCAGTTGCTCCCGTTTCAGGAGGGCGTTGGGCTGCTCGCGCAAAACCTGCGGATTCCGCTCGTCCCGGTGGCGATTTCAGGCGGACACCAGATACTGCCCGCGGGCGCGCCCTGGCCCCGCCGGGGCTCCATCCACATCCGTTTCGGAGAGGCATTCCTTCCGGGCGGCTCCAACCCCCGTCAGCTTAGCCAGAAAGTTCACCATGAAGTCGAATCCCTGTGGAAAACTCTCCCTCACACAACCTGAATGAAGGGCTACAATAGATTATGGAATTACGTCATAATCCCCCGGTGGCGGCGTGACGCCCGAATTCTCTTAAAATCTGGACGTTTTCGGTTTTTCGGCTATACTGAAAAGCCCGATCCATGGTGAGGCGCCAAAAAACGTTACGGAACGTGGATGGGGAATCAGGTTAAATAATCAACTGGTTCTGTAATGATTGAGTAACCTATCCTAATAGCGGTCGCTGCGAATGCGGATTCGCGTTGGGACCAGTGAAAACTGGTCTAATCACAGAAAACGTGATTTTCACATCAGCCGGTCCGAATGATAAATTAGCGGCTGCAAAAACGGCTTCCGAGCCAGAATACCCGCTCCGGCGTACGACAGACGGATAATCAATTTACAGAAAACGCGTTTTCGTATCTCAATTCTGAGATCGGGCTCGATCTGACTCGATTGGGCTTGGGGCGGTTCTACCCCTGAAACACGCCCCGTTGGCGCGTAAAACCAAAGTGGGAGCAGTAATAGATGATGAAGGGACGATTACCGCAACCAGAGGGCTTATACCACCCATCATTAGAGCATGATGCCTGCGGAATCGGGTTTCTCGCCAACATTACCGGCAAGCCAACCCATGATATCGTACAGAAAGGGATGCGGGTTCTCATTAACCTCACCCACCGCGGCGCGTGCGGCTGCGACCCTGAAACCGGCGACGGAACCGGAATTCTGGTCCAGATCCCCGATGAATTCTTCCGCAATCAGACCGATCGGCTGAAATTTGATCTCCCCCAGGCGGGTGAGTACGGCGTCGGTATGTTGTTTTTCGATCGGGATGAAAAAAAGCGCGTCCACATGGAGACGGTGATTGAACAGACCATCCAGAGCGAAGGTCAAACCGTTCTGGGGTGGCGTGACGTCCCGCGCGACAGCAGCAAGATCGGCTGGCTGGCGCGTGAGGCCGAGCCCGAGATGCGCCAGGTCTTCATCGGGCGCAACCCCGCCATCAAAAATAAAGAATCCTTCGAGCGTAAGCTCTTTGTTATTAGAAAGTTGCTTGAAAGATACGCCCGCTCTCACCCAAAAGAAGCCGGCTATTTCTACTCGCCTTCTTTTTCATGCAAAACCCTGTCGTATAAAGGGTTGTTGGTCGCTGACAAGATCGACGCCTACTACCTCGATCTTCAGGACTCCAGTTTCAAGTCCGCTCTGGCGCTGCTTCACCAGCGCTACAGCACCAACACCTTCCCCACGTGGGAACTGGCTCATCCGTTCCGCTATTTGGCGCACAACGGTGAAATCAACACCCTGCGCGGCAACATTAACTGGATGCACGCCCGCGAGGCGCTCTTTAAATCGCCCCTGTTCGGCGACGATATCGCCAAGTTTCTGCCCATTTGCACTCCCAACGCCAGCGATTCGGCGGTGTTAGACAACGCGCTTGAGCTTCTCCTCATGTCGGGGCGTTCACTTGAACACTCCATCATGATGATGATTCCCGAGGCGTGGAGCGGTCATGAGAGCATGAGCCAGAGCAAGATCGGCTTCTATGAGTACCATGCCTGCCTCATGGAGCCATGGGACGGCCCCGCCTCCGTCGTCTTCACCGACGGCGTTAAAATCGGCGGCGTGCTTGACCGCAACGGATTGCGCCCTTCGCGTTACGTCGTGACTAATGACGATTTCGTCGTCATGGCCTCCGAAACCGGCGTGATTCCCATTGAGCCTGAAAACGTCAAACTGAAAGACCGTCTTCATCCCGGCCGCATGTTCCTTATCGACACCGAAAAGGGGCGTATTACCGAAGATGATGAGCTGAAAGAACGCCTCGCCGCCCAGAGGCCTTACGGCGAATGGGTCAAGCGCAATCGTGTCTTTCTCTCCGATCTGCCCGACGTGACCCCGGCGGGCGCATCTCGGGAGACGGGCGATCTGAACCGCCGTCAACAGGTCTTCGGTTACACCGATGAAGACCTGAAGTTCCTCATCGGTCCCATGGCGGCTGATGGCAAGGAGCCAACCGGATCGATGGGCAACGACACGCCGCTGGCGGTGCTCTCCGACCGTCCCCAGTTGCTCTATAACTATTTCAAACAACTCTTCGCTCAGGTCACCAACCCGCCCATCGACCCGATTCGTGAAGAACTGGTCATGGCGCTGGACGTTTTTCTCGGCGCCGAAGGCAACCTGCTTGAAGAAGATGAAACCTACTGCCGCCGCGTGCGGCTTGAATCGCCGGTTCTGCTTGACGATCAGCTCGAAAAACTTCGCCAGCTCGACCGTCCCGGCATGCGCTCCAAAACCATCAGCACTCTTTTCAAGGCGGCTGAAGGCGGCGAAGGGCTGAAAGCGGCTCTCGATCGCATCCGCCGCGAGGCCGGCGCCGCGATTGATGAGGGCTGTACCATCCTTATTCTCTCCGACCGCGGCGTCGATGAAGACCACGCGCCCATCCCGGCGTTGCTGGCCTGCTCCGGCGTTCATCACTACCTGATCCGCGAAGGCAAGCGAACCCTCGCCAGCCTGGTGCTTGAATCGGGCGAACCGCGCGAGGTTCAACACTTCGCCGTGCTGTCCGGCTTCGGCGCCAATGCGTACAACCCCTATCTGGCGCTTGAAACCGTCTCTCAGCTCTGGAAGGCGCAGCGCATCGAAGGCAAGGTCGAAGACGAAGAAACCGCCCTGCACAACTACGCACACGCCATCGACAAGGGCCTGCTCAAGGTCTTCTCCAAGATGGGGGTCTCTACGCTTCAGAGCTACACCGGCGCGCAGATTTTCGAAGCCGTCGGGCTGGGTAGAGAACTGGTTGACGAATACTTCACCTGGGCGGTCTCGCGTCTCGGCGGCATCGATCTTGGCATCATCGCCGAAGAGACTCTCATGCGTCATCGCTACGCGTTCCCGCCGCTGCCCGAGGGCAATGAAGACCTGATGATCGGCGGCTCGTATCAGTGGCGCCGTCTGGGCGAATACCATCGCATTAATCCCGAGACCGTCGCCAAGCTGCAACACTCGGTCAAAATTAAAGACTTCAAGACGTTTCAGGAATTCTCAAAACTGGTCGACGGCGAAAATCGCCGCCATTGCACCATCCGCGGCCTGCTGGATTTCGTTCCCGCGCCGGCGCCCATCCCGCTCGACGAGGTCGAGCCGGCTGAGGAAATCGTCAAGCGCTTCTGCACCGGCGCCATGTCGTTCGGCTCCATCAGCAAAGAAGCGCACGAGAATCTCGCCCTCGCCATGAACCGCCTCGGCGGACGCAGCAACACCGGCGAAGGCGGCGAAGACCCCGAACGCTTCAAGCCGCTGCCGAATGGCGACAGCAAGCGGAGCGCGATCAAACAGGTCGCCTCGGGCCGATTCGGCGTCACGATCGAGTATCTGACCAACGCCGATGAACTCCAGATCAAGATGGCTCAGGGCGCCAAGCCCGGCGAGGGCGGTCAGTTGCCCGGCCACAAGGTCGATGAAATCATCGCCCGCGTGCGCCATTCCACCCCGGGCGTCACTCTCATTTCGCCGCCTCCTCATCATGACATCTATTCGATTGAGGACCTGGCGCAACTGATTCACGATCTCAAAAACTCCAATCCGGGCGCGCGCGTCTCGGTTAAACTGGTCTCTGAAGTCGGCGTCGGCACCGTCGCCGCCGGCGTCTCCAAGGGCAAATCCGACCACGTGCTCATCAGCGGCGACTCGGGCGGAACCGGCGCCTCGCCGGTCTCCTCGATCAAACACGCCGGCCTGCCGTGGGAACTCGGTCTTTCCGAAACCCAGCAGATCCTCGTAAAGAACGATCTGCGCGGGCGCATCATCGTCCAGACAGACGGTCAGATTCAGACCGGCCGCGACGTCGCCATTGCATTTCTGCTCGGCGCTGAAGAGTGCGGGTTCTCGACCGCGCCGCTCATCGCCTCCGGCTGCATCATGATGCGCAAGTGCCATCTCAATACCTGCCCGGTCGGCATCGCGACTCAGAATCCCGAGTTGCGCAAGAAGTTTGAGGGCAAGCCGGAATACGTCGTCAATTACTTCTTCTTCGTCGCTGAAGAAGTCCGCCGCGTCATGGCGAGCCTTGGTATTCGCAAGGTCGACGACATGATCGGCCGCGCCAGCGAGTTCCTTACGCCGCGCAAAGACGTCAAACACTGGAAGGCGAAAACCCTCGACCTGACGCCGATTCTCCATCGCCCCAAAGAGGCGGAAAAATACCCGATCCGCAACGTCTCGACGCAGGATCACGGGCTCGATCAGGCGCTCGACAATCAGCTGATCGATCTCTGCCGCGACGCGATCGAATCGAAAAAGCCGGTGAAGATCGAACTGCCGATTCATAACGTCAACCGCACCGTCTGCACCACGCTCAGCCATGAAATCGCAAAACGGCACGGCTTGGCGGGGCTGCCGGATGACGCCATCCACATCAAGTTCACCGGTTCGGCGGGGCAGAGTCTGGGCGCGTTTCTCGCCAATGGAATCACCATCGAAGTTGAGGGCGACGCTAACGACTACGTCTGCAAGGGCATGTCGGGCGGCCGCGCCATCATTTATCCGCCCAAAACCGCCACCTTCACGCCGGAAGACAACATCCTTGTCGGAAACGTCGTTCTATACGGCGCCACCAGCGGCGAGTGTTATTTCCGCGGTATGGCGGGCGAGCGTTTCTGCGTTCGTAACAGCGGCGCGCGCGCCGTCGTTGAAGGCGTGGGCGATCACGGCTGTGAATACATGACCGGCGGACGCGCCGTTATCCTCGGCAAGACCGGCCGCAACTTCGCGGCGGGCATGTCCGGCGGCTTCGCCTATATCTACGATCAGGATGGAAAGTTTGAATCGCGCTGCAACCTCTCGATGGTCGATCTCGAACCTGTCGAACAGCCTGAATCCGTTCAGGAACTGCACGACATGATCAAGAAGCACTTTGCGTATACTGGCAGCGCGGTCGCCGAGGCGATTCTGAAGGATTGGGACGCGAACCTCAAACGGTTCATCCGCGTCATGCCCAAAGAATACCGCCGCTATCTCAATGAGCTCGCCGCCCGCGCCGCGTCGGCTGAAAACGTCGCCGCGCCGGTTGCCAACTGAGACAATCAATCTTTGCGAAGGAAGCGTTATGGGTAAGGTTACAGGTTTTCTTGAAATCAAGCGCGAAATCCCGGTCGATGCGCCGGTGGATGAGCGCCTGACTCATTATAAAGAGTTCCACGGTCATCTGACCGAAGAGGAGATGAAGAAGCAGGGCGCCCGCTGTATGGATTGCGGCGTACCCACCTGCCACTGGGGCTGCCCCCTTGGCAACATCATCCCTGACTGGAACGATCTCGTCTATCATGGCCGTTGGGAAGAAGCCATCCGCCGTCTTCACAAGACCAACAACTTCCCCGAGGTCACCGGCCGCGTTTGTCCCGCCCCGTGTGAAGAGGCCTGCGTTCTCAACATCCATCGCAATCCGGTCACGATTAAAGAAATCGAGCGCACCATCGCGGACCGCGCGTTCGATGAAGGCTGGATCAAACCTCGAATTCCCACGCGCCGCACCGGCAAGAAAGTCGCCGTGGTCGGTTCCGGCCCGGCGGGCATGGCCTGTGCTCAACAGCTCAACTGGGCGGGCCATACCGTAACCCTGTTTGAAAAATCCGACCGCATCGGTGGATTGCTGCGGTATGGCATCCCCGATTTCAAGATGGAAAAACACATCATCGACCGGCGCGTCGGCATGATGGGCGAAGAGGGCGTCGAGTTCCGCACCAGTTGCGACGTCGGCGTCGATATCTCCGCCGATGAGTTGCGCGCTCAGTTTGACGCGGTCGTGTTGTGCGGCGGCGCCATGAAGGCGCGCGACCTTCCCGTACCCGGCCGTGATCTGAAGGGCGTCCACTTCGCGATGGAATTCCTCACCATGAACAACCGCCGCATCGCGGGGGATGTCATTCCAGACGAAGAATTCATCAGCGCGAAAGGCAAGCGCGTGGTGATTCTGGGCGGCGGCGATACCGGCTCGGACTGCCTCGGCACCTCTCATCGCCAGGGCGCGCTCAGCGTTCATCAGTTTGAAATCATGCCCAAACCGCCTGAAGACCGGACCGATAATATGCCGTGGCCTTACTGGCCCTTCATTCTGCGCACCTCCAGTTCGCATGAAGAAGGCGGTCAGCGCGACTGGAGCATCAGCACCAAGTCGTTCTCCGGCTCCAACGGCAAAGTCGAAAAAATCCACTGCGTTCGCGTCGAGTTCGTGACTCAGCCCGACGGCAAGCGCGTCATGCAGGAAATCCCCAACTCCGAGTTCGATCTTGAGGCGGACCTCGTCCTTCTGGCGATGGGCTTCACCGGCCCCCGTCAGGAAGGGCTTTTGTCTGATCTCAAATTAGACTTCGATCCGCGCGGCAACGTGAAGGTCGACGAAGATTATATGTCGAGCGTACCGGGCGTATTCGCTGCGGGCGACATGAAACGCGGCGCTTCGCTGGTGGTCTGGGCTATTTATGAAGGTCGGCAGGCTGCCATCGGCGTCGATAAGTATCTCATGGGCAGCTCCATTCTGACCTGACCCCCCCCGATTTCATCCACTTACACAAAACAAAAGCCCGTGGACGATCTCCACGGGCTTTTTTTGGCTTCGCACACTTGTAACCGATATAGTTACTTTGTCGGATTTGAGAACGTATTTCTCAAATATAAAACGACAAAGCGAGTCAGGTTATACGTCAATTTGACAACCTGACCCGTCCCAAAATCGATACACCTTACTGGAATTCTACCTCTTTGTCTCGCAAATGGAACACTTTTCAGCGGATTTTATTAGAAAAATAAAGGAGATTGATCCACTAAATTGAATAAAAGGACTGAAATATTCGTTTTCTGTTAAATGGTACGTCATTTGCATTCTAAATGAACCAGATGTTAATCGAAGACGAGGTCAAGAGGTTCTATCATGTATACTGAAGCCCGATTCAACGAATGGGACGAAGAATTTGACGCCGTGGCGACTCTTCCTGAAGAAGAGACCGAAGCCACTGACGATGTGATCACGTTGGAAAGCGATCGCGACCTCGAAAAACCCCGAAAAACCCGTCGTGCCCGCAAATCCGACGCGGCGCCGCGTTCTTTGTCGAACCCGGTCAAAGAATACCTGCGCGAAATTGGCCAGTATTCGCTGCTGACCAAAGAACAGGAAACCGAAATATATCAGAAGATGGATGAAGGCCGCCGCGTGATCGCGGAAGGTCTCTCCTTCTCCCGTATCGCCATCCGCGAGCTCGAAGATATCGTCGACGAACTCAATGCGGGAGCGCGTTCGCCGCACACCATGTTCCGCAACCCTGACGCGGGCCGTACGCGCCGCAAAACCGAGCTGGCCAAAGAGATCAAGATTCTCAAATCGAATCTCCGCGCCATCCGCAAAGGGTTCGCCGAAGACGATTCGGGTGAGCTCAGCGACCGCCAGCGCGAGAACCGCATGAAAAAGTGGGGCCAGATCCTGTACGATATGGATCTCGACGTCAACGCCCTGTGGATTCTCGCCCGCTCGGTGCGCCGCGCGATGAAAGAAATGAAAACGCTTGAAAACGCGGCTCAGCGCCGTGAGTTCGCCGGCCGCGTCGGCGACTCGCCCCGCCGCCTGCGCGAGAGCAACCGCCTGGTGTCGCAGGGCCTGAATCTGATTCGCGAAGCGCGTCAGGAGATGATCCGCGGCAACCTGCGCCTGGTGGTTTCCGTCGCCAAGCGTTACAAACACTGCGGCATCCCGATGCTCGACCTGATTCAGGAAGGCAATCTCGGCCTGACTCGCGCCGTCGACAAGTTCGACTACCATCGCGGTACCAAGTTCAGTACCTACGCGGTGTGGTGGATTCGCCAGAGCATCTCGCGCGCCGTCAAGCAGCAGCGCCGAACCATACGCCTCCCGACCGGCGTCGCCGATCAGATCGCTCAGGTTGACCGCGCCAAAAGCCAGATGTCTCAGGAACTGGGCCGTGACCCCAGCCTTGAAGAACTCGCCGAGCGCGTCGAGATGACCGTCGATCGCGTCAGCGACCTCCTCGGTTGGCAGCAGGACCCGGTCTCGCTCGAAACCCCGGTTCGCGAAGACCGCGACACCACCATTGGCGAACTCATCAAGGATTCTTCTCAGCCTTCCGCCGAGAACAAACTGGTCCGCCGTATTCTCGACCAGCGCCTTGAAGAGGTCCTCAGCCAGCTGTCCGAACGGGAAGAAACCATCCTCCGCCTGCGCTACGGTTTGAGGGATGGTAAAGTCTGGAAACTGGGCGATATCGGCAAGCGCTTCGGCATCACGCGAGAGCGGGTGCGCCAGATTGAACAGCGCGCTATCCGCAAACTGCGCCATCCGCTGCGCGCACGTGAAATCCGCGACTTTCTCAACTGAGATCGCCTGGATTTAGAAAGTAAACTCAGACGATAAACATTCTCCTTCTCTCAAGAAGCGGAATAGCGGGATAAGAAGGGCGGCGATTTTTCGCCGCCCTTTTGTTTTCTTGAATAATATTGCTGGAATGAGTGAGACGGTTATGATGCGTCTTGGAGGGGTGTTTCCAGAGGAGGTCCGGCGCCGCCGGTCAGGCGAATGATTGTTTTGCGGTGGAAAGATCGTTGTACATCTCAAAAAGGCGGTCGAGCCGGGTCATGCGCAAAACATTCGATACCGTGGGCTGGGCGTTCAACAGTTTCACCGCGCCGCCCCGGTCTTTGAAATCCTTGCAGAGCGTGATCAATACCCCTAACACCGCGCTGCTGACGTATGAAACGTTTTCCAGATCGATGATGATCCGCACCCGGTTTTCTTCAACCAGTTCGCTGAAATAACTCTGTAACGACTCCGGAGAGCGCAGTTGCTCTTCTTCACTGAAATGAAGAATCGTTACAGGTCCATCATCGTCACGTTGAATGTGCATCGATATGTCCTTCGCTATCGTGGGTCGGGGTAAAAACCAGTATAGTCATACTCATCGGTTTTTCTATCCACAAACATTATATAATAACATCTTTGCTTTAGAAAATTGCAAATTATATCCTTTGTTGATATTAAATTAGGAACCATGTGCATATACGAATAAAACGTATTTTTCTGACCCATTTAGTTCTAACTTGTTCTGTGTTTTAAGGTTAAACAGGAGAAAGTCATGAAAGCGCTGATTTGCCGGCCTCCGGGCGTTGAATTCGTCGAAAATGCTCCCGAACCGGAGATCAATACCTCCGAATCGCGGGTGCGCGTCTACTGGGCGGGAATCTGCCGGACCGACCTGGAGTTAACGAAAGGTTACATGGGCTTCGAGGGAATCCTTGGACATGAATTCGTCGGCGTCGTTGATGACGACGCTTCCCCTTTGCCGCGAGGCGCCCGCGTAGTGGGCGAAATCAACGCCGGATGCGGCCGCTGTGAGTGGTGCGCCTCCGGAATGGAACGCCACTGCCCCAACCGCACCGTGCTGGGCATTCTCAAGCGCGGCGGCTGCATGGCTGAACGCCTGACGCTGCCTCATGAAAACCTGTTGCCCGTGCCGAAAGACGTTCCCGATCGCGTCGCCGTTTTCACTGAACCCCTGGCCGCCGCGCTGGAAATCTTCGAACAGATTCACATCGAGCCCATTCAGCGCGTCTGTATTCTCGGCGATGGAAAACTCGGCCTGCTGATCGCCATGACGTTCGGCATCCGCCATGAAGGCCCCGTCGTATTGCTGGGCCGTCATCACGAAAAACTCAAAACCGTTGAAGATCTGGTTGAAGTCCATCTCGAAAATCAATTCGACGCTACAATGAACAAACAATGGGATTACGTTGTGGACGCCACCGGTTCATCCAGCGGGCTGAACCGCGCCATGCAACTGGTGAAGCCTCGTGGAACCATCGTGCTCAAAAGCACCATGGCTCACGCCGAAGCCCTCGACCTGACGCCGCTGGTGATCGATGAAGTCACCGTCGTCGGGTCGCGTTGTGGACGCTTCGCTCCCGCGCTGGAGTTCCTCGCCCGGCGCAAGCCTCCCGTTGAGCGCCTGATTGACGCCGAGTTCCCCATCGAACAGGCCCGCGCCGCGTGGGATCGCGCTTCGGCTCGGGGAGTGAAAAAAGTTCTGTTGAAAGTGAATGCCGAGTAGCCGCATGGCCGATCTTCAAGACAAAAGCAATCTGTCAGGCAAAGTCCCTCTCCAGCGCGAGGCGTTGCCCTCATTGGCGTCTCGAAAACCGCGCCCCGCGCCGCAGGATCGCCGCGCCGCCAAACCGCGATTCAAAAGCCCTGTCGCTGAGGTGAAAGACGCGCGAGATGACGATCGGCTCCCGCCGCCTCCCAAAAAGCGCGCGAAAACCGCCGCCTCGCCCAAACCGCCGCGCGGCCGTCTGAACTCCATTTTCTGGGTTCTGTTTTCGCTGCTGGTCATGTGCATGGGCGCATTGGTCGGTTTGACCGTCGGCTACATCAACCGCGAGCTCGAACAGCTTCCCGTCATCGAATTTCTTGAAGATTACCAGCCCGCCATGCCTTCCCGCGTTTTCGCTGGCGAGGGAGAAGGCGAAATGATCGCCAACTTCTATAGCGATAACCAGAATCGTGAAATGGTCACGCTGGCTGAGATGCCGCCCGACCTCATCAACGCCGTCGTCGCGATCGAAGACCGCCGCTTCTTTGAACATTGCGGCATCGATCTGTACGGTCTCATCCGCGCCGTGATATACGACATCCGCACCATGAGCCGCGAACAGGGCGCCAGCACGATTACGATTCAGCTCGCCGAAGACCTCATCAACAACGGCCATGTCGATTGGCCCGATATGCCCGAAACCGGCCTGAAAGATTTCCAGCGCAAATTCTGGGAATGGAAGGTCGCGCTTCAGATGGAAAAGCGATATACCAAAGACGAGATTCTTGAAATCTACCTCAATCAGGTCTTTCTCGGCGGACAGGTCTACGGCGTCGCGCGCGCGGCTGAATACTACTTCGGCAAAGAGCTGCCCGAACTGGACTTGAAAGAGTGCGCTCTTTTCGCCGGCATGTTGCAGGCGCCGAACCGCTTCTCTCCCATTACCTACCCCGAACGCGCGCAAGAGAGAACGGGCATCGTGCTCCGGTCCATGTTGCGCGAGGGATACATCACCGAAGATCAGTATCGCGCCGCGTTGGATGAGCCCTTCAAACTGCGTCAGAAAAACGAACGCCGCACCCAGATCGCGCTCTATCCGTACTACTCATGGGCGATTTACTCCGAATTCAGCAAAAACGAATTCGTCACCAAAACCAGCCAGCCCATCCGGATTAACGGCAAGGGCATCGATGTCTACTCCACCATCGACGTTCGCCTGCAGGAAATCGCTCAGAGCGCCTTGCGCAAAGGCATCGAAGAACACGAACGCCGTTACCGCAAACATCCCCGCTATTGGGGAACCAACGGCTACGTCAGCGACGCGCCCAAAGAACTGCAGGTTGGCCCCGCCGTCTATGACGCGAAGATCGTATCCGAATTCGACGCCGAAAACCGGACCATCCAGGTCACCGTGCCCAACACGCGCGGCGGCGAAGGGCCGTTCACCGTCGCCATCGATACCGCCGCCGTAAAGTGGGACGACTTCGACATCCTTCATCCCGGCTATTACCTCCCCGTGCGCGCGGTCAAACAGGGCGACAAAATCGCTTTGCGTCTCGCGCATGACGATCACGTCCAGGGCGCGGTGGTGCTGGTTCAGCCCTCGACGGGCCGCGTGCTGGCTCTCGCCGGCGGATATGATTTTGACGACAAGAATAACAAGGGAAACTTTATCCGCGCGCTTCAGGCGACCACCGCCCAGCCCGGCAGCGCATTCAAGCCCCTGCTCATGACCGCTGCGCTTTCATATCCCAAGCGCTGGACGCCCGCCTCCATCCTCAAGGATATCCGGTATGAATATTGGCGCGGATGGATTCCCCGGAACTACTACGACGAATATTTCGGCGACGTCACCATGCACTACACCCTTGTCCATTCGCTCAACGCCGCCTCGGTCTGGCTGCTCGATAACTTCAAATCAAGCCGGCTCAACTCGATCCAGTCGCTGCATGAGTTCTGCAAAAACGTCTTCGATCTCGATCTCGACAACCCCAACCTGAGCATCGCGCTTGGCACTTCGGGTACGAGCCCCATGGAACTCGCTCAGGCGTACTCGGTCATCGCCAATCGCGGCGATTTCGTCAAACTGCATCTGGTCGATCGCGTCTTTCAGCGCCATGACTCCCGGCGCGGCCAGCCCAACCTGCTTTGGGAATTCAGCCAGCCGTATGCCGAGCGCAAACGCCTGTCCCCCGAAGTGGCTTACCTTACGACGTACCTGCTGCATGACGTCGTGATGGAAGGCACCGCCACCGACGCGAAAGATCTCCCCTTCTGGTGCGCGGGCAAGACGGGAACCACAGACGATTGCGTCAAGGCGTGGTTCACCGGCTTCAGCAACGACATCCTCTGTGTGACCTATCTTGGCTTCGACGATCACAAACGCTCGCTGGGCGTTAAAATGACTGGGTCGCAGGCCGCCCTGCCCATCTGGATCGACGTGATGAAACAGACCTACGCGATACATCCTGAATTTTTCGGCGAGATTCAACCGCCCCAGTCTCTGGTGTTCCGCGATATCTGCGACAAAAGCGGGTTATTGGCGCGCGACGCCTGCCGTAAGGGAGTCGACAGTTATAAAAATCTGCTGGTCCACCGCATGCCCTTCATTGAAGGTTCCGCCCCGACTACCCTGTGCAATGTTCCGAGTCACATGCCGAGTGGTTTGGACGCGCGCATTTACCCCAATCAGGCCCAGCAGCTGATACTCAACGCCAATTCGCAAAACTGAGCCCGCCAGATCGCGCGCCCGGCCGTCCCCTCGTTATGAATGCGGCGCATTCCTGTGCGATGCGTCCGTGAGTTTGAAAACCGGATTCGCAAAACAAGATAAGGAGAACCCAAGAACCGATCATGGCCACCATTCATCCGTTCCCTGGATTGCGCTATAACCCCGAGTTAAAACCAAACCTTGAAAGCGTCATCTCGCCGCCGTATGACAAGGTCTCCAACGATGACCGCAAACGCCTCTGGGAGCGCGACGAACACAACGTCGTCAAACTGATCCTTCCCCCGCCCAGCGACGTCGACGTCGACGTCGCCACTCATTCCATGGACGCCGTCTCCGCCGAATGGTACGGCGAAGCGGCTCAGCGCCTGCGCGCCTGGCGGGATGAGGGGGTCCTCAAACAGGATGAACCCTGCTTTTACATTTATAGCCAGACCTATAAAGTCCGGAACCGCAAATACACCCGCACCGGCATTTTCGCCGCTCTCGAACTGGAAGACGACGCCGGCCCCAAAGCGCACGAACACACCTTTGAAGGCCCCAAGGCTGACCGCTTGCGCCTGACCCGCGCCGCCAAAGCCAACCTCTCGCCCATCTTTCTGCTCGCCGATGGCGATAAAAAGACCTGGCAGGATGTCTTCGATTCCGCCAAAACCGTTCTCGCCGATTTCACCGATGACGAAGGTCAGGCTCACCTCCTGCGCGCCATCAGCGGCAAGAAAGCCATCGAAAAAACTAAAAAAGCGCTGAAAGCCTGCGATCTGGTCATCGCCGACGGCCACCATCGCTATGAAACCGCCCAGAACTATCGCCGTGAAATGCAGGAACAGACTGGCCTCGATCCCAAAACTCAGCCGTGGGGCTGCGTCATGGCCTACATCGTTCCGCTGATCGATTCCGGTCTTCAGGTGCTGCCTACTCATCGAGTGCTCAGCAACCTGCCTCTCAACTGGTTCGACGCGCTCGATCAACAACTCTCCAGCTTCGGCGAATTACAGATCGTTGAGTCGATCTCGCCCGACGACGCGCGCAAAACGCTCGCCAAAGACAAGGCGCGCAAAGATATCCTGATTTACAGCCAGAGGGGAATTCGCCTCTTCCATCCCGATGCGGATAAAATGCGCGAGGCGCTCCGGTCTGAGCCCGAGGCCATCCGCGCGCTGAACGTTACCGCGCTGCATCGCCTGATTCTCGACCGGATTCTGATGATTCCTCAAGACACCCTCGTCAACAACACGAAATACATTCGTGGAGAAAAAGAGGCGATGGCGCTGGTCGACGGCGGCGGGTATGAAGCGGCCTTTATTATGGCGGGAATCCCGCCGGCGAGCGTTTTCAAAGTGTCGATGGAGGGTGTTCGCATGCCGCAGAAATCGACCGATTTTTACCCCAAGGCGCCCACCGGCTTGCTCATCCGCCCCATGACCTGAGAGGGATTGAGGATGGCGTCATCAACCTGATTTCGCGCGCGGGATGTGATATGGTTTCGTCGTAATGAAATTGGGTATCTTGGGGATCGCCAATGGGGTTTCAAAAAAAACTCTGGATCATTTGTGCGGCGGCGCTGTGTTTCACCGCGCCGCTTTCGGTTTTTCCACACGCGCTCAATCCAGACAGCATCGACCGCTATGTTGAAATCACCTTCGCGCCCGATCGCATTGTACTGATCTATCAGTTGATCCTGGGCGTGAACCCCACCGAAACCGCCGCCCGCCGCCTCGACCCCGACAACGACGGCGAAATCACCGATGCGGAACGGGACGCGTACCTGACCGCTGAATCGCGCGATTTCGGCGTCCGGCAGTACCTCACGCTGAATGGCGAGCAGTTGGAACTTCAATACAAAACCGGCGACGCCTATTCCGGCGTGGGGCACAATGGAATCTCGGTCATCCGCCTCGACCTGGGCTACGTCGCGCCCATCCCCGCCGATATCCCGCGTGGAACCACCGTCGAGTTTTATTTCAAGGATTTCCGTCTTGAAAACGTCGCGGGGTGGAAACAGATCAAGACGGTTGACAGCGGTGGAACGCGCTATATCGGCCATGTGCCGTACAGCGAATATCAGCCGTTTGATTGGGAGATTCTCAACGAGAAGGGGTTTTATCCGTCCACCGATCATCTCGACGGCGCCGTGATTCTTCCGCAGGCGCCGGTTTCATCGCCGCCGGTCGAGATCGTCCTGCCCAGCCAGACCGCGCCCAAACCTCAAAAACCGGTCACGTATTGGCAATACGGCGTATTGGCGTTCGCGGGGCTGCTGATCCTCGCCTTCGTGGCGGTCCTCGCCGTGCGCGTCCTCACCGCCCTCCGCCCCCGGTGATGCTGCAATACAAAACATTCATTTTTGCGGCAATGCTATGTACTTGAATTTGCGTTATTGTTAATCATTGCTTCGATCTGATTTTCGTTTATCCATATCATTCGTTAATTGTCTTTCATTGATGATAAATGGATTTTCCTTGTCAGTTGACCAGTTATAAGGGTTCATCTTGATATAATTGCGAATATCATCTAAGTCTTCTTCGTCCCGGATAATGTGCTCAAAATAATTTCTTTGCCATACTGAAGCGCCTGTCGTGTTCCTGGCTGTATTGATTTTGCGAGCGGAAAAAGTTTTGAAGGCTCGGATGATTTCGGGTAAGCCATGACGATGTATCGAATCGGACGTAGGGGCGGGTTTCAAACCCGCCCCTACAGGCTTGCCGATCTTGTTTTTGTGATTGCTAGTCTCGCTTTCATTGTTCTTGTCGAAACAGCCTTCGGTTAAAACGACCACTGCATGAAAATGATTGGGCATGATGACAAATGCATCTAATTGAACATAGGGATAATGTGAGGGCATGTCGATCCATGCTTGATGAACGATCTCTCCCAATTTATTTAAATGCATTTCTCCATCAATAATATCGCCGAAAAGACAAATACGGTTTTTTGTGCATGACGTCATAAAATAATATCCGATGGATGAATAATCAAATTCCTTTAACCGGATAGTTTGCCGGTGATGTTTGCTTGGATCGTATTTCATGGCAAGGTCTGCTTACATTTTTTTGTAGGGAACCAGTATGATATCCGTCTTCATCAGTCCCCCATCTCCCCTTCCGCGCGGATCACCCGGTGCTCAAACGCCCTGAACACGGTGTATCCCCACGCCACCGCCGCGAAAAAGACCAGAATAAAGATAAACGCATACCGCGTGGGAAGTTTCGAGGCCAATACCGCCGACATTGAGAAAAGAAAACACAATCCGTACAGGTATAACACCGCCTGCCGCGCCGAAAACCCCAGCCGCAGCAGCCGGTGATGGATATGCTCGCGGTCGGCGGTGAAAAAATCGCCGCCCCGCCGCCCCCGCCTGATCACGGTCAGCGAGGCGTCGATCAGCGGAATGCTCAGAATCACCAGCGGCAGCGACAGCGTCATCACCGTGGCGCCTTTGACGTTGCTCGCCAGCGAACTGCCTGCCAGCAGCGCCCCCAGGTAAAGACTGCCCGCGTCGCCCATGAAGATTCGCGCCGGTGCGAAGTTATACGGCAGAAAGCCCAGCACGCCGCCCATCACCCCCAGCGATACCAGGCAGATCAGGTGTTGCAGCGGATCGAGCGCGACGATCAGGTTGGCCAGCGCCGCGAAAAACACCACCCCGCCCGCCAGCCCGTCCATCCCGTCGATAAAGTTGATTGCATTGACGATAGTCAAAATCCAGAAAACCGACAGCACGCCGCCCATCCAGCCCAGCGCCAGCGTCCCGCCGAAGGGGCTCATCATCTGCGGGATGGTGAAACCCGCCGCCGTCATCCCTCCCGCGACGGCGGCTTGCGCAAAAAACTTCGGCGCCGCGGGCAGAGAATATACGTCGTCGATGATCCCCAGTGCGTGAAAACAGGCCGCGCCGAGGTACAGCGCAAGCCAGTCGTGCAGAACGCCGCCGTCGGCCAGCAGGTAGGGCGCGCCGTATCCGGCGTAGAGCAGCGCCGCCGTCATCGCGGCGTGAAACGCCATTCCGCCCAGATACGGCGTGGGGCGCGCGTGCGTCTTGCGTCCGGCGGGCCGGTCGATCACGTCCAGCTTGAGCGCCAGCCTCATGAACAGCGGCGTCGAGATCAGTGACGCGGTGAAACTCACCAGCAATATGATAATGTACTCTTTCGGCATTCCCGTTCCCTGCCGGTTTCTCCCCGGGATGACAGTGATAGGGGTAAGTCAGGCGTTCGTATTCAGTTGAAGTTGGATTGAGGTATTATCATACTGTACAATACCGGCGGCGCCGCGGTTATACGAATACCGTTCGTAATGGGCCTTATTCAATCTGAACGTTGCTGTAGCGGCCAGTATAATCCAGACCCAAAGCCGTCCATACCCGGCAAGGAAAACTTCCATGAAAAAATCGACAGGCATATTTATACTCCTCTCCCTGTTTTTCTTCTTTTTGATTCTGGTCGCGGTGTTCGTAACCCTGATGGTTTATCTGGTTGAAGGGACGACGCCCAACATTCTCGGCTCCGATCGTCTGGCGCTGGTGCGCATCATCGGCCCCATCTATACCGAGCAGGATTGGATCGACGAAATCGAGAGTTATCAGGAAGATCACACCATTAAGGGCATCGTACTTGAGATCGACAGCCCCGGAGGTGCGGTCGGGCCTTCGCAGAATCTGTATAACGCGGTCCTCGCCGCTCGAAAAGATTACGGCAAGATCGTGGTGGCCTATTTTAATTCGGTGGCGGCTTCCGGCGGGTATTACATCGGCTGTGGCGCCGATCGCATCGTTTCCACCCCCGGCGCCATGACCGGCAGCATCGGCGTCTACGCCAAATTTCTCCAGGGCGAGAAGCTGTTTGAAAAACTCGGGATCAAATATGAAACCGTTAAGGCCGGTAAATACAAAGACTTCGGTTCGTTTGACCGTCCGCTCACCGATGACGAGCGGCAGATGCTTCAGGCGGTGATCGACGATACTTATATGCAATTTATCGAAGCGGTGTCCGACAATCGCGCTGGAGCCGTCTCCGATCTGCTCAAACACTGGAGCCCGAGTGAAGGCTCCGGTTTCCCCTTTACCCCGCCCGTGCTGGATGTCATCAAAACGTTTCAGGAAGACCGTGACCGCTTCATGGCCCGCGCCGCCGGTGAAACCGCCTCCACCACCGGCTCGGCTACGGCGACCCCCTCCTACGAGCCCGATATGGATGTGATTCAGTCGTTCGTCCGGGCGACGGCGGAGGGTAAGGTGTACACCGGCCGTCAGGCGCTCAAGATCGCCCTGGTCGACAAAGTCGGAACCTTCGACGACGCCGTCGATCTCGCCGCCGATCTGGCTGGAATACGAGGTGAGCCCACCATCGTGGAAAAGAAGCAGGATGAGATCAGCATTCTCGACCTGCTTTCGCAGAAATTATCGTCGTACCTGCCCGCCTCGGCGAATACCGAGTCTCCCATTCAATACCGGCTGCCGTTTTAGGAAGTTGTAGTTTCGAACCGATAAAGGCGAGTGAGCGGTGGGCTGACTCGCCTTTTTTTGTATATCACGCGGGACATTCAAATAGGTATGAACATGCTTGTTTTGTGTCACCCGGTACTATAAAATATAAACGTAGCCCGGTGTCGGGGAGGGATCGGCGCTGTGATTATACTGAAAACGAAAATTTTCGCTCGCTGGGCGCGCCGTGAACATATAAAAGACTCCATGCGGTTCGATGCAGTCGAGCGAGCCGAAAAAGGGCTCATCGACGCCGATTTGGGAGGAGGAGTCGTCAAGCAGAGAATCGCACGGCGTGGCAAGGGGAAATCGGGTGGTTATCGAACCGTTCTTCTGTATCGCTGTGGACATCGGGCGGTTTATGTTTATGGATTCGCCAAAAATGAAAAAGACAACATTTCACCGCTTGAACTGGATGCGTTTAAACAACTGGCGGCTGTTCTGCTGAAGCTCAGCCATGACGAAATCAGGGAGGCGATCACGAACGGGGCGATCGTGGAGGTAAAGAAAGTTGACCAGAGCGAGAACGTATAAAAGCAAAATGCTGGGCGCTATTCATGAGACTGCTTCAGATCTTGCTGAAGCGGGCGTGATGGATAAATGCACCATGAGGCGGTTCGATGTGATGTGCCTTACCTCGGTGGAACCGCTTACTCCAAGTGAAATTCGCGAAATCCGGTTAGGTGAAAAAGTCAGTCAGGCTGTATTCGCCTTGCATCTGAACGTAACGGCCGGGTTGATCAGTAAATGGGAGCGGGGTGAAAAACAGCCTGCGGGTGCCTCCTTGAAATTATTGAGGCTTGTGCAGAAAAACGGTCTGGAATCGATCGCCTGATCGATGACTTATACAAAAACGATCTCTTTCGCTAAAGACGCGTTTTGAAACGCCGATACTTATCGTGTAATCGGTGATGGAGAGCGCCCCTGGAGGGGGCGGAAATTTTTTTGCATCGTGCTCTAAAGTCTCGCCTCCGCCGCCGATAATACCTAGCAGATTACTTTGATATTTTTCGGTTGAGGACGATTTTAGAATACAGGGCCTCGCGCCTGGTTCACGGATGAACCCAAGAGCGAATGGATCGCTCGGGAAAAGGACGCAGCCCCCCCAAAACTTTCTCTGAAGGGACTTCAGAGTGAGTCCTCGGTCAGGATGACCGGGCGGACCGTATCACGGAGGATACGAACGATGAGCATCACCCGCATTAATAACAACGTTGCCGCGATCCGAGCGACGCGCAACCTCAACACCACCGGTGACCAGCTCGCCCAAAACATCGAACGGCTCTCCACCGGCCTGCGCATCAATCGCGCCGGTGACGACGCGGCCGGCCTCACTATTCGAGAACGCCTCCGTACTCAGATCAAAGGTACCGACATGGCCATCCAGAACGGCCAGAACGGGATCAGCATGGTCAACACCACGGAAGCCTCGCTCGACGCCCTGGTGAGCAGCCTGCAACGCGTTCGTGAACTCGCCATCCAGGCCGGCAACACCGGCACCTACGATAGCGCCGCCATCCAGGCCATTCAGGAAGAAATCTTCCAGCATATCGATGAAGTCAACCGCATCGCCAACTCGGCGCGGTTCAGCAATCGTCTGCTCTTCACCGGCGACAACGCCAATTCGACTGGAGTGAAAAAAGGTCAGGACGACCTCGGCGTTCACGTTTCAGCCGACCCCAACGCCAGCCATCTCAAGTCGGGCACGTCGATTCTTCACATCGTCCAGACCCAGAAGGGCTCTGAAAAGCTTCTGCCTTTCAAAGAAGAAGACGGCCAGGCCTTTTTCGCCACCGGCATCGGCAACGCGACCGACATCGCCGTCTCCACCGCCCGTTTCAACATTACCGGTACCAACAACCCCGCCCTGCGCACCACGGCGCTGAACGGCATTACGTTTGACGGCGTCTCAATCGTGACCGGCGATACCATTACCTTCCAGGGCGTGCTGTCTGACGGCAAAACCCCCTTTGCGGGTTCCATCAGCGTCGGCGCACTGACGATGGCTAACCTTGAAACGTCCATCCAGACGGCCATCGACAACGCCGAGACCGCTCTGTTCGGCGGCGTCGCGACCAATATCCCCGGTTCGTTCGTCCAGACTCACGTCTCGCTCGCGGCTTCCACCTTCACCACCGCGCAGGGCGTGGGCCGTTTCCGCTTCCTGTCGGCCAAGAAGTCGGGCAGCACCTCCACCACCCAGGCTGATACAACCTCGGCGCCATCGTTGTTCGACATCGATTTCAGCGTCATCACGTCCGCCGGCAAACATCGCAATGACGCCGGAATCACCCGTGACTGGCTCAATGGTCAGCGAGTGGGCGGACAGATTGGTAACGTTACCCAGGCCATTACCGGCTCCACCTTCGATACGGGCGATTTCAACATCGAAGTCTCCGACATCGTGCCGCCCGAGCGCCGCATCGTCGAAACCACGATGGATTTCCGTTTCCACGGCAGCGGCGCCATTATCGACCGGACCATCTCGCTGGCGCGAACCACCGATCAGATCGTCATCAATGGAACCTTCGTCGGCCCGATCTATACCACCAACGACACCGGCATCGCCCTCGCCAATGGCGACACCATCACCATCCAGGGATCAAACGTCGACGGATCGACCTTCCAGACCATCTTCACCATCAGCACCAACTCCGCCGTCGATTCCAACCTGGGCG
Source organism: bacterium (assembly GCA_016125385.1). Lineage (GTDB taxonomy): Bacteria > Hinthialibacterota > Hinthialibacteria > Hinthialibacterales > Hinthialibacteraceae > WGLV01. Next base: position 23,806 of record WGLV01000071.1, read on the forward strand.
ACGGGCGGATCGCGACGCTGGGCGGCCTGGTCGACGAACTGAACTACCGCGACCGTTCCCGCGGCGTCAACGGACCGACCAACCAGAGTTCTTTTGAGCAAGCCAAGGCGACCGTCACCGGCGATGGAAAGCTGCGCATCATCGACGATCTCGCCGATAACTCAAAAACGTCCATGTTCATGATCGTTGATGACCAGAGCTCCACCGTCACGGTCACCGACCGAACCAACGTCATCCGCAACGGAAACGCCGAAGAAGCCACGATCCGTATCGACGGCGGCCCCCGTCAGCGCGTGCGCATCGGCGACCAGGTTGAACTGGTCGGTCCCGAACCCACCAAGTTCGGCGCGGCGGCTCAGCGGCTCATCATGCGTCTTGGTTCCGGCTTCCGCACCGCGATGGACGACGCCATCTTCAATCGCGGCTCCGACACCGCCGCCATTGAAGCCAAGGAATACGTAGGCCGTCTCAACAGCGGGCCCTCCGTGACCTTCCAGAACGGCGATACCAACGTCTTCTTCGAGAGTGGATCCGCCCAGGGAGTCGCCGAGTCGCTCATGCTTGACTTCGACGCCATCCTTGACATCACCGGACCGCCCATGGACGGCTCGCGTAACAACGGTATGGCGATTCTGCTCTCGACCGTCAACCGCGCGCTCAACTTCCAGGTGGGGCCCTTCAAGGGACAGGACCTCCAGGTCAACATCCCCAGCCTGTCGGCGAGCAACCTCGGCTACGGACTCGGCAGCGGCCGCACCATCTCAGACATCGACGTGACCACCGTCGAGGGCGCCAACGATGCACTCGCCATCGTTGACAAGGCTCTCGATCAGATCAGCCGTACCCGCGCCGCCCTCGGTGCGTTCACCAACCGGTTGCAGACCACCATCGAAAGTCTCTCGGTCTCTTCCGAAAACCTGCAAGCCTCTGAATCGCGTATCAGCGACGTCGACTTCGCCACCGAAGTCTCGAAGTTCACGTCGAACCAAATCGTCTTCCAGTCGGGGACCTCAGTGTTATCGCAGGCCAACTTCCTTCCCCAGAGCCTGCTCTCACTGCTCGGTTAACGGTCTTCCCCAAAGGTTGAAGGATTTGCTCGGAAAAGCCTCCTGAGTGGGGCGGGGCCAAAGGCTCCGCGGTCCCGCCCCGCCCGGAGTGCGCTTGAAAATAAAGAAAAACGGAGCCCCAGGCCAGATCATCGCCGCTTCAAGTCTTTCGCCAATTGCTTCACTCGATTAGCGCAAGCGTTGAATCGGCGATCCGGAAGGATCGGCGAAATACAGCCACGCGGGAGGCGTCCCATGAACTGGATGAACGACGTTTTCGAGTTCGCCGGCGGTCTCCAGCAACGCATTCGTATCGCGTTGCGGCGGTCGGCGCTGCGGTTGGCTTACCGCTAGGGAGACCTGGCGGCGAGCCGTTGGAGTATCGAACCGAAGCGGATGGTTTCGCTTCAATCATTCAGCCGGCCGGTTGATTCGTCTTGTGCGAAGGCGAGTCGCCGCCGGTGAGTACGGGAGACCCGGACGATGGTGCGATTGTCCTCTTCGTCTCATACGGTGGATCAACCTTCTTCCTCCATCCACCGCATGTGTGCGAAGGCTCCCGGCCTGGCTGAATGGGCGAAACGAACCGTTCGTCTGACCCGGGTTTCAGCGAAGCGCTCTCTCGAGCGGCTTTACCTGAACCAGGTCGAAAAAAGTTTTGGAAGGCTTCCGGCGCGTTTCAACCCGCGCTCGAAGCGGGGCGGGGACGCGGTTTCCGGGAACATGGTCAATGTCTCTTTGCCGCCGTCCTTGCGTCCGGAACCGCCGGAGGCCTTCCTGATGACTTTCCTGATCGGCGTCTGACGTGGTGACATCAATCCGTCAGCCCTGAGACGGAACCTGAATACGAACAAACCGCCCTTCGGGGCGTGAATCAATCAAAAAAAACGGCCCGTGCGAAACCGCCTCGAACGGTCTTCGTGACGCCGAAAGCGGGAGGCGTGTATGACCCAAAATGAACCCGAACCCTCCGCCAACGGGCGGGGCTGATGAAAAACTAAATCACCAGACTGAAAGGAACCACCACGACGTCCCAAAACATACATACCGCTACCATCCGCCTCGGCGGATGGCCCAGGCTGACTCCCTGGCGTTAGGCGGACATAGTCGAAAACTCATGTATCGTCAACAACCGTACTCCGCCGTTTGTCTCGTGCGCGGATTGTTACACACCCAACCCGGCGACAGCGCCCACTTTTGCCGGTAATCCGCCAGGCGCATGCAGGCGCGGAAACAAACGGAGTGCGTTTGAAGATATAGATTGATACCGACAACAATCGCTCGCCGCCGGTTTGAGCGGCCCCGGGGTGGTTCACTCGACGCCTCGGCGAATCACGCTCAAACCAGGACAGCACCCAAGCGCCCACAGGCGAGCGATTCAGCCCTCCGGGGCTGAACTCCCTGCTTCGGCACGGATGCCGGAGTAACCCCATTCACGGAGGAATACCATGAGTATTTCACGCATTAACAACAACGTCGCGGCGTTGAACGCCAACTTTAATGTTGCGCGCACGGGCCGCGATCTTGAAAAGTCGATCGAACGCCTGTCTTCAGGCCTACGTATCAACCGCGCCGGCGACGACGCCGCCGGCCTGACGGTCGCGACCCGTCTGCGCACGCAGACCCGCGGCCTCGATCGCGCCGTCATGAACGCTCAGGACGGCATTAACCTGGTCAACGTGGCTGAAGGCGCCCTCGAAGAGATGACCTCGCGCCTCGACCGCATCCGCGTTCTGGCGATTCAGGCCGGCAACACCGGCGTGAATGACGTCCAGGCGCGCCAGGCGTTGCAGGACGAAGTCTTTCAGAGCATCGATGAGATTTCGCGCATCGCCGACGCAACCCAATACAGCAAAAACCGCCTGCTCAACGGCACCTTCGCCGTCGACGCCAGAATCAAGCCGGGTCAGGATGGAAAACAGAACTACGGCATCAAAATCGACGGCGGCCCCAGCTCCAATACGCTGGAGAGCGGCGTTCACTATCTGAACATCGTCAAAACCAAAGACGGCTTCCAGCAACTCATCGCCGGACTCGACAATAACGGCATCAGCCAGACCATGCACGCCGGCGTCCAGAACGCCACCGACCTCGCCGTCAGTATGGCTTACTTCACCTCCGGCCGGTCCGGACTGGGGGGAACCGCGCTGGGCGCGGGTAATATCGCCAGCAACTTCTTCAACGGAGTCTCGGTCGCCCGGGGCGACGTCGTGACGTTTGAAGGCGTGTTGTCAGACGGCGTGACCAAGTTCACTGGCGCGGTCAGCACCGTTCTCTCCACGGGCACGACCCTCTCGCTGGCGGGGCTGGTATCCACAATTAACTCCTCCATCAACAACGCTGAAACCTCCGTGTTCGGAAGCGCAACGGTCCCCACGTCGTTCCAGACCGACGCCGTGATGGGAACCACGGGCGCCAACACGGGCCGGATTCTGCTCAAGAGCAGCAGCGAAGTCATCAACCAGTCCAGCCTGAGCGTACGCATCATCCGTAACGGGACCTTGCTGTCTCAGGCGGTGGGCGTAACGCGCTCCGGCGAGATCGGCACGAACTCGGTTCTTAAGGGACAGGGCCAGGTCGGCAACAACGTCGCCGCCATCACCGGCTCGACCTTTACCTCCGGCGAGTTTGAAATCGCCGTGGAAGACGTTCAGGGCGCGCAGGCGCGCCAGGTCGACGGCACGGTGATCTTCCGCGATCATACCGGCAACCTGATCGGCCGTACCACGTCGCTGACCCATACTTCGCGCGGCCTTCAACTGAACGGAACATTCGTCAACGGCACCTATACCGGCGGCGTTTCGATCAGCAACGGCGATACCATCACCATGCGCGGCGTCGAAGCCGATGGAACCACTTTCCAGACCACGTATACCTTCGCCAACCAGACCACGGCTGACACCAACCTGGTCGATTTCCAGTTCAGTTCACTCTCTGGCCTGATCAGTGAAATGAACTACCGAACCCGCTTTTATGGCACAGGTAACGGCAACAACGGAAAACTGACGCGTTTTGAAACCGGACTCTTCACCCTCTCGTCAAAAGGCGTACTCACTCTCGTCGACGATCTGGGCCGTGATAATTCTCAACTCTCGTTCACGCTTACGTTCAACGACTCAACCACCACACCCACTCCGGCGTACACCATTACCGATCGCGCCGAACTGATTCGTGAAGGCTTCTCCGAAAGCGCGACCATCCGGGTCAATGGCGGCGATGCCGTTCGCGCCAAGGCGGGCGATGTGATTACCGCCTACGGGCCGCCCGTCAGCCGTGAAGGTGAAGTGCAGGGTGAGGTGACATTCCGCGTTGGGTCCAACCTCAAGGTCGGAACGGACATCCTCAAGGTCGAAGGTCAGGAATTCGTCGGTAGCCTGAACGGCGGCCCCGCCGTCACCTTCCAGAACGGCGCCCAGGACGTGGTCTTCATCGATGATGGATCGTTAAAGAGCGGCGTGGCTCGCGTTCTGCAAGTCGATTTCGACGGAATCCTCGATATCACCAAGAATCCCGACGATCAGGACCCAGGCACGACGATTCTGATCTCCGTCATCAACCACTCGGTCAATTTCCAGATCGGCGCCTTTGCCAAACAGAACTTCCGAACCTCCATCGGCGACTTGCGTTCCGATGTGCTCGGTTTCGGCAAAGGCTCTGGACGAACCGTGCAGGACATCAATATCACCAGCGTTTCCGGCGTCAATGAAGCGCTCTCGATCGTCGATGAAGCGCTCGATCAGATCAACCGGACCCGCTCGCTGCTCGGCGCGGCCACCAATCGCCTTGAAGGCACCATCGCCAACCTGAGCGTGGCCTCTGAAAACCTTCAGGCCTCTGAATCGCGCCTGCGCGACGCCGATATCGCGCTCGAATCGAGCAAGTACGCACAGAACCAGGTCCTCCTGCAGGCGGGTGTCTCGGTTCTGGCGCAGGCCAACTTCCTCCCCCAATCGTTTCTCTCGCTTCTGGGGTAGGGCGGCGGTTAAAGCGGTCGTCGGATAATGAATCGGATGGAGCCCACATCGGCGAAAATCACAAGGCTAACGTGATTTTCGCCTGGGGAACCTCGAACGATTCTTTGGCGGCGAACAGGAAATTCCTAGTCAGACGCACCCGGTTACTTTATGATAGGAGGGGTTGGGTCCGCTCCGGCGGGCTCAACCCTTTTCCATTCAAGAGCGGCCGTTTTTTTTGATCCCATCGCGATACGAAAGGATCGTCTCATGGATTCAGTCACTTGTCCGGTATGCAAAGGCGCCAGTCATCACTCGTTCTGGTTTTGGGAAAACGAAGACGTGCTGATGCGAGACTGGGCCCCCGATTGCCGGTTGCATTTCTCCATCTGCCGCGATTGCGCCGCGATTTTTCAAAATCCCCCCGCCGCCGTCGCCGAATCGAATTTCGACTTCAGTGGTTTCGGCGCCATGAACGCGCAGGACCCCAACCTCGCGATGGAACCCATCGACTGGTTCCGTCAATTCAGCGGGCACGGCGGAAACGCCTTAAGAGCGCTTGAAGTGTATGCGGCGGCGCCGCTGTTTGAAAATCCGCTGCGGGAAAAAGGCTGGGATGTCACCGCCGTCTCCGCGCAAAGCCTGCTGAACGGTGAAGCGCCATCCGCCGATCCCTACGACGTGATTTTTATTTATGAAACGCTCAATGAAATCGGCGATCCGGCGGGCGTGCTTGAAAAAGCCTATGAATTGCTGAAAGAAGACGGCGGCGTTTTCGTTGAAACAGAAAACCCGATCGTTCAACCCCGCGCCGGTTACATCACCTTCACCGCAAAACAGAAAACGCTGTTTTCATTTCACTCGCTGATCTATCTGCTGTATAAATCCGGCTTTCGCAATCACATGGCTGAGGTCTGCGGCCGTTTGCGGCTTTTCGCTAAAAAAATCGAGCGGCCCGGCGAGATCAAGCCGGACGTGGTCGTCCCCAAAGACCATTGGTCGTACCTGTTATACCGGTGCGAACGCAATTACCAGTTCGCCTGGGCGGCGCGATTCGTCGGAAATTTCATGCAGACCCGCCAGTCCGATCCACAGGCGCTCGACAAGGCGCGGCAGGCGTTGCGTGAAAAAAATTACCAGATTCAGGTGATTCGTGAAGCGTGCGGCGCCGCGCTCTTGTTTGCGCAGGAAACCGATACGTTGCGGCGCACTCTGTCCGACGACTGGCCTTCCACCATGACCCGTGTGTTCGAAATCCTGAAGAACGACATGGCCTTGTACGATCTGCTGCAGATGGAACCGATGAATAATTTCGGTCTCCTGACCCCCATCGGGCGCTACTTCCTCAATGAGAAAATGGTCTATATCACTGATAACGAGTACTTCACGCGCTATTTCTCCAAAGAAGACGCCGCGCTCCTCTGCGATAACATCGTGAAGTCTTCAGAATCGGTGGTCGGGCATTTGAGTTCATTCCTGTAAATCGGCTGTGCTTGAACGCGAAACTCACCCGAATCGCCTGAGAAAAAAAACGTATCCACCCGGGTTATCCGGGTGGATTTTTTTGTCCGTGAATTTGTTAAGGCGGTTCAATGCGTGCGAAATTTTTTTACTCGGAATTTAAAGTCCATTTTTTTTAAGACGATACCTTTGCCAACAAGCGGGAATGACAACCTTGGGTCTGTTATTGAATTTTTGATTGTCATACGGAGAAAAAGCGGCGTCGATTTTGAAGGAAATTCATTCGCGCCATAAGACGCCGCGAGATGACGGCCAGTCGCACAGGGCGGCTGAACCGGTCGAACGGAGCCGAGGCTCCACTCCGGTTCCGCGAACCAGCAGGTGAATCTCCATTGGATCGAACGCTTCGCACCCGGTCGATCGAATGGAACCGCCTGAGCGGATTACGGAGAAGAATTCTTCAGGCAGGAACACGTGGACGGCTTCGCACCCCTGTCCACGCCTGACGGCAAGGATGCCGCTCAGGAAAGTTCATGGAGGAAGAAGACGTGTCTATTTCCAGAATCGCCAACAATATCGCATCAGTCAATGCAAACCGGAACCTCGACAAGTCGCAGCGATCGCTGTCCAAGTCGATCGAGCGTCTTTCGTCCGGTCTGCGCATCAACCGCGCGGGCGACGACGCGGCCGGTTTGACCGTCGCCAACCGTCTGCGTACTCAGGTCCAGGGCCTCAACCAGGCCGTCACCAACGCCTCGCAGGGCATCAACCTGATCGGTACGGCTGAAGGAGCGCTCGAAGAAACCACTTC
>WGLV01000006.1 GCA_016125385.1 bacterium
CGCGGCGCAACAACTCATCCGCCAGATGCGATCCCAGAAAACCCGCGCCGCCGGTGATTAACGTACGAGGCATTGTTTCGTCCTTAACCCGTTGAAATGGTTCAAATCGCGCGTCCCGGCCCTGCGGCCGTTGACTCGGTGCATCCTATCAGCAGGCGGCGCCTGGAGCAAGTTTATCGGCGTGTGAGGGGAAGTTCCCTTTTCATAAACAAAAACCGGGGCGGAATAAAAATCCCGCCCCGATGGTTTTTTCGTATCAGGTCTGCAAACGCCGCGTTGAATTACTTGTGTACGCAGCCGCCGTTGCCGTTCCCTTTGACGAACTTGTAGACGCAGGCGTGACCGCCGTCGATCATGTGGTCGACGCGCTCGACCTGAAGCCCGATCAACTCACGGAACAGCGCCAGTTCCTGCTGGCAGATTTCGGGGTACTCATGCGCGACCCGCGAAATCGGGCAGTTGTGCTCGACGAATTCGAACGAGCCGTCCCGGTCGGACAGGTTGGTCATATACCCTTCCTGATCGCGTAGCTGGCTCAGGGTTTGAATCCGTTCGTCGGTTCCGCCGCCGTTCATGCGCGATTCATACTGGGTTTTCAGTTTTTTGCGGCGCTGGTCGAGCAGCTGGCCGATCTTGTCGCGGCCGTCCATCTCTTCCATGGTGCGGAGCAGATTGATGATCAGATCGTTATACTGCTGGGGGAAAAATTTGTCGGAACGGGGAGTGAGTTTGAAATACAACGCGGGACGCCCCGCTTTCTGCCGGACGAACTCTGAATCGAGCACGCCTTCTTTTTCCATCGCGGTCAGATGCTGGCGCGCGCCCATTGAGGTTACGCCTAACGCTTCGCCAACCTGTTTGGCGGTCATCTTTCCGTTTTTCTTAAGCAGACAAAGGATGGTCATTCGGGTGGGACGTTCATTCGCCATGATGAAACCTCTCAAAGATGCGATGTTTTCCTGTTTGGGCAATCAGGAATTAGAAATTATATTAATATCTTAATTGAAATTGTCAATTATTATTTTGCCCAAATTGGGAGAATCGGAGGGAAGACCGTTTGCTCCTCTGTCTGATAGTATATCACGCTGGTTTATAAAGTGAATTTATAAAGATGGATTTTAATAACTTTTTTTATTATCTAGCCGGTTTATAGGGATTTATCTGTGATCCGCCTGAATTCGATGTCCTGATAAATCAACTATCACGGCCCAACGGGGCCTCACTGGTTGAATTCAAATTTCTGCTCGTCCAGTTCGCGGTACGTCACCGCTTCGGTCGAACTGGCGATCGCGGAGAGCACCACGCGCGCGTTGCCGAAGACCGGAGCCCACATATCGATGGAGGTTTCCCAGTTTTTGATGTCGACTGGAACAATGGTGGGCGACTTGGGATCGGTGGTACGCGAGTCCCAGATCAACAACGCCAGCCGCTCGTCAGGGTGCAGCGTGGTGGGAGGCGGCGTTTGGAAGCGGATATGCACGATCTGCTGTTCGACGACTTTCTGCCCGCTGGAAGCCACGGTCAGCAGCACGCGCTCGCCTGAAGCGACCCGCGCGCCGGGGTTGGGCCGCTGTTCGAGCACCCGGCCCCATTGCGATGGATCGTTGGTCTGGGTGTAACTCACGCTTTCCTTGCTCAGCTGAAACGGCTTGGGCGAGCCGGGATCAAGCACATCGTCGATGTCCATGCCGACGTAATTCGGCATGACGTAATCGGGCGGCTTGGGGCCGAGGCTGACCAGCAGGCTGACCGCCTTTTCCGGTACCAGCCGGGCGCCCGGCTCGGGGTCCTGCGCCAGCACTTCGCCCTCGGGGTGGAGCGAATTAAACACGGCGGCGCGCTGGTTGATGTTGAGATGAGCGCTGCGCAGGTCGTATCCCACGTCGTTTTCATTCCCGCCCACCGCGTCTGGAATCATAGCCAGGCGCGGCCCCTGGCTGACGGTGATCTGAATGCGCCGGCCGATTTTGACCGAACTGTTGGGGTAAGGCCATTGTTCGATCACGATGTCGGGCGGCGTCTCTTCGTCAATGACCTCGTCGATCGGCACGGCGACCTGTAATTCAGCCTCGGTCAGGGTCTCGATCGCCTTGGCCTTGGTCATACCCACCACGCGCGGCACCGCCACCGTCTCGCCTTGAATCAGATAATCGAGCAGAAAAAATCCGCCCAGCCCCATGCCGGCCATCAATAACACCAGCATGGTGACGCCGATCATGAAATTTCCGATCAGGCGAGCGAAAAAACGGATGATTCTCATCACGGGCGGTTATGCCTTTCCGCGAAAATCGTTTGATGGTCCCCGTCGCCGCAACCGGGCGGCGAACGCGCCGTCGAGCCCCGTTTCGGCGGGCTGAATGGTCAACAGGCCGCGCTCGTCGAGACGGTCCAGAAACGCCGATGGAATCGCCGCCGTGGGCGGCTCGATCGTAAATGACTCATTGCGTTGAATAAAACGCTCGACCACCTGTTCGTTCTCGGCGGGCGAGAGCGTGCAGGTTGAGTATATCAGCGCACCGCCGGGTTTCACCGCCGCCGCGCATCGTTCCAGCATGGCGAGCGCCTGATCGCCCAGCCGTTGCGAATCGCCGGGGTCGAGCCGCCAGCGCAAATCGGGATGACGCCGGAAGGCGCCCCATCCGGTGCAGGGCGCGTCGACGGCCACCAGATCGAACGGTTGCTGAAAGTGTAGGTCATCCTTCAGGATGTCCAAGACCCGGGTTTCGATGCAGCGAAGCCCCAGCCCGAGGCGCTCGCTCTCCAGCCGGCGCAGCCGCGCTTCAGCTCGGTCGGTGGCGAGCAGGCTTCCCTCGCCGCGCAGGGCGTCGGCCAGCGCGAACGCCTTGCCGCCGGGGGCGGCGCAGGCGTCCCAGATGCGCATGCCCGGCTGAGCGCCCGCCGCGGCCGCCGCCAGCATGGCGGCGCCGTCCTGCACGACCCATTCGGTTTGCTCAAACAGCCAGGGCGTTACCGAATCGTCGCCGATTTCGATCCTGTTCAAAAAACGGTCGTCGGCGGAAAACCGAACGCCGTTTTCGTTTAAAATCGCCTCCGCTTCGCCGCGTGGAACCCGCAGCCGCAATGAGAGCGGCGCGCGGGTGTTGTTATATTCGCACAGCGCGCGCGCCTTTTGTTCGCCCCACAACTTGATCCAGCGATTGACCAGCCAGCCGGGGTGCGACTGCGTGACGGTTAAATAGGGGATGGCGCCATCGCCTGGAGCGGGCCATTTGAGATTCGCTTTTTCACGATCGAGCGAGCGCAGAATGCCGTTCACTGCTTTCGACAGGCCGCCCAGCCGATTCGCGCGGGTCAGTTCGACCGCGTCGGATACGATCGCGTAGGCGGGGACGCGATCGAGAAAGAGCAACTGGTACGCCGAAAGTTCCAGTATCCGTTGAACGATCGGCGGCAGGGCATCCCACTGTTTGGCGAAACGGCGCAGGGCGAAGCGGACGCGCCCCAGCCAGCGGCAGGTCCCCCGGGTGATTTCGCGCGCGAGGGCTGAATCGCGCGAATCGAAGGCCTCGTCGTCCACGTCGCTGGCGGCGTCGAGCAGGGTGACCTGGCGCGAGAGACAATCGTCGAGCCATTGCAGCGCCAGCGTTCGGGCGGGCGAAGGCGCCTTGGCGTTACGCGGTTTATTCATCGATTGTTGGGGGCGTTTAGGCATGGGAGCTTTGTCTGCATTGATTCACGAAAACTCGAAAAGACACGAATTCCACGAATATTCAGTCTTAGTTTACGATTCGTTTGATTTCCAACTTTTTTGCTCCAAAGTTGAGAAGAAGTCCGATTTTTTTCTGCGGCGCGCAAATACGAGAGAGTTTGAATGAAATCGACATCCTCGAGCGCGGCTTTGGCTTTGATCTCAATCAGGCAGGCGCCGGCAAAAAAATCCACTCGCTTTTTCCCCACTTTTTTGCCTTTATAAAAAACGGTTATTTCCGCTTCGCGTGAAAACTCGATTCCCCGGAAAGCCAGTTCGTAAAACAGAGCTCGTTGATAAATCACTTCCTGAAAACCGGGCCCGAGCGTGTTATGGACTTCAAGAGCGGCGGCGATGATTTCCGATGTGCCATCGTTGAATTCATGTCTACCTTGGCTCATGATCTTTCTGTTTGAAATGAACCACGTTGTATTTGGTTTATGTTTCTCATTCTTGCATTCTTGATCTTGTTGAGTTCAGTCCGTATTGAATCACGAAAACTCGAAAAGACACGAATTCCACGAATAACAGCATTAAAGGATTTTTTCGTGCTTTTCTTTTGCTTCGTGCTTTCGTGATTCAAAAATCTCGAGACCAACAAGAACCACGAATTCGAAACGAGCGCGTCCCTCTTGCGTAATTTATCTGCTTTTCTCGTGTTTTTCTTTTGCTTCGTGTTTTCGTAATTCAAAAAACGAAAATAATCAGAAATAGAAAAACACCGCGAACCGATGCAACGATATCGTAAAAGCGCGGAAAGCATGAGGGGGACCGCGCAACGCGATCCCCCTCGGTTTGTGTGTGGAATTATTGGAACGAACGGCTTAGTCGCGCCGGCCTCCGATAAAGAACGAGGCGTAATACAGTAGCATCAGGATGGAGCCGATGGCGGCGGCGACATAGGTCAGCGCGGCGGCGCGCAACACTCGCCCGGTACCCGCGTGTTCTTCCGACGTGACGATGCCGTATTGATTCAGGCAGACCATCGCGCGGCGGCTGGCGTCGAACTCAACCGGCAAGGTAATGATGGTGAACAGCACCGACATCGCGTAGAACAACACGCCGGCGATGCCCAGCATGATGCCGAACTGTCCCATCGCGAATTGCAGGAAAATACCCGCCATGATCAGAATCATACCCAGTTGTGAGCCTGTCATCGCCAGCGGATAAAACCCTTGACGCAGTTTCAACGGCAGGTAACCCACTTTGTCCTGCAGGGCGTGGCCCGCTTCGTGCGCCGCGACGCCGACCGAGGCGACCGACGGTTGATCGTATACCACGCTCGAAAGGCGCAGCACGCGAGAACTGGGGTCGTAGTGGTCGGTCAGTTCGCCCGCCACGCGTTCGATGCGGATGTCCTGCAATCCGTTGGCGTCGAGAATGTATCGCGCCGCGCGGGCGCCGTTCATCCCGCTGCGAATCGGAACCTGGCTGTAACGCGCGAAGGTCGCCTGTACGCCTTTGCTGGCCAGCCCCATCATCGCCATGATGGCCAGGGTGATCAGCATGTACATCGGATCGAATATCATCGTTTTCCTCGTTTTTGTCTCCAGAAGACGGAGAGGATTTAAGAACTGTTTTTGTCGTGAGGCCGCCGTGTTTTGTTCGCTTTTTTTAACGGAACTCACGCTCGGATTGTTACGCAAAAAACGTGCAAATGCCCATGAATTCAGTCGCGATTGCGTTATGTATATACGAATCAGTGAATAAATACTTTCACGTTATGCGGAAACGTTTATGGCCGGCTGAGCCGGAATGGCTCACTGAAGAAAATTGACGGGTTAAAAAAGATTGTCAGGCGTTCGCGGACGCCTGCGATTTCCGCACGGCCAGAACCAGCGCCGCCGAGATGCCGACCAGCGTCGCGCCCGCCGCGAAAGGCGAATGCGCGCCCGCCGCACCGAACAACGCCGTGCCGAGCAACGGCCCGAGAATACGCCCCATGCTGGCCATCGACTGATTCAGCCCCAGCATGCCGCCCTGAACTTCCTGAGCGCTGAACTGCGAAATCAGGCTGACCAGCGCGGGCGAGGCGAACCCGGCGCTGACCGACATGATGAACACCGAGGTGAGAAACATCGTGGGCGTTTGCGATTCGCTGATGAGCATCAGCCCCGCGAAGACGCCGAATACGCCCATCGTCAATACGTTAAAGTCGCCCAGCCGCTTCGAGACGCGCCCCACCATGCCGCCCTGGATGAACGTCATCACCAGCCCCACGCCGAACAGCACCAGGCCGTTGGTGCGGGCGTTCCAGCCGAACTGGTCGAGCACGAACAGCGCGAAGGTGCTCTCCATCGCTGAAAACGCGATGTAATACAGCAGCGAGGTCAACAGCAGCGTCGGTACGCAGCGCATGCCGAGCGCGCTTGAAATCAGCCCCCATGAATACCGCTTGCGAACCGGCGACTCCACGTCGGCGCGCTTGGTTTCGGGCAGCATGAAAGCCGCCATGCAGAAATCGAGACCCGACAGACCGGCGGCGATCAGAAAGGGAAGCGTGTAATTATGTTCGCCGACAAAGACGCCCGCCATCGCCGGGCCGAAGACGAAGCCCAGCCCGATCGCCGCGCCCACCATGCCCATGCCCTTGGTGCGTTTTTCGGGCGGCATCACGTCGGCGATGATCGCGTTGGCGGTCGAGATGTTGGCGGCCGCCACGCCGGACAGAATGCGCGAGATGAACAGGCCGGTCAGCGTGTGTGAGTATGCGAAAATCAGGTACCCCGCCGTCGAGCCCGCCAGACTCAGCAGAATAATCGGCCTCCGCCCCGCCCGGTCCGATATCGCGCCCCACAGCGGCGCGAATAAAAACTGGGCCAGCGAGTACGACGTCATTAGCAGGCCCACCATGAAAGGCGAGGCCCCATAGTCGACGGCGACGTAAGGGAGAAGCGGGATGAGAATCCCGAAACCGAGCAGATCGAGGAATACGGTGAAAAATACGACGGGTAAGACCGAACGGTTATTCATAAGCGAAACATTGAGTCCCGTGTGGAATCGTAGTGGTTGATCTCCTGCTGCCGTGGCGTAACGTCTTTTCAAATTTGTAGCCGAGATTGAAGGCTTTCACTAGGGTGAGGCGATCCTTGGTCGATGACGCGGGCTGAGTTACTATGCTTGCGCGTATTGAACAAGTTTCCGTCAAGATTGGAGAAAACCATGCGCAAGCGGCCTAAAAACGTCATCGTCGTGGGCGGCGGTGGACGCGAGCATGCGCTGATCTGGAAGTTGAATCAGTCCGATGAAATCAGCGATATCTGGAGCATCCCCGGCAACGCGGGCGCGGCCGAACTGGCCCGGCGCGTGCCGATGTCGTCCGATTCGGTCAGCAATATCGCCTCGTTTTCGCTGGTCGAGCGCAGCGCGCTGGTGGTGATCGGCCCCGAGGCGCCGCTGGCGCTGGGGCTGGCGGACTGTTGCCGGGTCGAGGGCGTCACGGCGTTCGGTCCCTCGCAGCGGGCGGCGCGCATCGAGAGTTCAAAGCGCTTCGCGCGCGAGCTGATGAAAAAATACGGCGTCCCCACGCCCGAGTTCGAATCGTTTACCGATCCCGGCGCGGCGAAGGCCTTCGTCAGCCTGCTGGCTGAACGCGGCAAGCGATGCGTGGTAAAGGCTGACGGTCTGGCGGCGGGCAAGGGCGCCATCGTCACCAGTACGCCTGAAGAAGCCGCCGCCGCCATTGATCTCTGCCTGGTTGAAAGAGCGTTCGGCGAATCCGGCCAGACCGTCGTGGTGGAAGAACGCCTTGAGGGCCCCGAACTGTCGGTCTTCGCGATCACCGACGGCAAAAACCTGGTGGTGTTGCCCCCCGCGCAGGATCACAAACCCATCGGTGAAGGCGATACCGGCCCCAACACCGGCGGCATGGGCGCGTATAGCCCGGTCCCCCTCGCTACCGATGAATTGATGAACGAGATCATCGAAACCGTACTCAAGCCCACCGTTCGCGGTATGGAATCGGAAGGCTGTCCGTATAGTGGACTGTTGTACGCGGGCCTGATGATACACGAAGGCAAGCCGTTCGTGATCGAATTCAACTGCCGTTTCGGCGATCCCGAGACGCAGGCGGTTCTGCCCGTCATCGAAGAAGACCTGTTCCCGCTGCTGATGGGCTCGGCCACGGGGGCGCTCGGCGAAGACCGCGTCATCAAGGCGTCGGGATGCGCGATGACGGTGGTGCTCGCCTCGGGCGGATACCCCGGCTCGTATGAAAAAGGCAAGGTCATCGAAGGCCTCGACCGGGTGAAAAACGAGATGGACGGCAAAGCCATCGTCTTTCACGCGGGCACGGAAACCCAGGACGGAAAAACCGTCACTGCGGGCGGCCGCGTGCTGGCGGTGACGGGGCTGGGCGCGACGTTTGACGAAGCCCGCGCCAACGCCTACGCGGCGGCGGATCTGATTACCTTCGAAGGAAAATACCTGCGCCGCGACATCGGCTACCGCTTGAACAACGCATAACAGACGCCGAATTTTTTGAATCGAATTGAAAAAAGGCTCCCCACACCCGGGGAGCCTTTTTGATTTCCTATATACATCTCGTCTCGAAGATTACACCAGTCCCCGCTTCGCCAGCTCCTGCGAGGCGGCGTCGAACAGGTCTTTCGCTTCGACGGTGCGCGACCATTCAATGATCTCCCGCATTCCATCTTCCAGCGAGACGCGCGGCTGATAACCCAGCCGCGACTGAATCTTCGAGATATCGGCGTAACAGTGGCGCGTATCGCCCTTGCGGTACTTGCCGGTGATCTCGGGCTGAATCGGCGAATCGTAAATCTTCGCCAGTGTTTCGGCGATTTCCCTGATCGGGGTCATCTTGCCCGTGCCGAGGTTGAATACCTGGTAGTTCGCCTCGTCTTTTTCCATCGCCAGCAGGTTCGCCTGCGCCACGTCATGCACCGAGACGAAATCGCGCGATTGCAGACCGTCTTCATAAATCACCGGCGGATTTCCGTTGGCCAGCCGGCTCATAAAGATCGCGATCACGCCGGTGTAGGGGTTCGACAGCGACTGGCGCGGGCCGAACACGTTGAAATAACGCAACGCCACCGCGGGAATCGAGTACGTCCGCCCGATGCTGAGCGTCATGTCTTCCTGATCACGCTTGGTGATGGCGTAGATCGCGCGGCAGTCCTGAGCCGTTGACTCCGGCGTGGGGACGGGGTCCATCACCGCGCCGCAGTGCGGGCATTCATGCTCCCAGCGGGCGCTGGCCAGTTGTTCTTCTTCACGGAACTCCGGCTTGACGGCCCCGTGTTCGGGGCACGCGCAGAGCCCTTCGCCATAGCTCGACTGCGACGCCGCCACGATGATCTTCTGAACGGAATGATTCGTGTTGGCCAGCAGGTCGAGCAGGTTGGCGGTTCCGCCGGTGTTCACGTCGACGTAATGCTTGACCTGGTATTGCGATTGCCCCATGCCGACGGCGGCGGCTTCGTGAAAGACGATCTCCTGGCCTTTCAGCGCGCTTTCCAGCGCGTCCATGTCGCGCACGTCGCCCTGGATGAATTCCGCCTCGGCGTTGAGATGGGCGGGTTTTTCGCGATTGGGGTGAACCTGTGGATCGAGGTTGTCGAAGATACGGACCTGATGGCCGCGTTCGACCAGTTCATCCACGATGTGCGAGCCGATGAATCCCGCGCCGCCGGTGACAAGTACTTTCATGGTGCGTCTCCTTCTGGTTTGTCGTCGTATAAAAACAGGTGGCCGATCGAGAAGGCGTCGTCGCCTTCTTTCGGCAGAATTCGGATCTGGTCGTACCCGCCCTCCGATACCTCCGGTGGAACCGCGAATACGCGCGACGCCATGCCGCGCTTTACGGCCGGATTTTCGGGAACGGGCGTCTCCAGTAGGGTGTCACCGCCGCGGCGGTATTGCATTGTATAAAGGTCGTTGCTGTCGAGGCTGATTTCGATCCAGGGTTCGTGATGAACCCCGCCCAGGTTAATTGTGAGTCCATCCTCGAAGAAAACGAAGGTATCCTCATGGTCCCAGTCGATTTCATTTGGCAGACGCCGGCTCAGATCGTCCAGCGTGATCGTGCTCCACGGCTCGCTCTGGTAATATTCGCGGTCGATCCAGTGTGAATACAGCCCCAGGTTCATTTTGACGATCGCCGCCCATCGCGCCGCCGAAAATAACGGCCCGCTGGTGATGAGCCGCAGCTTTTCGTAATATTTCGCCAGGTTCGGGTCTCGAAACTTCAA
Organism: bacterium; assembly: GCA_016125385.1. Lineage (GTDB taxonomy): Bacteria > Hinthialibacterota > Hinthialibacteria > Hinthialibacterales > Hinthialibacteraceae > WGLV01. Next base: position 9,919 of record WGLV01000006.1, read on the forward strand.
CTCACCGCTTCGTATGGTCTCGATGTAGCCTTCGGGAACCATACGCCAGAAATGGCCGATGCGCTGGTGAAAATCGCGCCGCGCCGGCAGCCGCGCCAGCAGGGGGTCGGTCAGCGCGAATACGTCGACGAAGTGAATTTCCGGCCCGCCGTAAAATCCCATCAGCCCCATGTTGCCCTGTTTGATGATGTCGCCTTCGTGGGCGCGGGTCTCCCTGACGAATTTCACCATCCATTCCGAGGAGAATTTCTCTCCAACAGGAACCTTCATCAGTCCGGTTCGCTGGTAATACTCGGCGCGTTCGTCGGCGATGCCATAGTCGTCGATGGGCTTGTTAATATTGATGCCGTATTCCACACCGCTTAAAAACGAAGGATTCGGCGCCGCGAAGCCCAGCGCGATCAAAACCGCCAGCGCCGCCCACAGCCGCCATGCGCGCGGATCCGCCTGCTCGCGCCCCCAGGCCAGCGCCGCGCAGAAGAAGGGTACCGACAGCATGCGCCCGCTCATGAAATCGCCGCCCGCCTTGACGATGTACGCCAGGTACAACACGGTTCCCGCCGCCAGCGCGCCGCGCCGCGTATCGCGCGTCATGCACGCCAGCGCGATAAAGCCGGCGATCACCGTCAGCGTGACCGGATCGCGCCGCAGTGAATTCATCAGGTATTGAAAACCGTGTTCGAGCAGCCACGCCTGCGGCAGGCCGCTGCCGAGCTTCGCGTAGGCCGTGTTAGGGAAAGGAAAACCGTAATAGACCACCGAAAACGCTTCCCATGCGATGAACGGCGTAAAGCCCAGCGCCGCCAGCCCGGCGTGTTTCCAACTCCGGTTCCGGTAAAACGTGTGCGCCAGCGCGGGCGCCACGATCAGAATTTCGTCCATGCGGTTCAGCGTGATGAGCGACGCCAGCAGCGACAGCCTGAACAGGGTGCGCGGCGTCGGCTCGCCGCTCAGATAGAGCCCCCAGAAGAGCGCCATCAGGGCGTAAGACAGTGGATTCTCCAGACCGGAGGTCCCATAGTCGATGAAGGCTTTGGAGAGTATGCACATCGCCAATACCAGCAGCGCCGCGCCTTCGCTCGCCGTGAGGCGGAACGCGGCGTACAGCACGGCGAACAGGGTGAGCCCGATCGAGGTGAGAATCGCGGCGTAATACGTCTCGCCGGTTATCAATCGCCCGAAGGCGATGACGAACATCCACAACGGATGCGTGTACGCCTGTACGCGCTCATCCACGTTCCAGCGCAAGCCGTATCCGTGAAATAAATTGTCGACCGTCCGGTAGGTGATAAAGGCGTCGTCGCACAGCCACGCGGTCTTGAACAGAATCACCGCCAGCAGGCCCACGATCAGCGCCAATAACAGTTGGGTTTCCGATTTCCGGCTCATCAAGGTTCAGATTCCATCGCGCGTCTGATCGCGTCTTCTAAAAGACGTTCGGATCCCAAAGCGATTTTCAATTCATGGTAAAGATCGATCCGAATACCACGCGGATTTTTTAATGTTCAATACGATCTCTAACTGGGATACCCCTGCGGGCGCAACGCGCACTTCAGGATTCTCTCCGAGCCGTCGTGGAAACGCAGCGTAATTCGCATCATAGTCCCGTCCGGGATGTAGTCGCCGAAATAGGGATTCGCCGCGTACAGCCGCAATCGCACCGGTCGATCGATCGTTACGTTCATGGGGGCTCCGTACTTCACCCATTTCGTCGGCTCTTCGCCGATCGCGAGCGGCAACAGTTTCCACGTGACCTGACTCGTCCTGGTCGTCCACATGTTGGTTATCATCCTCCCGGCGGGGACCGGTTCCTCAACCAGATCAATCGAGTCAAGCGTTTTGCCAAGGCAATCCGGACCGAGCCACACGCCGAATTCCAGATCGCGCAACTGATCGGGCGCCCAGTCGCTTTTGCCGACCCGGTCGGTGGAGACGTCAACGTACCAGGCGCGTGTTTCGCTCCCGTGCCGCGTAACGATCAGCCAGGCCGTCCCGGCGATCGCCGCCGCGATCAGGACGCCGCTCGCCCAGCGCGCCGTGCGTTTCGACAGAATGAGCCGCCTCAGGCGTTTCAGAGTGCGTGCGCGGCCTTCCATCATCCTGAACGAGCCGTTTGATGCCATCGCGGCGATCAGAATCAGCGCGGAAATGATCGAGACGGCGTATCCCGCGTAGTCGATCCATTCCGCCGCGTAACGCAGTTCCACGTTGCCGTTCCCGGTCTGGAACGCGATATACCGGCCCGCGTCGGCCGGGTCGTCTGCACGAATATACTGTTGAATGGGCGCGGGTTCGCCATTGACGAAAGCCTTCCATTTGCGATACCGCGCTACGCCGACTCTCAACCAGGCGCCGCCATCCACCCCGCTGACGTGAAACGAGATCCGGCCGGGTTCCTGACCGGTTAACTCTACCGTGGCGCCCGGCGCATTGAGAATCTCCCAGGGTTGGGCGCGGTATCCGGGCGCCTGGTAAGCGCCGATCGACTCCCAGCGTCCGGTTTCGTTCAGGTCTAACGTCTTCATCTGTTGAAACGGCCACCACTCAAACGCCGTCACGTTACAGATCAGGTATTTCATCCCGCTCAGCCCGGGCGCGGTTAAATCGAGCCACGTCGAGCGGGTGTCGGCGATCATGGTGGGCATGTACTGCGGACCGACAATGGGCCAGCCCCGCGTGAAGGGAAGCGTCGAACCGAACGCCGCGTGTTCCACCCCCACTTTGGGGTAGAGCAGCGGCATGGCGAGATCGTCTTCATTGACCGGTTCGAAGCCTTGCGCGTCGATCCACTGCACCGCGTGAAGGTATTGTTCCTGGTACACGGCGTCGGTTTCCGAGGTGGAGATCGGAAAAGGATCGCGTAACGCCTGGTACTGATGGGCCATCTCGCGAATCAGAGGAAGCGTAAACGCCAGCGCCGCCGCCAGGGCGCAGAGGCGGACGGTTTGCCCGCCGATGGATGGATGCTCTCCCGCGATTTTGCGGGCGAAGACGGCGGTCATCGGGCCAACTCGCTCCAGCAGGTTCTTCGTCATGCCGCCCGCCAGAATCGCCCCCAGATAATACGAACATTCCCAGAACCGGTGCGCGGGCACGTGCGAAAATACGTATGCCGCCTTCGGGCTGAACAGCAGTTCGTATTTCCCCTCGTCCAGAATGAAGCCGCACAGCCCCGCCGCCGCGATCAGCGCGACGGGGCGCCGCGCCGAAAACGCGCCCCACGCCAGCGCGGCGATGATGAACAGATTCGCGATGGGCAGAAAATTGGCGTTCAGATGTCCGCTCAAAAGCCGAATCGCGAATACGCCGAGGTTCATCGGCATCATGCCATAGGGTTGCGTCCATCGGCTGCTGGCGATGAAGGGAACCAGCCACCAGGCGGTCAATCCGAATCCCAATGCGAAAAAAAGCAGATTTCGCCATTGACGGTGCAGATAGACCGGCGTGTTGCGCGTTTGCAACCACGCCGCCGCCGCCATCGCGCCTCCAAACAGCATCAGCGCCGGCAGCGCGAATACGTGGATCAGCAACGCGGCCATGATGAGCAGGGCGAGCCCGGCCATGCGCGGGCGCCCCGCGCCGCCGTGCATGAGCGTGGCGAGGTAAACCACTGTGATCGAAATCAGCGCGGTATCCAGCTCCTGCGAATAACCGCCGCAATGAAAAAAGACGAAATGATTGAGCGGGTCCAGCGTCAGAATCAGCCCCGTCAAAAACCCCGCGGCCACTCCGAACCAGCGCCGTGCGATGACGTAAGCCGCCCCCACGAAGAACGCCCAAGTCAGCGTGAGAAGCAGCTTATACGCCGCCGCCAGACCCAGCGTGTAAAACGTCAACGCCCGCAGCCCGCAATACAAAAGCGCCGCGCCGGGGGGGTACAGGTCGTTCAGGGGAATCCCCGCGCCGATCGAACCCGACCAGGGCAACAGCGTCCCCTGCTTGATCAGGGCCAACTCGGTCAGATAAAACCGCAGCATCACGCTGGTATGATCGATGGTGACGGGAAACCCCGGGGCCCAGAATCGATGGAACATCGCTGCTGAAACCGCCGCCAGCGCCAGCGGCGCCCACGCTTCGCGGAAAAACGCCCGTACGCGAGGAGACTGGATCCGTGCGGCCGCCCGCCCCAGCTCAGCCACGGCGCCCGCCGCGAGCAGAACGGCCCCCGCCCGCGCGAACGCCTCGAACCAGAACGGCGTCAACGGACCCGCCGCCGCGCCGGCTTCGCCCGCGGCCCAAGCCAGCGCCGTGACGGCGGTGAAAAGGGCGTAGGCAAGCGTCCGTGTCAGGAGAGGATTCATCCCGTCTTCCATGAGTTTCGATTCGGGCGTCGCGCCCGTCCGGGTATGGTATAAATTTCCGGCGGGAAATGAAACGGCGCCGCTTCCCTCACTCTCCATCCACCCCGCCGAATGCTACAGTAATGCCTGTCTTATAAGATCGTTCACGGCATAACCATGGAATTATGACGGGTGAACCGTTGGAATCCAACGCACTGAATCAATCTCAATCAGATTCCGCCCAATCGCCTCGGCGCCTCGGCCGCCGCGCGATTCAGACCGGGTTACGGCGCGGTCTGTTCGCGGCGCCGGTGCTGCTCGCGCTGTATTTCGAGTGGCGTTTTTACAGCAAGGCGCATGGCCTGCCGCTGGATGACGGCTACATCTATCTGCAATACGTCAAAAACCTCGCCGCCGGACAGGGCCTCAGCTTCAACCCGGGCGAGATCAGCTTCGGCGTCACCAGTTTTCTTTACGCCGTGCTCTGCGGCTTTCTCCACAGCGTGACGCCTTTCTGGGACGCCATCACCGCCATGCAGGTGGCCGGCGCGGGCGCTCATCTGGCGCTGGTGATACTCATTCAGTGCGTGGTTTACGCTGAAACCCGTAACCTGACGCTGGCGTCGTTTTGCGGGTGGGGCGTCGCCGCCTGCCGAGCGTTTTATTTTACCGGACCCGCCGGGCTTGAGACCACGCTTTTTCACTTCATGACGCTGGCGTCGTTCGGCGGCTTGCTGATGACGCGGCTGCATCCCGCCTGGCGCGGATTATTGTGCGGGCTGCTGTATCTCACTCGGCCCGAGGGGCTTCTCGTCGCGTGCGGCTATCTGTTTTTCCTTTTAACGTCCCCGTTCATCATTCGTCCCGCCGGCGGCGAACGCGGATGGAAGCCATTACTGATCCACGCGGCATATTTCGTCGCCGCGTTTCTGATGGTTGTGCTGCCGTATGAGTTGTACGTCTATTATCACAGCGGTTTGTGGCTGCCCACCACCTTCTATGGAAAACTGCTGTCGCACAATGATTTCACCGGCTGGCCCATCGGCAAGAAGATCCGCGAGGGCTTCTTCTCAATGACCAAAGGGTACGAAGCGGTGATTTATCAGGACCCGACTCAGGCTTCGTATTGCATTCTTCTCGCCCTGAGCGTGTTCTCGCTGCTGCTATTCTGTTTCCGTTGTGGATCGAGCGCCATCGATCCGCGCCGCTTCGCGGCGCGCACCGTGATGTTTTCCTTTTTTCTGCTGCCGGTGATGTACGGCGCCGCGTTTCATACCAGCGCCCAGTTCGGCGGGTACGCCGCGCGCTACGTGCAGGTGCTCATCGTTCTGTTTTTCGTTGAGGGCGCCTTCGCATTGTCGGCGCTGATCGATTGGGCGGCGCGGTGGATCGCAACCCCGTCGCGGCGCTGCTGGGCGCGTAATCTGGCGGCGCTGGCGTTCGCCGCACCCATGCTGTACGTCATCATGACCACCGTGTTCGAGCGCCTGCCTTATGACCTCGATTATCACCATTTCAACGTGGTTGAGCGTCAGGGCGTTCGCATGCAGGCCGCCCGCTGGCTGCGTGAAAATACGCCTGAATCGGCGCGCCTGCTGCTGGGCAGCACCGGGCTGGGCGTGATCGGCGCTTACAGCGAACGCTACTGCAAAGATGAAGGCGGCCTGATCAATCCCGACATTTTCCCCTACCTGCAAAACTTCAGCGATTTCGCGCCCCACTGGTTTAACATGATGGAATACATGAAGGCCGAGCGCCTGACGTATTACACCACCTACGTCAAGAACATGATCCATAACCCGATTACCCATCCCACGCGGTTCACCACGCTGGCGGGCCGCGTCTTCGATCAGAAACTGCTCGACGATCCGGTGAATGACGAAGTCGGCGAGATCCGCATCTTTCGCTTTGAGGCCCCCGAACTATACGACTTGTGGGACGATACGGCTCACTACATGCGCGCGCTCGACCGCAATCCCGAAGCCCCCGTCATCGAAGGACGCATCGTTCAGACTGAATGGAACGGACGCCGCGTGGTGGCGCTCTCCGGGCGCGAGGCCCATTACCTCGAAGCCCAGTACGATCTCATCATGCCAACCAACGCTCGTTTGTCCGCCAGCCTGGCGATCGACGTCCCCGAGCGTGATTACGGAGCCGGCGAGTGGGTGCGGTTCAATATGTACGTCGATCGCCATAATCAGCGCGAGGTGGTCTTTTCCGAAACCTTCGATGTGCGCGATCTCCCCCGCCGCGAGCCCTTCAAACGGGTTGAGCTCGATCTCAGCCGCTACAGCGGTCAGTACGTGACCTTCTGCCTTGCGGCGGGAACGGCTTTAATGCCCGAGCCGGGGCCCTACTGGATGGGCTGGATCGATCCGCGTCTCGATTCAGCGGACGATGTTCAGCCCTGATTCCGGCTACAATTCGTTTTGTAAAGTTCAATCAGTTTCAGAGAGGATTCGGCCTGAGTACGGCGCGGGCCGGGCGAGAGTCAACCATGCCTCAACAGGAAGGTTCGTTCATCGACCGCATTAAACTGCGGCTCAAAGCGGGAGACGGCGGCGCCGGCGCGGTGTCGTTCCGTCATGAAAAATACGTCCAGCTGGGCGGTCCCGACGGCGGCGACGGCGGCAAGGGCGGCTCCGTGATTCTGCGCGTCAATACCGGCCTTAATACGCTGGAAAAACTCCACTCCCAGTCGTTTTATCACGCTCAGGACGGTGAACGAGGCGGTAAAAACAATTGCACCGGCGCCAACGGCGCCGACATCGTGCTTGAGGTTCCCCCCGGTACGGTGGTGTTTAACGAAGAAACCGGGGAACTGGCGCTGGATATGGAAGATCACCCCGGCGGCGAAGCGGTTCTGCCCAAGGGGGGCGACGGCGGCAAGGGCAACACCCGGTTCGCCACCGCGACCAACCATGCGCCGCGCAAGGCGACTCCCGGCTGGCCCGGCGAAGAACTGACCGCCGTTCTCGAAATTAAAACCGTCGCTCAGGTGGGGCTGATCGGCCTGCCCAACGCGGGCAAGTCGACCCTGATCTCCTCAATCACCGGCGCCCGTCCGCGCGTGGCCGATTACCCGTTTACCACGCTTCAGCCGGTGCTGGGCGCCGTGCCGCTTGAAGACGGCGGCTGTTTCGTCATCGCCGACATCCCCGGCATCATCCAGGGCGCTCACGAGGGCGTGGGGCTGGGGCTCGACTTTCTGCGTCATATTGAACGCACCCGCATGCTGCTCTACGTGATCGAAATCTCGCCGCATGATCCCGACCAGCCCGCGCGGACGCTCCGCGATCTGCAACATGAAGTCCGCCAGTACAGCGAAGAGATTCTCAGCCGCCCGTTTCTGATCGCGCTCAACAAGGTCGATCTGCTCGACGATGAAGACGAACTCGCCCTGGTGCTCGACTCTTTCCGCGCCGAGTGGCCCGGACTGCCGCAAGATCGCGTCTTCGTGATTTCCGCCCGCGGCAAAACCAATACGGAAACACTCCGCAAAAAAATCATCTCTATGTATACTGAACTGGTTCGTCCCATCGAAAAACCGGACGAACCGGAACAACCCTTTCATCCCTTGAACGGATAGGCTGGTGGAGGAGTCCGCCGGCGCCGCTGAATTCATCCATGAATACGCAAATCGCGTCGTATCTGAAAGACATCAAACGCATCGTGGTCAAAGTGGGCACGCGCGTCATCGATCACGAAAAAACCCACTTCAATCTGCCCGTCATCGAGTCGCTGGTCGCCGAGATCGCCGAGCTGAAGGCGAGCGGCGTGGAGGTGATTCTGGTCTCATCGGGCGCGGTGGGCGCCGGGTTGCGCGCGCTCAAGGTGGCCGGACGTCCCTCGTCGGTTCCCCTGCGCCAGGCGTACGCCGCCATCGGCCAGGGCCGCCTGATGAAGGCCTACAGCGACCTGTTCGCCAATCACGGCGTCATCGCCGCTCAGGTTCTGCTGACCCGCTCCGATCTCGACCGCCGCGAGTCGTACAACAACGCGCGCGAAACCCTGCATCATCTGCTGACCATCGGAGCCGCGCCGATTATTAACGAAAACGACACCGTCTCGGTCGAAGAACTCACCTTCGGCGATAATGACATGCTCGCCGCGCTGGTGGCGGGCGCGATGGAAGCCCAGTTGCTGATTCTGCTCACCACGGTGGACGGCCTCTACCGGTCGTTCGATCCAGAAACCAGAACCGGCGATTTGATCGAGACCATCGACGATTTCGACGCCGCTTTCCAATGGGTTCATCACAAGCAGGACTCCATGTCGATGGGCGGAATGAAGTCGAAGCTGCAGGCCGCCAACACCGCCGCGTCGAAGGGCGTGCTGGCCGCGATATCCAACGGGCTTCAACCCGGCGTATTGCGCGGCGTTCTGACCGGCGACGCCCGCGCCACCTGGATTCTGCCCAACCGCAAAAAACTGGCCGCGTGGAAGTACTACCTGCGTTACGCCAAAAAGCCCTGCGGCGGATCGATCGTGGTCGACGCGGGCGCCGTACAGGCGGTGATCGACGGCGGCAAAAGCCTGCTGGCTTCCGGCGTTCGCGAGATCAAAGGGAGTTTCGGCGAAAAAGACCTCGTATGCGTCGTCGATCCGCTCGGCGTGGAGATCGCCCGCGGGCTGGTGAATTACGCCTCGGCTGAATTAAGCCAGGTTGCGGGCCGCTCCAGCGGCGAGATCAAAAAAATGCCCGGAGGCCATCAGTCGGGCGTGGTCATCCACCGCGACAACCTTGTTTTAGTGAAATAAGACGAAGCCTGAACCTGGAGATAAAGATAAAGCCGGAGAGCCAACGCCCTCCGGCTTTTGTATTTCGAATGACGGAAAACGCTCAGTACAGCGACCAGCCCGACACGTCCGTCGGAACGGCGCCGATGGTGTAACGGCCATAGCCGTACAGACCGCTGTAGAACAGAATTTCCACCGCGCCCGCCGGATAGCCGTCCAGATGGTTGACTTCGATGTCGCCCATCGTCCCATGCCAGAAAGGATTAAAATCGCCGCTGCTGGGGTAGAAGGGTTCATCCATTTTGGTCACGTCGTACTTGTGCGAGGCGATCGGCGTGTCGGGATCGCCCAGAAAGTTCTGGCTGTATACGTTGATCCAGCCCGGCGTGGCGGGACCATTTTCTGCCGGTGTCGATGTTTTTCTGAAAAATACTTGATAATATGTAATGATTTTATTATTATATATTTTGTCCTTAATATTTCCTTATCGAGAAAGGTAAATACGATGATGAAAAAAATTGGAGTATCGAGTAGAATTTTTCTTTTTGCTGTATTGGCGCTTGTTCCTCATATTGCGGCGGCGACGCCACAACCGTATTATCAACTGCTAATCGCGAGTATACCATCGGAAAATATTTCTATTTATCTGGAGGCTTGGAGAGGAACTTATACCAATATACCTGAATTGTCATATTCTTTTTCGGGCTCAGTTTTTGGTTCTTATACTTGGAATGGTCATCAAACTGATGTGGCGACTGAAGTGCATCATTCAAGGCTTCATTATTTATATAGGTTACGGTTCGATAACAATGGGACATCGAATTATTCAGGTGGTGATTTGATTCATTTTTCTTCTTCTGCATATGTGCCGGTGAAGGGCGCGAAAACCGTGATAAATGTGAATAATCAGGTTTTAGAGTGGGATAACGCGACTGTCATTGGGGTGGAAGGGCAGGATGAAGATACTGGGACTATAAAATCGGAAGCTTATTCAACGCCAAGTTGGCATTTTACTGATGAACAAGATGGAAATTATTCGGTTTTGCTAAAATATTTTTCTCAATATATCTACACGCCATCAATCACTGCAGGCACTTGCTCGTACTCTCAGGAATACGATAACTCTAACTTCCAACTTTGGATCAAGTTTTGTGAGATATACCATCAGGCCTTTGGTTGGACAGGTAGTTTTTCGATTGACTATTCTGGAGAAATCCATTTTTATTACTCGATCTCAGGAACCGGTTTGGTGGTTTACTAAAATGAAAAAGATTTTTACGAGGCCTTTTTGAATTCGAACGTCTTCGGATCGAACAGGCGTTCGACCTCGATCGCCTTTTTGGCTTCGTCGATCAGCTGTTGATGGTACTCGCGCGCTTTCTGGAGATATAACTGCTGCTTGACGTAGGGTTTGGCTTCTTCCAGCGACATCTCATGGTCGGTGCACCAGATGATGTGATACCCGAAATCGGTCTCAACCACATCGCTGACCTCGCCCTCCGCCAGCCTGAACGCCGCTTTCATAAATGGTTCGTTGTACTCTTCGCTGTTACGGAAGATATATCCAAGGTCGCCGCCCTGCTGGCGAGACTTTCCGTCCTGTGAATAGCGTGACGCCAGTTGAGCGAAGGTCTGGGCGGGGTTGTCGCCAATCATCTTGCGCAGTTGTTCCGCGCGTTCTCTGGCTTTTTCGCGCGCCTCGTCGCCTTCTTCCAGCGTCGCGCCCACGAAAATATGACTGGCGCGGATGCAGTAGGGATACCGGAACTGGAGATTGTTTTTGTAGTAATAATCTTCGATGGTTTTGTCGTCCGGCTCGTAGCTGAATTTTTCCAGCCGTTGCTGCTCGAGCATCTGCTTGGCCAGATGATGCTTGATCGATTCCTTAAAGCCGTCTTCGTCCACGCCCAGCGCCTTCAGCGTTTCATCATACTGATCGCGCGAGGTCAACTCGTCCTTGATCTGTTGAAAGGCGGCGTCGACGTCTTCCTTGCTCGGCTCAAGACCTTCTTTTTCCGCCATGATGCGCAGCGCGTAGATGTCGATGAGCGACTCATACAGGTTGGGCAGAATCTCTTTAAAGCGCTTTTGCCCTTCTTCCGAGCTGAGCGAGAGACCGCTTTTTGACAGCGCGAGCACGCCCAGCACCTCCAGTTCGTCGAAATAGACTTTTTCCCCATTGATGACGGCGATGGGGTCGCCTTTTGAATTCATTGAACATCCTGACGTCATCACGGCGGTGAACAGGGCGAAGATCGCCGCGATCGCGGTCCATGCGCGAAGTGATCCGTCCGGGATTGGTTGTGAACGATACGGCATGATTCAGTTCCTTTAGGAAACGTTGATTTCCCAATATGATATGAAACGCCGCCGCGATCAATCCGAAAAGAACACGGGCGGCGAAAATACAACGGGCGACGACCCACGGATGAAACTCGGATGGATTCGCGGACCCTGGTTTTTTTACCGACTTACAACGAGCGTGAAAACCTCGTCGACCTCATCGAACAACTCTTCGCCCTCGGGCGCAACCTCTCCGTACTGGTGGTCGACGATCTCTCGCCGGACGGCACCGGCGAGCTCGCCGAAAAACTCGCCGAACAATACCGGGGCAAGATTCGAGTGATTCATCGCGACGGCCCGCGCGGGCGCGGTCACGCCGGTGTGACGGGGCTGCGCGAGGCGGCCGCTTCGCCGTGCGATTATGTCGTCGAGATGGACGCCGACCTGTCTCATCACCCCAGCGACCTCCCCCGCCTGCTCGACGCCGCCAGCGGCGCCGATCTGGTGATCGGTTCGCGTTACGTTGAAGGCGGGCGCACCGAAAATTTCGGCTGGTTCCGCGTTTTGAACAGCCGCGTCGCGGCGGGGCTGACCTGGCTGTTTCTCGGCCTCGGTTATACCGATCCCACGTCGGGCTACCGCGTCTACCGCCGCGATCTGCTCGCCAGGCTCCCGTGGGACAAAATGATCTCTCCGGGACCCTCCATCGTTGAAGAAACCTTATATTACATCCAGCGCGAGGGCGCCCGCATCGCCGAAGTTCCCATCACCTTCCGCGAACGTCAGGAAGGCCGCTCGAAACTCAACGTCTGGATCCGGGTGCGATGGATACTCGCCATGCTGCGGATCCGCCGGGCGGCCAACTCGTGAACGCCGCCGCCGAACCGCGCGGTCTGATTGCGATGCGCGCGGCGCTGTGGGCGGGGTGCGTACTGTACGCGTTGCTGTTCGTCTATCATGGCGTGCGGGTCGCGGCTTATCCCTACGATCTCGATAACAGCGAAGGGTTTCTGCTCTACCAGTCGATGCGTCTCGCTCATGGCGAGTTTCTTTACCCGACGCTTGGCGGCGACCCGCCCTGGCTCGTTGACAATTACCCGCCGTTGTATCCGCTGGCGGGCGCTTTGGGCGTCAAACTGTTCGGTCCCTCGTTGCAATGGCTTCGCTTCATATCGCTGGCTTCCACCATCGGAGCGGCGGCGTTGCTCGGCGTCTGGGCCTATCTGAAAACGCGCGTCCGGTCGGCGGGGTGGATGGCCGCGCTGGTCTATCTTTCGTTTTACCACGTCTACAACTGGGGAGCCCTGGCGCGCGTTGACGCACTCGGCGGCTTGTTCGCCATCGCCGCGCTGGTCTGGTTTGAATGGCGCGGCGGTTGGAAGATGGCGGCGCTGTTCTGTCTGCTGGCGTTGTTCACCAAACAGTCGTTGATCGCGGCGCCGGCGGCGATCGCCCTCTCGTTGTTTTTTCAAAATCGGCGCAAGGCGGCGTCGTTCATCGCCTCACTGATGGTGTCGGGCGCCATGCTGCTCGGGCTGATGTTGCTCGCCTCTTCAGGCCGCGCCTGGATTCATCTGGTTTCGTATAATGTGAACGCGTTTTACTGGCTCGACGTCTGGCTCAACTTTCGCCACTGGTTTATGTTTTATACGGTGTGGGGCGCCGCGCCGCTCGCCTTGCTGATCGTGTTCGGCCGGGCCGACGTCTCATTCTGGTTTACGCTGTTCGCCATCGGTGAAGCGCTGCTCTGCGGAAAAATCGGTTCCGCGCCCAATTATTTTCTGTCGCTGGCCGCATCGGCGTCATTGGGGACCGGGCTGCTCTATGGCTGGCTCGCGCGCGGCGGCGATTCGAACCGCACGGGCATGGTATTATTCGTAGTCGCGGGGCTGCTTCAACTGGCCGCTACCATCCACTGGCCTCACACCCCGCTGGACTTCGCCGCGACGCCGGGGCGTTCCGACGCGCAGGCCGGTCGTCTCGCGGTGGAATACCTCAAGCAGGTCGAGGGGCCCGTGTATGCCGAACTGGCGGGCCTGGGCGTCGCCGCCGGTCATCCGCCCGTGATGATGTCGTTTATCTGTACGCAACTGGCGCATGAGGGGATATGGAACCCCGAGCCGATGCTTGAGCGCATCCGTGAACGCCGGTTCGCCGCCATTGCGCTTCAGTTCAACCTCGCGTCGCCTGAGTGGGACCGCCGCCGCTTTCTTGAAAGCGCTATCGCCGCCATGCGGGAAAATTACTCACTGGCGCGACAGGTCGGCCCCTGGTTCATTTATCGGCCCCGCGCCGCCGAATCCGCGCAAGGGTGACCGATTGCGTGCGAATGAAGGTACAATAAGGAATTAATGGTTGGACGCCTTTTTTCTGTTTGCTGATCCCATCTGAGAGAGTACGGCTATGGTTGAATTGTATTCCGAATTACGCAAAGACCCGCTTCGCGGTGAATGGGTGCTGATCGCGCCGCATCCCCAGCGTGAACACCTCGCCAATATTCCCCGTGAAGACTGGCCCCAGACCGCTGATGCGGTTTTCGCCGATCCCGAGGGCGCGGGGGCGCAGGTGTTGTGGAGCCGCTGTCAGGCGATACCCGATCATGAAGAGATCGTCATTCGCGTGATCGCCAACCGCCATCCGCTCTATCGCGTCGAATACAAGGACGGCGTCGACGAAATGGGCGTCTACCGCCGGATGAGCGGCCTCGGCGCGCATGAAATCTTCATCGAGAGCGACCGCCCCGCCGACTCGTTGCTCACCATGAGCGAGGCGCATTATTCGATGGTTCTTGAGGCGCTTCAGGAACGAATTAAAGACCTCAAACGCGACTTCCGCCTCAAATCATTCTCTTTTTTCCGGGAATGGGCTTGCGGCAAAACGCCTCCCCAGGTGCATCCTCATTCTCAAATGGTGGTCAGTTCGATCGTCCCCGCCGGTCTGGAACGTGAACTGGCGCTGGCCCTTCAATACCATAAAGAGAATGGACGCTGCCCCGTCTGCGCCATGATCGAGCAGGAAATCGCTGAAGACGCCCGCGTCGTATTCCGTTCGGAACGAATCGCCGCGTATTGTCCTTACGCTTCACGCGCCCCGTTTGAAGTGCATATCGCCCCGCGTGAACATCAGGCCTGCTTCAGCCGCGAACCGATGGAGATGCTTTCTCAACTCGCCGACGCGATCAAATCCGTCGCGTTGCGTCTCGACCGGGCTCTGCCGGGATGGATGCTGGTCATGGCCCTCCGCACCAAACCCGCCATTCCTGACGATACCAGACAGGATAAACTCGCCGATCAGGCGTATCACTGGCGCGTTGAATTTATCCCCCGGCCGCCCGGCGACTCTCTCTGGGCTGAACGCACCGGTTCGCCGATTATTCACACCCCGCCTGAACACGCCGCCGCCTGGCTGCGCGAGCTGGGCGCGTCTGCATGAGAGCCGCCGCCGCGCTGAAGCGGGCCGCGTGGCTGCTGGTGGTCACGGCGGCGCTGACGGCGGGTTTGTATCTCGCGCGCGGCCTGCCGCCGGTGGGCGCCGACGGCCCCTACATGGCGCGTCTTATCGAGCGTGAAACCGTCCCGATGTATTACCGTTCACTGCTGACGTTGTGGATCCATCGCGCCTGTTACGCCGCGCTGTCTCCGTTGGGTTGGGATGGAGAGCGTGCGATGGCGTTCAGCAGCGCGCTGGCGGGCGCCTTCGCCTTGCAGGCGTTATGGGCGTTGCGCCCCCGCGCCGCCTTCATCGCGATCAACGTGTTGTGCGGTTCGTTTCTGGTCTTTGTGGGCCATATCGAGAACTACGCCTGGGTTAACGCGTTTCTCATCGCTTCATACCTCTATCTTCAGCGCTGGTTCGAGGGGCGCGCTCCTCTCTGGCCCGCGATGACGTTCTTTTTTCTCGCCGCGCTTTCACACATGCTGGCGTTGTTTTATGCGCCCGCCTTCGTTTACGCCTTGCGGAAAAATCCGCGTTTCAATCCGCTGGAGGCGTTGATCCCCCTGCTGGCGTTCATTTCCATCGTTGTGACGCTTTCGCTCTGTTGTACGATGCAGGGAACCGAAATCGGTCTCGAACGGCTCGTCCCGCTGCTTGAACGCTGGAAGGCCAAAAACCACTGGTTTACTTTTTTTTCATGGGAACATCTCAAGATGCTGGCCTGGTTTCATCAGCGCGCGGCGTTTCTCGGCGTCCCCATCGAGTTGCCGCTGTTATGGATGCTTCGCCGCCGCGTTCAGACGCCGTTTCAGAAATTTCTCGTCATCAATGTGTTTTGCGGGTTGGCGTGGACGACGATCTGGCATCCTGATTGGGGGGCGATGGATTGGGATCTCTTCAGTCAGTTCGCGATTCCATTACACGTATTGCTCGGGCTTCTGATCGTAAAACCGGCTGGGAATAATGAAACATCAGCTTGAATACCCCGTTTCATCCTGAAATCCGGGTGCGGACGGCTGATATCCGAGACAAAACACACAACAAACTGATGACCGGACTGCGTAATCAAACCATTCTTGTATTGCGCGGCGAAGAAGATCAACTCGCCGCCGCCGAACTCATCCGCCAGCGCGGCGGAACCCCGGTCGCCTGTCCCATGATTGTGATCGCTCCGCCTGACGACCACTCTGGTCTCGACCGCGCCATCGCGGAGATCGATCGCTTCGACTGGATCGTCATGACCAGCGCGCACGCCGTCCGGTTTTTTATGGATCGATTCCGCCTGAGCCGCTCCGGTTCGCCCGTCGCCGCGCGCGTCGCCGTGATCGGCCCCGCCACCGAGGAGGCCGCGCGTGACGCGGGGCTTGAGCCCTCTTTTATCGCGGGCAAAGCCACCGCCGAAGAATGTTTACGGCGATTCGCGGAAGCGTACGCCATCGATGGAGTCCGTTTTTTTCTGCCGCTCTCTGATATCGCGCGGCGTACGTTGCCCGGCGGTTTGCGAGAACTGGGCGGAGAAGTGACCGAGGCCGTCGCGTACTGCAACCACCCGGCTGAATCGGTAACGCCGGAAGCGCGCGAGGCCCTTTGCGCCGGCGCGCCTCCCTGGGCGCTGTTTACCAGCCCTTCAACCGTGTATGCGTTTCTGGATTGTCTGGAGAGAGAAGAAACATCGTACGCGTTTCATGCCGCGTCCATTGGCCCATCCACCAGCGCCGCCTTGCGCGAACGCGGATTAGAACCCGCCGCCGAAGCCGATCCCCACACCCTGCCGGGCTTGCTCGACGCCATCGAACGTGGCGTAACCCGGTAGCGAGGAAACTTCAGTACAGCCTCCACGACTCGATCGCCACTGGCGGCGCTCCCAGCCGCTGCCGGACGTAATTCAGCACGTAGGGCGTCCGCTGATCGATGAAGTCGTTCGCCCAGCCCACCGCTTTTTCCCAGTCGGCGGGTCTCTTGTCCTTCCCCCACTTGTCCGCCTCTCCAGGAATCGCGGGGCGGATCAGGTCGGCCAGCTCATTGAGCCGGGCGTGGACGTGATCCGGCGCCAGCGCGCCCTCCAGGTGATCTTGCAGCCGCCGCCAGAAATACCGGCGATAGCCCGCGTTTTTGCAGAGAAAGTTAAACAGCGCGCCCGGCGCGTAATTAATGTCGTTGGCGTTGTCCATGGTGTTCTGATCGACGCGAAACCCCTGGCTGCCCGAACCGAACGAATACTCCACGTCCCATGAAAAAAACATCCACCCCGCGTTAGCGGTGCGTTCGCGTCCCGCGTACCAGTTATGGCGCGGCCAGTCGTAATTCTGAAGCCACACGTTGAGAATGATGTAATCGGTCAGGTTGTCGACGTCGACGAAATGCCCCAGTTCGTTGACTTCCTCGTCCGTCGCCGTGGAATGATTTCTCACCCACTGCGTCATGTCCGTGAATGCCTGCAGGTCTCCGTCTTTCGCTTCGCCGTCTGAGATGACGTCCCAGTCGTCGTCGTTGATGTAATAACGCATGAAGTTGTCGTTGATGCGTTCCGACGGGTTATAGATCCCCCAGTATTCGCCGTTGAGGTATAACTCGGTGAAAACGCCTTTCGCTTCGGGCCGGCCCATGTCGGCGCCGAGGTTGCGCGCCGTCTGGTCGCTGATAAGAATCGCGGTGGGGCGTTGCGATTCGTTGTCGTACCCCCAACTGTCGTTAAAGCCCGCTCTCAACACCAGCCGGTCGTAGTTCGCGCGCTCGCCGCCCAGAACGGGATAGGTCAACCGCGCCGGGCCGTATCGCGCCCTGAAGTACAGCCGGAACGATTTCTTCGGCGAACGCGTGCGAGAGGCTCCGCCGTGTATCCGCAACCCGCAGTCGACGCCGAACCGCCGCGTTCCGTCTTCGCCGATCCATTCCACCGAGGTTGGGCGTTCCCACGCCTCGCCGTACTGAGTGGGGTTGGCGTAAATTCCGGTTCGCGCGTTGAACAGGTTGGCGGGCTCAGTGACGACAGACACGATGGGCAGCGTCTGATCGCCGCGCATCACGTAGGTATTGGTCATAATCGGGCTGGAGCCGTAATCGGTGCGGTACGCCCGCGCCCGGATGATGGAGGTCCCCGCGATCTCGATGGGCTGCGTATAGCGGTTGTCGCGCGTGTTGGGTTCTGAACCGTCAGTGGTGTAATAGATGCGCGCGTCCGCTTCGGCGGAAAGACTCAGGCTGAGCGTGGAGCGGTACACCCCGCCGGGAGGATCGAAAACCGGCGCGGCCGCGAAACCAATGACGCCGGCGCCGTTGGGTTGATTGGGGCTGGGCGAGGTGAAGTACAGCCACTGAGCGGGGTCGCTCGCCGAGCGGCCGTATGAGACGTCGTAATGATGCTCGACGACGGGCGCCCGGTCGATTTCTTCGCTCAGCGAATTGTACAGTACGAGCGGCTCGCCTTCGCGATTCAGTTGAAAGTTGAGGTGGAACTCGCCTGCCGAGATCGTCCCGCGGCCGGTGGCGTAAACCAGCGTCAGCCCGCCCGGCGGAAGATTCAGCGCAGGGAAAATCCATTTACGCGGCGCCAGCGGATCGTCGCTCAGGCTGTAGCCCGCCAGGTCGATGGCCTCCGGACCGGTGTTGATCAACTCCACCCATTCCAGCGCGTCTCCCTGATCGTCTTCGCTGGAGGTGTATGCGAGAAATTCATTGATCCGCACATCCGCCTGGGCCGAAATGTGGATCAACGCGGCGCACAAAAAGAACGTCAGGCGCGTGAGGCGCCCTGAAATATACAAGTCACTCATCATCATCCCCTGCACGGTCAGAAAAAACGCATGGCATTCAGGCGCGGCGCGCCCGCGCAACAAACAGTATCATATTACGATTGAATTATCGACTGGAAAATCGATGGAATCTGGAAGGGGGTGTTTAATATACGGCCTACCGGCTTTTCGTGACGCCCACTCGCCTGCAGTAAGGCGTCAGCAGACATTGCGAACATTTCGGCGAGATCGGCGCGCACAGGTTCTGCCCGTAACAAACCAGCAGGTCGTTGATCTCGATCCAGTATTCTTTCGGCAGTTTTTTACGCAGGGCGGTTTCGGTTTGATCGGGCGTCTTCGTTTTGACGTAACCCCACCGGTTGCTGATGCGATGCACGTGCGTGTCGACGCAGATACCCGGCAGGTTGTGACCCAGCGTCACCACCAGGTTCGCGGTTTTGCGGCCCACGCCGTTCAACGTCAATAACTCGTCGATCTCCGCCGGAACCTCGCCGCCGTAGCGTTCCAGCAACGCCCGGCATACGTCGTGGATGCTTTTCGCCTTGGTGTTATAAAAGCCGACCGGATAGATGAGTTGCGCCAGTTCTTCGACGGGAATCTTCAACACGCCCCGAGGGGTGCGCGCTCGTTTTTGCAGGCGCCTGAAGGCCGTTGCCGTGGTCTCGTCCTTGGTGCGCAGACTGAGGATGCACGAGATCAGCACCGCGAAGGGATCTCGGTCTTTCCCGGCCACCACCGTGACGGCTGGAGTCTTCCATTTCGCCGTCTCTTGCCGTAGGATACACACGGCTTCATGAATATCTTGAGTTTTCATCTTGTCACCCGCGTTTCGGCCGCCCGCGGCCGCGCCATCGCGCCGCCGGGGCCGTTCATGAGTATGAAATCAATAAACGGCGCGATCAATCCAAACCATGGCTACCGCTGAAAAACGAACACTCGCCGCGCTCGCGTTGCTGATGATTTTCGCGCTGGCGCTGGTTTTACGTTTTGATGGAATCGACTGGGCGCTTAAGGATGGAACCTATTCGTTTCACCCCGATGAACGCCACGTCGAAAACACCATCAACAGTCTGCGTCCCCAGGGGCTCAACGCCGATGAACTGGGGCTCCCGCTGTGGGAGAAGACGCGCCGGCTGTATGAACGCAACCTGAAAGTCGCCGATCCAGACGCGCCGGTGACGCCCGGTTCGCCCGGCCTGCGCCCCATCAATTACAACTACGGCACGCTGCCCAACTTTCTCTACCTGTTCTATCAGCGCTATCTGCAGGCATCGTACATCCCCGCGAGCGGAGGCCAGCCAGGCGGCGAGTGGGTATTTCTTCGCTTTCCGGGCGCGCTCGGTTTTCTGGCTCTGCTGATCGCGATCGGCGTGGGCGTGTGGATGTACCGCGCGCTCTGGCATGACATCACTCACGTTGAAAAATGCGTCAGACCCTGGCATCAGGATCCGCGCCGGTTGTTCTACGCCATCCCCTGTCTGTTGCTGCCGCTGGTGGGCTTGTTCGTCGCGGTCGCCGCGCCCCATTGGGTGACCGATTTCTCCCGCTATACGCCGGGGCCTTCTTCTTCGTTGCTGATCGGCCGCATGGTGACCGCCTGGGCGGGCGCGTTCACCGTCTTGTTCGTCTATCTCATCGGACGCCACGCCTATAACGCCCTCGCCGGGCTGATCGGCGCCTTTTTTCTCGCGACGGCGATGCTGCACGTCCAGAGCAGCCACTTCGCCACCGTCGACGTTCTACTTGGTTTTTTCGCCACAGCGGCTTGTTTTTTCATGCTGCGTCTCAGCCAGACCGCGCGGCTTCACTGGTATCTGCTTTCCGCCGCCGCCGTCGCCTGCGCCGCCGCCACCAAATGGAGCGGCCTGCTGTTGCTCGCGCCCTTCTTCATCGCTCACGCCGTTGCTCTGTTCTCCAGACAGGGCAAGCGCGCGGCCGTTCGCTGGATCCATCTCTTCTGGCTGATCTATACCGGATTCTTCCTGCTTCAGTTTCTGCGCGCCGCCACCTCCATCAATCCGCCGCTCAATGAAACCATCGGCGCGTGGTGGTCGTTGTGCTGGAGATGGTCGCCGCTGTTTGCGTTGATCGAGCTCGCCGCCTTTGCTTTGTCGTTGTACCTGCTTCGCTTGAAAATGGCATGGGATGGACGTGAGAAGGGCTGGATCGCCGACGCGTGGCGCGTCTATCGCCCCTGGGTCTGGTTTAGTCTGGCGGTCGGCTTTGGTCTCGCTGTCTTCTTCGCCGCCGAACCCTTCGCCTTCCTCGACGCCAATCACTTCGCGCAGGATATGGCGCGCGAAGCCGCGTACAACAGCACCGGCGAAATCTCCATCTGGTATACCCAGCAGTTCAATCACACCATCCCGGTCATCACTTCGCTGGATAACCTCTTTTATCCGTCGCTCGATTACCTGACCGCCTTTTTCGTGGTGGGCGGCTGTCTGTACGCCCTGTGGCGAATGCTGGCCGGCGCGAATTCCGCCGACGTGTTTCTCTGTGCGTTCGTCATCCCCGCGTTTTTCATTCTCACCTCGGCCCACAGTAAATACCCGCGTTACATGCTGATGGTGCTTCCGGTGATGACCGCGCTGGGCGGGCGCTTTCTCGCCGATATGATTCGCCTTCAGCCCGCGTTCTACACGCCCGGCGCGCCAGGGCTTGGTTTCGCCGCCCGGCGCTGGGTCCGCCGCCTCGGCTTCGTCCTCGGCGCGGCGGCGATGGTGAGCGGGTTGATCTACGGCGTGTCTTACGTCGGGGTCTATCATCGCCCTCATACGCTGGTGCAGGCTTCGCGCTATATGAAAAGCGTGCTCAAATCCAGCGACGTGGTGCTGGTCAATAACGTCGATGAAGGGGGCGGGTTCCCCAATACCGTCGAACTGGGTTTTCATTACGCCGGACCCGACGGCCGGCTCTATCTTGAGTCAGCCAATTACTACGCCGAAAAACTCGCTCAGGCCGACTACATTATTTTCCGCAGCAAGCGCCCGTATGGCACCACACTGCAAAACCCCGATCTCTATCCGGCGGTCAACCAGTTTCTTCGCGTATTATTTTCAGAGCAGCTCGGTTTTCGCATCGAAAAGGTGTTCACCAATCCACCGCGTTTTCTCGGGCTTGAGTTCCGCGTCGATGAAGAAGATGAAACCGCTCGTATTTACGATCACCCCAAGGTGATCGTCTTCAAAAAAAATCAGAACCTGAGCGTTGACGCCATGCGCCGCCTGCTGATGCAGCCGCCCGAGTGGATACAGCGGATCGGCGCGAGCGAGATTCTGCGCGTCAGAGAAGGCCATCCCGTGTTTCAGCACGTCAATGCGTTCCCCGTGCTGCGCTATTGGATCGCCCTGCAGCTGGTCGGCCTGATCGGCTTCCTGCTGATTTTCCCGCTTTGTTCGCGAATGCCCGACGGCGGCTGGGGCGTATCCAAGATCGCCGGGCTCGCGCTCTGGACGTGGTTCAGCTGGATGATGGCGTCCACCGGCGTCATGTCCGCTTCACCGCTTCAATTCGCGCTGGCTTTTCTCGCGCTCGCGGCGGCGGCCGCCTTCGCCGCGTGGCGGTATCGCGATGACCTGCGCGCTTTCTTTACAAAGCGCGCTGCGGCTGTCGTTGGTCTTGAACTGCTCTTTCTGGCGATCTGGGCGTTCTTCCTGATCGTTCGCGCTTGGCATCCGGCGGCGGCCTGGGGCGAAAAGCCAATGAACTTCTCTTTCGTCAACGCCGTATACCGCGCTTCGACGTTCCCGCCCGAAGACCCCTGGATCAGCGGCGAGTCGATCAACTACTACTACTACGGCCACATGATTTATTCGCTGCTGGGGCGCGCCGCCGGGCTCGACCCCGAATATCTTTTCACCATTGGCGCGGCTTCCATCGGCGGCCTGACGGCGCTGGGCGTGTTTTCAGTCGCCTTTGCGTTGTGCCGCCGCGTCTGGCTCTCGCTGTTCTCCGTCTGGCTTTACCTGTTTTCCGCGCATGTGATCACGTTTTTCCAGATGGTACGCGTCGCGCTCAAACAGGACCCGGGGCTCTACGCCTCATGGAGCGATTGCGCGCGTGCGCTGGGGACGATTCTGCATTGGCTATGGCTCTCCGTCAGCGTATGGCTGGGTTTTGGCGGTGAGGTCGCGCGGCTGGAGTTATTCCAGTTGGATTACGACCGCCTCTTCTGGGCGGCGCGCACCATCTGGCCCAACGTGGTCGCCAACGAATTCCCCTACTGGACGAATCTGTTCGCCGACTTCCACGCCCACATGCTGGTGGTTCCGTTTTCTCTGGCGTATCTGTACATGCTCTACGCCATGTTCTCGCGCCCGCGCCTCGAACTCACCGCTTCGTTATGGAGCGGCTTCGCCGCCTGGCTCGCGCTTATGCTGGGCGTGGTGACCTGCACCAACACCTGGGACGCCCCCGGTCTTGTTATTGCGCTCGCGCTGACCCTGCTGGTGAAATGGACGCGTGAATCCGAATTGCTGCTGTCACGGCGACCCGTTGAATGGACCGCGCCCGCCGCGTGGCGTTCGCTGGCGTGTATGCCGCTCGCGCCGCTGGGGTCGATCCTCCTGCTCAGCGTCGTGCTGATGCTCCCCTTCCATTGCAACTTCACCTCTCGCGTCACCAGCGCCGCACTGATGACCGAGGGGCAGACCTCGCTGACGTTGTATCTTCACTGGTGGGCTCATCTCATCCTGCCGCTGATCGCCGCCGTGTTGACCGCGGTGTTGATCCGCCGCGAGGGCGGTCTTTCCTGGAAGCGCGGCCTGGCGTTTTTCGTCATGCTGGGGGCGTCGATCGCGTTGTTCCGCCTGATCGCTTCATGGAACGTGTTTGGCTTCCCGCCGCCCATGTCGCTGAATGATCCGCCGCTCGATTACACCGTGGTCGGCGTCTTTCTGCCGTTTCTCGTGGTGCTGTTCGCTTTGCTCTGGCGGCGCGGCCGCGATGCGCGCGAGACGTTCGCGTATCTGCTCGCCTTCGTGGGGCTGGGGCTTTCGCTCGGCATCGAACTGGTCTACATCAAGGAGGGGTGGGGCCGCCCGCAGCACCGCTGGAACACGGTCTTCAAATTCAATCTTCAGACGTGGCTCTATCTCTCACTGTTCGCGCCATGCGCCTGCCTGATGGTCTGGACCGCGCTGGGCCGCTTTACATCGCGCGCCGGCGCCGCGTTCGGCTGGGTGAGCCGCGCGGGCTTTGCCGCCGTTTAC
Source organism: bacterium (assembly GCA_016125385.1). Taxonomy (GTDB): domain Bacteria; phylum Hinthialibacterota; class Hinthialibacteria; order Hinthialibacterales; family Hinthialibacteraceae; genus WGLV01. The sequence goes on from WGLV01000006.1 coordinate 33,622, forward strand.
GCCGGGCTGCTGGCGTTGACGCTGCCTTTCACCCTGCTCGCGCCCTCGCTGGTGACGTTCACCAACGGCGCCGAGTGGCGCGACGCGCGCGGCGAGCGCCCCACGCTCGACGCCCTCGCCTGGCTGCGTAAAGAACAATACCCCGACTACGCCGCCGTTCAGTGGTTCCAGCGTTTCGTTTCCGGTTCGCCCAACATCGTTGAGATGCCCGACGGCTATTACAACGAAGTCTCGCGCTTCTCCATCAATACCGGCCTGCCCACCGTTATCGGCTGGTCGCATCACGTGGGCGAGCGTCTTCACGTCGATCAGAAGGTCCCGCGCACGCGCGACGCCGACCTGATCTACGAGTCGGAAAATCCAAACGAAGTGCGCGGACTTCTGGCGAAATACCAGGTCGACTACCTCGTCTTCGGCTCCATCGAGATGAACAAGCGCCGCGAGAGTTACGGCCATACGGCGTATTACGGCCCACAGTCGCTGCGCCGCATCCAGTCGATGCCCGATACGTTTCAGTTGATCTACCGCTATGACGATACCTCGCTCTTTCACGTCCGCCGCGACCTGAATGAAGCCTACGCCCCGCCCGAACCCGCGCCGCCGCCCGCCGCCCAGTCGCCTCAGGCCGGCGCCTCGATCTGGCAGGGCGAGCGCGGGAGCGATAACGGCCAGTTTCTTGAGCCGCGCGGTCTGCTGCTCGCGCCTGACGGACGCATCGTCGTCGCCGACACTTTCAACAACCGTCTGCAGGTCTTCAACCCCGATGGAACCTTTGCGTGGAAACTGGATCGCCTCGGCCCCGACGCCGGCCCCTTCAAGGAGCCCAACGCGCTGACCGTCGATCCCGAGAGCGGCGTCTTTTACGTCGCCGACACCTGGAACAACCGCCTGGTGTTGATCGGTTCGAAGGGCGAGTTCATCGGCGCCTCGCCATCGCTGTTTTACGCGCCGCGCGGCATCGCCTTCCATCCGCAAAAACGCCTGATCTACCTCTGCGACACCGGCAACCATCTCGTCAAGGTGATGGAACCCAGCGGCAACCTCGTCGCGACCTGGGGCGTCCCCGGCGGCGGCTCCGATGAAAATTCGTTTCAGGAACCCGTCGGCGTGGCCGTCTCGCCCGAAGGCGACGTGCTGATCGCCGACTCGCTCAACCGCCGTGTCAAAACCTATACCGCCGATGGCCAGCTGTTGCGTATGTGGCCCATTCAGACCTCGTGGGACCAGCCCGGCGGCTATGAAACCCACCTCGCCTGCGCGCCGGATGGAACCGTCTTCCTCACCGACCCCGGCGAGGGCAGCGTCCACATTTATAACGCGACCGGCGAACTCCAGCGCAAGATCGTTACCGATGTACAGGACCGTCCGCTTGGACGTCCGGTAGGAATCGCGTTACTCGGCGATGGCCGAGTCCTCGTCACCGATATCAGCCAGCGCGGCGTCACCATGCACGTGATTCAGTGATGGTGTATTGTTTTGAGGGGAATATGCCAATTTTGTTTTTTTTGAAATTGTTCAACCCAAAAGTCTGAGGACGCCCGCCGGGTGAAACTTTTGCAAGCGAATGAGACTTTGAGCGGAGCGTCTCCTGAGCGGAAAAGTTTTACCCAAGGGCGCCTGAACAAAAAGGAAATTAATCTCTTCCATTCGTTCCCATAAAAGTATTCAAATTTTGATGCCGTGGATGAAAATCGGGGGGGTGGGGGAAAATTCACATCGACCCCGGTCGAATCAAAATGAAATACCGAACATCGTATTGTACAATTGCTCGATCTGCTTACCTGACTAACCGCAAAACCGCCTCGCATACTATCTCCACCTGCTCTTCCGTCATGGCGGGGTAAAAGGGCAGCGTGACCTCGCGCGCGGCGATCTCTTCCGTCAACGGACATCCGCACTCGGCGTACTCCTGATACGCGCTGAATCGATGGATGGGCGGATAATGAATCGACGTCTGGATTCCCTCCGACTTCAGCGCCTCAATAAACGCCGTCCGATCCGTCGCTTCGGGCAATGCGATCGGAAAGATGTGAACGCCGGTTTGTTCGATGTCATGCTCCCTGAACGGAATCGTAATGGCCGAACCGTCCAGCCGCTCGCGATACTGCCGGTAGACCTCGCGCCGCCGCGCCAGAAAGCCGTCGAGCCGCGCCAGCTGGCTCAGCCCCAGCCGCGCGCGGATCTCGTCGATGCGGTAGTTCAGCCCGGCGTGGGTGACGTCGTAAGAGATCGCCCGCCCCTGGTAGCGGTCCAGCGTCAGCGTGGTCATCCCGTGCGAACGCAGCCGCCGGATGCGCTCGTCGAGCGCGGCGTCGCGCGCCGCCGCCATCCCGCCTTCACCGGTGGTCATGTTCTTGTTGGTGAAAAAACTGAAACAGCCCACGTCGCCCCAGGTCCCCAGCGCCGCGCCCCGGTACGCCGTGGTCAGCGCGTGCGCGCAGTCTTCGATGACCGCCAACCCCCGCGCCTTCGCGATGCTGGCGATCTCTTCCATGCGGCAGGCGAAGCCCGCGTAATGCACCACGATGACCGCTCGCGTCCGCGGCGTGATCTTCGCTTCCAGATCGGCGGGCGACATCGTCCAGTCATCGCGGGAGTGAATGTCGGCGAACACCGGCCGCGCGCCCGTCGCCCGGATCACGTTCGCACAGGCGCAGAAGGTCAGCGAGGGCGGAATCACCTCATCGCCCGGCCCGATCTCCAGCGCCATCAGCGCCAGGTGAAGCGCCGCCGTCCCGCTGTTGACCGCCGCCGCGCGCGGAGCGCCCAGCCTCGCGGCGAAGGCGTCTTCAAATTCGCGCGCCGCCGCGCCCATCGTCAGCCACCCGTCGCGCAACGGCCGTGTAACCGCGCGTTCATCGTCTTCGTTAAAGTCGGGCTCAAAAAGTGAAATTCGCCAGTCGGTCATTGGGGGAGGTACTGATCCCGGTTGGTTTCAAAATGCTCGCTGGCCGCCTGCAGGTCTTCGGGGGTGCCCATGTCGAGCCATTCGCCCCTGAAGGGATACACGCTGACCGGTTCGTCCGCGTCGAGCAGTTTCAACATCAATTGATCGAAACCCAGCGGCTGGTCTCTCTCGATGTAGTTCATGATGCGCGGCTCAAAGATATAGACGCCCATGCTGACGTCATAGTCGAACTCGGGCTTCTCCTGAAAAGCCGTCATGCGGTTTTCGCTGTTGTATTTCAACACCCCCAGCGAGATCTTGACGTGCCGTTTACAGGTCGCCACCGTGGCGATGCAGCCCAGCTTCTGGTGATAGGCCATCAGTTCGCTGTAGTTCAGATCGGTGAGCAGGTCGCCGTTCATCACCAGAAAAGGCTGATCCAGCCGGTCGATCAGCGCCAGTGGACCGATGGTGTTCAGCGGCTTGTCTTCCAGTGAGTAATCGATGTTTACGCCCCATTTATGCCCGTCTCCCATGACGGCCATGATCAGCTCGGCGTGATACCCCACCGCCAGCGTCAGATCGTCGAAGCCGTTCGCCGCCAGCTGGCGAACCACCACTTCCAGAATCGGCATATCGCTCAGTGGAACCAGCGGCTTGGGCACGACCAGCGTGTATGGAAACAACCGGCGGCCTTTGCCGCCCGCGAGAATCACCGCGCGCATGGAATGGATCCCTTCCGGTCATGCAGAGTCCAGAACATTGAATACCGCGCTCATTATATCGAAAAGCGGCGAATATCAAAAAAGTCGGGGTGCTGCTTTACGAACTCAATCGTCTTCCGCAATCCATCGCGCAAACTCACCCTGGGCGCCCATCCCGTCAGCTCTCTCGCCTTACGGTTATCGCTGATCAGGTGCATCACCTCGCTGGCTTCGGGCCGCAGGCGTTTTTCATCGCATTCGATCGGTTTTCCAGTACCCGTCAGTTCCTGAACCATCGCCGCGAGTTCGCCGATCGAGATCGTCTCTCCAACGCCCAGATTGATCGTTTCGCCAACCGCGCCCGGTGCGAGCGCCGCCGCGATGAAACCCTCCGCCGTGTCGCTGACGTAGGTCAGGTCGCGCTTCGGCGAGAGCGCGCCCAGTTGAATCGAAGGCGCGTCGGACAGCGCCTGGCTGATAATGGTGGGAATCACCGCGCGCGCCGACTGCCTCGGGCCGTAGGTATTGAACGGCCTCACCGTCACCGCCGGCAGATCGAAACTCCTCACGAAACTCTCCACCGCCTTGTCCGCGCCGATTTTTGAGGCGGAATAGGGCGACTGCGCCTGCAACGGATGTTCTTCGTCGATCGGCGTACGCAGCGCGGTGCCATAACACTCGCTCGTCGAGGTGAACACCGCGCGCTCAACCTCCTCGCGTAAACACGCCTCCAGCACGTTAACCGTCCCCAGCACGTTGGTCTGAAAGTAGGCCGTCGGCGCCGCGTAGGAATACGGGATGCTGATCAGAGCCGCCAGATGAAACACGTGCGTCTTGCCTTTCACCAACGTACGGACGAAATGCGGATCGGTCACGTCTCCCGCGACTGTTTCGACGGCGTCGAGTACGCTGGTCGGCGCGTATTCCAGGTTGCTCCATCGCGGCCGGGCGTCATAGTGCGTCATCGCGGTGACGCGGCCCGCGCGAGCGACCAGCGCTTCAACCAGGTGTGAGCCGATAAAACCGCCGGCGCCGGTGACGAGAACGTGGGCTTGACTCAGATCGTTCATAAGCGGGCGAGGTTTCCATTCAAAATGAGCGATGAAAAGGAATGAAAATTCAGTTTGATTCTCTATTGACCCAAAACTTTACTTATCTTATAATCATTATCGACTTGCTCTGCAGTGGGGCGAGTCTGACAATGCACCCCCGAGGAGGGGCCGCTTCCCCCCAACGCCGAACCGGCGGCTCCTCCTCTCCCCCCAACTCCCGCCGGTTCTTGCCAATCAACCGCCAGACGCCCGATTATCGATCTTCTTTGAAGTCCAGAATTTCGACCTTCAGGTTGCCGATCATTTTGGCGATATCGGTCTGAGAATCGAGCGCGCCCTGCGCAAGTTTGATATGCGCGGCGTCCATCTCAATACGGTTCAGCGTCGAGTCGATGGGCATCCAGTGTCCATTGGCGTAAATTTCATTCCATGCGTGGTAATACAGCCCATCGTCCTGATAAACCAGCCCCGCGATGATCTTGGTCGGAATCCCGATCGATCGCGCCAGCGCGGCGAACAGCGTCGAGTGTTCGTTACAGTCGCCTTTCATGCTGTTCAACACTTCCAGCGCGGAGGGAATGGTGACGCGAAACTCTTTTTCGATGTTGATATACAGCCACATCGCGATCTTTTCCGCCGCCGCCCACTGGTTTTGCGATCCCTGGGTGATCTCAAGCGCCTTCTGACGGATGCGCGGGCTGCCTGATTGAATCAGCGCGTCGTCCTCCAGATACGGCTTCACGCCTTCATCAGAACTCGGCTCCTGATAGGGCGGCTCCTGAACGGGCAGCTGAGCGATCAGTCCGGAATAATCGACGCGCCGGGTTTTGAAGGTATAAATCCCGTTCTCAGTGCTTTCCAGCGTCTGGTAATACCCGTCGTCGGGAATATCGGCGCCGTCTTCGCCATCCACGGTATAGCGCATCTCGCCGGTCCGCTTTGGATCGGGAATCTTCACTTTCGTCAGAATGCGCGAGGCGTCGATCAGGTCGGTGCTTTCTTTCGCGTTTGAAGTGGGTTCGGGCATGATCGGTTTTGAGCGGAACTCGCGGTTTTCGGCGTCGCCCGCTTTTTCGCGCACCGCGGTGAAGGCGATGCCGCTGACCTGGCTGTTTTCCTGATACACTTCGCCGCTGTCATCGACCCATGACGTGGCTTTAAAGCCTTTATAGTCCATCACGATCCGGTGCGCTTCAACTTTTTCCTGCGTGGTGGGCAGCTCCAGCGTGTCGAGCCCTTCGACCGTCACCACAATGTCGCCCATCGCCATCGACAGCGGGTCGTATACCTGGTACACATAGCGCGCGCCTTCTTTCAAACCATCGCGCGCCGCCAGCAGGTGTATGACGTCGGTGTGATACACCGGCCCGTCGAGCGGGAGTTTCTTTACGTTGGTGTGGTCTTCCGATTTGGTGTTTAACACCAGCACCGGTTTCCCGTCTTCCGTCTGTACCTCGCCCTTCAGATTGATCGTCTGTCCGCTTGAGTTGAAACTGAACTGAAACGTGCGGATCGACAGATCTTTGTTCAGCGTGCCGTAGTTCCTCACGTTGATATCGAACGGCATACCCATCGCCTGAATACGCCATTCCGATTCCGATTGAAACAGATAATAATCCAGCGGCGCGGCCGCTCCGCCGCTTTCCTCGTTGCTGATAGGCGCTTCTTCCTTCAACAGAAAGCGGCTGTATCCGATCTTGTCGCCGCCCAGGTAAAAACCAAGATGCTGTTCGCGCATGATCAGCGCTCCGTTGGCGATGTCGATTTGCGCGTCGCGCGTTAAAAACGACTCGCTTGAGACGTCTTTTCGTAACAACCAGATCGCCGCCGCGAAGATCAGCAGGGCGGCGATGGTCAATTTGTATCGAAATAACTTCATCGTCATGGTCCTTGTTCAATCAGGTTTCGCGGTAAGGGCGCGCCCGATTCCATATCATGGCCGCGCCCCGCGTCGATTCCCCCGCGGGAGATTATAATAACGAACGTTACGCTCACGTTTGTGGTGAACCCGGGCGCAACCAGCGAAAATCACAAGGGTAACGTGATTTTTCACCGCGATGATTCCAAACGGTATCGTGCCGGTAAGTATATACGCCTGACCGCATGTCCTTATAGGATAACCGAACGCATGCAAAAGATCACTCTCAATATTCCCCTGTGGATTCGCCTCCTGACGCTGGTCGTATCAGGGGGATTGCTTTTGTCCTCCTGTTCGAGGCCGAACCGGTTGGAACCGGGCGCTTTCTCCGGAAAAAACGTCCTGCTGATCAGCATCGACACCTGCCGCCCCGATTACCTCGAACCATACGGATCGGACCGCGCCAGGACGCCCAATCTGCTCGAACTTGCCGCACGGGGCGCCGTCTTTGACGACGCCGTTACTCCGGTTCCGCTGACGTTGCCTTCTCATACCACCATCATGACGGGGCTCCACCCCATCCAGCACGGCGTGCGCGATAATTTCAACGGGGTGTTGTCAGATCAGGCCGTCACGCTGGCCGAGCTCTTTCATGAGGCGGGCTATGAAACCTCCGCCGTGGTGGGCGCCATACTTCTCTCGCGCCGCACCGGCATCGCCCAGGGATTCAATTCCTACGACGACCTGTTCGAGATGCGCGATTTTCAGGCGGTCGAACCCGTGATCGAGCGTAAGGGCGACCGTGTGGTCGATTCGGCCTTGCGCTGGCTTACCGATTATCAGAGCCGCGCCTCGGGCAAGCCGTTTTTTCTGTTCGTCCACTTCTACGACGCCCACATGTTTTATCAGCCGCCCGCGCCATTCGACGTGGAGTATCAGGAATCGCCTTACGCCGGCGAACTCGCTTTCGTTGATTATTGCATCGGTCAGTTGCTGGACGCGATTCAATCCAAAGGGTATGACGATGACACGCTGATCGTCGCGCTGGGCGATCACGGCGAGAGTTTGGGAGAGCATCGCGAAGAAACCCACGGACTCTTTCTTTATGAATCGACCGTTCACGTGCCGTTGATCGTACGTCCGCCGGCAACGCGCGCCGGCTGGCATGGGCGCCGTATCGCGTCCTCCGTCTCGCTGGAAGACGTCGCCCCCACCTTGATCGATCTGTGTGGACTCGGCCCCATCCGGACTCATGGAATCAGCCTTCTGCCCCTTCTTCGTGGAGACCAACCCGCCGAACCGCGCATGATCACGCTTGAAACCCAGTATCCCGTCACCTACAACTGGAGCCCGCTGTTCGCGTTACGCTTTGATGGAGAAAAATACGTCCACGCGCCGCATCCAGAATATTACGATCTGACGCAGGACCCTCATGAAACGAAAAATCTCGTCGAAACCGATTCCGCTCACGCCGATCAACTCAACCGCTTGCTTGAAGAACAACTGCTTGAGTTAACCCGCACCGCTTCCTTCACGCCTGAACTGCAAATGTCCTCTCAACGATCCGAAGCGCTGGCGTCATTGGGGTACGTTGGCGGAGGGGAAGTGCGTGAAGCCACCTCTGAGATGGATCGTCCCGATCCCAAGGATTGCGTCGCCATTTACAATCAGATCGATCGCGGGTTGGTTGCGCTGGCGCGCTCCAACGTTTCCGAGGCGTTAAATCTGTTTCGCGGGGCGCTGGCGCTCGATCCTCAAAATCCAGCCGTGCTGCTGAATCTGGGGCAGACTTATGCTCGCATGAAAGATTACGATCAAGCGGTTTCGTATGTCAAAAAGGCGATCGAGGCCGCGCCCGCCAATGAGATGATCAAGCTCAATCTGGCCAAAATACTGATGATGGCTGACAGATACAGCGAAGCGGAGGAGATTTTGCGGGCTTTCGTCGAACGCTTCCCCAGTCAGGCGGACGCGTACTATCAGCTCGGGGTGATCGCGCTGAAAAAAGACCGCCCTTCCGAGGCGCGTGAGTGGTTCGAGCGGGCCCGCCGCTGGATGCCCGACATCCCCGGCCTCGACGAAGCGATGAAGCAGGTCGAATCCGCGTCAAAAACCAACTAAGGAATTTCTTTGTAATGGTTGAGCCAGATTAAAAACGGCTTGGCTTCGCGAAGATATCCAGCAAGATGACCTTTTCATCGTCATATACGTAGTAAACGTTAATATCCTGTTGGTTGATGCTGTCAAACCAGGTTTTTATATAAACGAATTTTTCCTGTAAAGTGATTTTTCTGTCGCTTGAAAGTGGATTGATCGATAATCTCCACTTAATGTTTTCGAGCATCTCGTCAAATCGGAGACTATTTCGCCGAATGATTTCAGCATGGTCATCGAACTGAGCGCTTGATTCAATTCGATGCAAGAACTTCCGCTCCTTCGAGGTCGGCTAATAGTTTTTCGAGGTCGGCTAATAGTTTTTTCCCGTATTCGATCGCTTCTTGAGAAGGTTCTGAATCCGATAACAACACGGTGTGATACGGAATGTCTTCCCCAATGTTCACCAGTTGCCATCCGCTGAATTTGTGACTCAGATCGCTGACCTGGGTTGCCGATTGTTCTTCCAGTTGATCGAGAACAATGTTGATGATGGATATTTCTTCAGGTGAAAATAAATCAAGTTGGTATTCCTGCAAGGTGACAGGCTTCTTTTGTTCGTATTGGCCGAGCATGCCAATCGATTGAGCCATTTCCCCTTTTTTTATCAGATGCTTTAAAACTTTTTCCGCGTGATTCGGCACGGGGCCGAATGGCTCTTTGTGGTAGTTGTCGCCGCTTATGGATGCCCCGATCTTTTTGTACGCAAGAAAATCGGAGAAAAACAGGATTTTATTTAACTTGGTGACGCTGAAAAAGCGGTCTTCGCTTGAACGTGCTGAAATGTATTTGATTAATTCGCGGTATTTTTTATTATCTGTATGTTTTGACATGATTGCGTCTCTCCACCTGCTATATCTTCCCTCTATTATTCTATAAATCCCTGCATTCAGGCGCAACTATATTTTTATTGCGATTACGTCTTTCTCGGTTTTTTCTTTGCGGCGGGGAAGAGCACGTTGTTCAGAATGAGCCGGTAACCCGGCGAGTTGGGATGCTGCGACAGGTCGGTGTCTCCTTCGCCCACCAGGTGCTGCGCGTCTTCGGGGTCGTGCCCCGCCAGAAAGGTGAACGTCCCGTCGCCCAGCACGCCGTGAATGTATTTCGCCACGCCCGTCCCGGGAAAGTCGGCCAGCACGATGACGTTCGGCTTCAACTTCGATTTTCGAAACGCCGTGGTCTGCCCCAGAAAGTCGGGAACTTTGCTGGTGTGATCCTGAGTGAGAATAGTCGGAACCGGATCGAACTTGGCGGAAAAATCAAACAGCGTAAAAAACTGAGCCTGATACCGCTCTCCCGGCGTGACCGGGCTGGGCCCGGTGTCGATGTCGGAGAATTCATAAATGAGCGGGTTGGTCACGAGGCTGAAATTCGTGAACGCCAGCGTGTTGTTGAAGTTCAATTTCTCCTGGTAGCCCGGCGTCAGGCCGTCGCCGTCGATCTCCGGCGCTACGATGTCGAGCCCCCGCGCCGCCAGCGCGATGTCGAGCGTGTCGGTCGCCGCGCACATGGCGAACAGAAATCCGCCGCGTTGCACGTAATCGTGAATCGCCTCCGCCACCGCGCCCTTATGGTCCTGCACCTTGCTGTATCCCGCCTTGCGCGCCATGGCTTCAAACTGCCTCACCTGCTCCTGATACCACGGCGTATTACGAAAACTGCGATAAAATTTGCCGTACTGTCCGGTGAAATCCTCGTGATGCAGGTGCAGCCAGTCGTAATTGTTCAATTTGCCGTCCAGCGCTTCTTCGTCCCAGATTTTGTCGTAGGGAATATCGGCGTAGGTCAGCGCCAGCGTCACCGCGTCGTCCCACGGGTCGGCGGTGGGCGGCGTATACACCGCCACCTTGGGCGCTTTTTCCAGCGGGATGCGATCCATGTTGTTCTCTTCGATCTGCTGGTAGATCGCCTGTACGGCGGCGTCGTCGACCGTCGTGGCCGTTACACCCTGCATGGCGGCTTTTTTCAGCGCCGAGTCGGTGTCGAAAATCAGAAACGATCCGCCCCGGTAATTCAACAGCCATTCCGCCTTCATCCCCTGCTGTAACGCCCAGTAGGTGACGCCGTACGCCTTCAGATGATCGGTCTGACCTTCCGCGTCCATGGGAATGAGCAGCGCGCCGGCGTGAACGCGCGCCGCGATAAACGCAATGAGCAGCAGCATCGGGAGAAACCGGGTTCTTTTAGTCATAAATTCTGTGGTCCTTACATAAACAGCCATGCGCCGATTTTATATGCGCCCATGATGACGAGTCCGATGGCGCAAATCGAGGTGATCGCGCCCACGATGAATAATACGATCGCCGGCGCCGCCGCGATCGACAGCGCCTGCTGGCGGGAGAGCTTGACGATCTCCTGTAACGCGAACTGCAACAGAAAGTAAAACGCACAGGCGATAAAAAAGTGATTCACGATAGGAATCGGAACCAGCAGCAGCACGTACCCCAGCCAGCTGTACGCCACGCACCGGAACACCGCTTCAAAGGTAAAATCCTCTCTCACCATCCGCGCCGCGCCGTAGGTCAGCGCCGCCAGCGCGTACACCGACGCCAGCGCATACAGCGCCGAGGGCAACATCCATAAAAACGAAAATCCCAGCGTAAACGGCGCCCACAACAGCGCGTACGCCGCCTTGGGAACCAGAATGCACCCGCTGGCGAACAGCGTCGGGTCCAGATAACCCTGCTGTGCGGCTTCTTCCTTGAAAAAATCGCGTGGATTGCTCAGTACGCGTTTAACCTGAGAGATGAACCGTTTGACGATCTCTTTCAGCTTGCGCCGTTTTCCCGTTGCCTCGTTCATGCCTGGCTGGCCGTCCTTCGCCTGTGTGGCGTTTCGTCGTATTTCGAGTATGATGCAATCGGACCAATCGCGCAAATCGTCCCGCGCGCCGTCCATCTTTTATACGAGGGCGGTGAAGACTTTCTTCCACCGCCGCCCGGCGAAAAAAAGTGGTTTTCATCACGTTGAACCCGATGCCTGCTTTGGCAATAAAAATGCGCCATGCCTCGATCCAGCCGCCAGGACGCCCTGTTTGAAGAACCCGATGGTTTCGCGCCGGAAAGCGCCCTCGCGCCCGATGCGCCTCTCGCCGAGCGTTGCCGCCCCGCCGCGCTTGAAGCCTACGTGGGGCAGGATGCGATTCTGGGGCCGGGGCGTCCCCTGCGCAAGGCGATTGAAGACGATCGCGTCCCCTCAATGATCTTGTGGGGGCCGCCCGGCAGTGGAAAAACCACCCTCGCCCGTCTGGTGGCGCGCCTCACCCGCTCCGAGTTTCTCCAGCTCTCCGCCACCAGCAGCGGAACCAAAGACCTGCGCGCCGTCGTTGAACGAGCCGAACTCAGCCGCCGAGCCGGGCGTAAGACGATCCTCTTTATCGACGAAATCCATCGCTGGAACAAATCCCAGCAGGACGCCCTGCTTCCGCACGTCGAATCGGGGTTGGTGATTCTGATCGGCGCCACGACGGAAAACCCCTCGTTTGAAGTCAACGCCGCGCTTTTGTCGCGGTGTACGGTCTACACCCTCGCGCCGCTCGGCGAAGTCGCGCTCACCGCCGTCCTGAGCCGCGCCATCGGGTTCCTCGCGGAGGAGGGCTGCGTCATCGAAGCCGAGCCCGAGGCCCTCTCGCGCATCGCCGCCGCCTCGCATGGCGACGCCCGCGCCGCGCTGAACGCGCTGGAGGGCGCCGCGCGTTTTATCGCGCCCGAGGGCGGCGTGATTCGCCTGACCGCCGAGTCGCTCGCCGAAGCGCTGCAAGACAAGCGCATGCTGTACGATAAGTCGGGCGAAGAACATTACAACGTGATCTCCGCTTTCCACAAATCGATGCGCGGTTCCGATCCGCAGGCCGCGCTCTATTGGCTGGCGCGCATGATGGAATCGGGCGAAGACCCGCTGTACGCCGCGCGCCGCATGGTCCGCTTCGCCAGTGAAGACGTTGGCCTCGCAGACCCGAACGCCTTGCTGATCGCCATCGCGGCGCGCGATTCATATCACATGCTGGGCAGCCCCGAAGGCGAACTGGCGCTGGCTCAGGCCGCTGTTTATCTCGCCTGCGCGCCCAAGAGTAACTCGCTCTACAAGGCCTATGGCGAGGCGATGGCGGCGGTGAAACAGCGCGGCTACCTGCCCGTTCCGCTGCATATCCGCAACGCGCCCACCAAGCTGATGGACGGCCTCGGGTATGGAAAGGGCTACCAGTACGCCCACGATTTCGACCATGCCTACGTCGCACAGGATTACCTGCCAGATCCGTTGCGGGGGAGCAGGTTTTATGAGCCCGCCGATCGCGGCTATGAGGCGAAGATCAAAGAGCGCATGGACTTCTGGCGCAAACTCGCCGAAGCCAATCAGCCCGCCGCGAATCCGGATTCCGAAAAGAAAAAGGGCGAATAATCAGGAGAAAAATAATTCTCAAAAGATACACGTGGATGGATGGCGCCCCGCAGGGTGATACGTTTACAAGCGAATGAGACGAATTGCGGAGCGTCTCCTGAGCGGGAAAAGTTTTACTCAAGGGCGCGTCAAGCAATCACAAGATAATTTTGAAAAAACCTTGGATTATTCTACATGCAACCGATCAATCCCTCTGACTTGAACTGCGCTTGCGGTTCCGAAGATAAAACCCTTGCCATGCGATTTCTGATGGAGCGCCCTCTCCAGCCTGCGCGTCTCGAAGAGATCGCCCGCGCCGCGCGCCTGACGCTGGAAGAAGCCGCTCTCGCGCTGGCCGAATTGTTGATGGAGAACGCGTCGCTGATTTCGCCCGCGCCGGAGACCTTCGCGTATCAGCCTGATGACCAGTCGCTGCATCCCGACGCCGTCGCCGCGAGCCTCGCCACGCGCTGGTGGGGCCATCAGGTGTGGCACGGCGCCGAGATCGCCTCCACCATCGACGTCGCCCGCCGCCTGCTCGAATCGCCGCAGGCGCACGGCCTGTTGGTTTGCGCCGATAGCCAGACTTCGGGGCGCGGCCGCCAGGGTGCCGCGTGGAACTCGCCGCGCGGCAAAGACCTGCTGCTGACCTTTCTCGTTCGCCTGCGCGACTGGAACCCGCCCGCGTCGCTGTTGTCGCTTTACGCGGCGGGGGGCGTCGTCAAGGCGCTGGTCGATTCGTTCGGCGTCGACGCGCGCATCAAGTGGCCCAACGACGTGATCGTGGATGGCAAAAAACTGGGCGGCGTACTGGTTGAACGCGTCCCCGAGCACAACCTTGCGATGGTCAGCCTCGGTCTCAACGTGTTGAGCGGTCCCGCCGACTGGCCCGGCGCCTTGCGCCGCGAGGCGGTCTCGCTCGCGTCGCTTGATGGCGCCGAGTGGAGCCGCCGCGCCGTGCTGATCGAACTGGGCCGCGCGTGGGAAACGCTGTGGGACGAGGCCTCCCGCGACGGCGGCGAGTGTGTGTTGCGCGTTTGGCGCGAGCGATCCGCCACGGCGGGCCGCCGGGTGTCGCTCATCCATCGCGAGCGTGAGTACGCCGGTGTGGCGGAAGACATCGACTTGCAGGGCCGCCTGCGCCTGCGCCTCGACGACGGCGCCGCGCTGACCCTCCCCGCCGAAGAAGCCCATCGCCTCCGCCTGGCGGAGTGATGGAAATTGGATGAATTACGTGGACATGATCGCTATAGAATGAGATAAACGCGAATGGAGGCACGCATTGCCCCGCAAGGTCCGTGATTTGATTAAAGAATTGGAACAAGCTGGATTCGTTGATTGAGGTGGAAAAGGAAGCCACCTGAATTTTGTGCATCCAAGCGTTTTTAAGCCAGTAACAATATCCGGGCGTTTAGGGGACGATGCACTGCAATATCAAGAGAAAGCCGTTCGGTTGGCGATTGAGGAGTCGAAAAAATGACCAAGGGCGACCGGTATGTGAAATTGGTGGAGTGGTCTGACGAAGACGCCTGTTTTATAGGTATCTGTCCGGAATTATTTTATGGAGGCTTTCACGGTCATGAAGCCGAGGCCGTGTTCTCTGAACTCCGCCGTATTGTAGAAGAGACCGTCGAACTGTATGAACGCGATGGCAAGCCGCTTCCCATTCCCATGTCGGGCCGCGAATTCGTCAACGCCATGCAGGAACTTGTATGAACGATGGATGCTGAAATTGGATTGAAGCGGCGCCTGGTTGGTTTGATGAACGAAATTAAAACGGTTCGCTTCGCGTTCGTTAGAAAATTCGGCTTATATGCCGCTCTCGAATGTTGAGCGGATGTGATGCGTTTTTGGGGTGGATGAAAGTACCGGCTCCGCCGTCGCGCAATGGTTGCGTAAACAGGGGCGCGAAGTCTGTTCTGTTTTTGAAGTCACCCGCGTAGCGAAAGATGGTGACTTCATCCCGAAAGCGTTTCTGGAGAATTGGATCCTGATATCGAATGACAAGAATTTTCGCCCGTCACCCGTTCCCTTGATGTATCCGTCTAGCGCTCCCGCCTCCATTCACCCTCACGGTCATTCGTGTATTCTGATTTATTGTTACTATTTCGCTTCGCTGGGGAGATGAATCATGCTGCATCGCCACGCCCTGATCGCCTGTTTCGTCATGCTGGTAGCGTTTCCGGCGCTGGCCGCGCCGCCTGAAGTCCCTCGCGTCGATGGCGTGGTTCCGTTGGATCCTCAGCCTGAAGCCGGCGATCCCGCGATGATCTGGTATGACGATTTCGACGGCCCCGCCCGATCCTATCCCGAGTCGAACGGCCCGCTGGTTGACGCCGAAGCCTATGGCGGTTCGGGGCGTTCGCTGCTCAACCATTATCCCAAAGGATCGCGCGGCGAGGGCGGGCGCAAGATCTTTTTCGGCGACTCACCCGCCTATAAACCCGTCCGGGCGGGTGAAAAGTTTGAAGACGTTTATTGGCGCATCTACCTCAAGATGCAATACGGCTGGACGGGCGGCGGCCCGGCCAAACTCTCCCGCGCCACCAGCCTCGTTTCATCCAACTGGGCTCAGTCGATGATCTCCCACGTCTGGAGCAGCGGAGAATCGCTGACGCTCGATCCGGCTTCCGGCGTGGTCAATGGCGAAGTGGTTACCACCAGATATAATGATTTCGACAACCTCCACTGGCTTGGCAACAAACCCGTGTCGCGTTTCAAAATCTTCAGCGCCGAAGAATCGGGCCGCTGGGTCTGCGTCGAGGCGCACGCCCGTCTCAACACGCCAGGCGAAAAAGACGGTCTCAACCAGCTCTGGATCGACGGCCGCCTCGAAGCCGAACGCGTCAATCTCGATTGGCGCGGGACCTATGATGAATACGGGATCAACGCCGTCTTTCTGGAAGCCTACTGGAACGACGGTTCACCGGTTACGCAGGATCGCTGGATCGACAACTTCGTCGTGTCAACCCATCCCATCGGGCCGGTCACCTGTTCCACCAATCCAACATTGATCAGAACGCCCTATCGGGGAGACGGCTCGCTCGCCGCGTGGCGGGTGGAGATCGCCGAAGATGAAAACGGCTCGGGCGTTGTGTGGCGTTCCGCTGACGTAACGAACTCGGAACGAGTGGATGTGAACGAACAGAACGGCGAGTTCGTCGGAACTCACGCGGGCGAGACGCGGCTTAAACCCGCTGGCGTCTACTTCTGCCGAATCCGCCAGCAATCCGATTCGGGCGAGTGGTCGGCGTGGAGCGAATGGCATCAGCCCTTCAAAACCGAACCCGCCGGAACCCGCATCGGCGCCTGGGGCCTCCTGCGCTGAGATGTGCGCGATGCAAAAAAACATTTGGAAAGAGTCCAGGCGAAATCGAACGTTCCCCTGACGGTTAATTGACTTGTATAATAGTTATGGAAATCGAGCGGTGATTTTTCATCATTTTTTCCGCTAAACAGGGGAACCAAAGCCGATGGTCGAGTCAAAGCGTGAAATTTTTCATGTTCTCGAACGGAACCGGGCGCGGCTCAAGGCGCTTGGCGTCAAGCGAATCGGTTTATTCGGATCGTTCGTCCGCGATGAAAATCGCCCTGATAGCGACGTGGATTTCCTCGTCGAATTTGAGCGGGGGATGAAGTCGTTTGATAGTTTTATGGAGTTGTATTTTCTTCTGGAAGAAGAGACGCACCGCAAAATTGAGCTGGTGACGCTGGAATCGCTCAGTCCCCATCTCGGGCCTCACATTCTTCGGGAGGTTGAATATGTCTCCCTCGCCGCTTGAATTTCTTCGGCATATTCTTGATGAGACGGATTACCTGATTGAAGCAAAAAAAGATAACGAAAGACGATTTCCTGAATGATGCGACTCTTCGCCGCGCATTTGTACGCAGCATCGAAATCATTGGCGAGGCCGCCAAAAAAATCCCCACCGAATTAAAGAACCGCTATCCCGATGTGAAGTGGAAATACATCGCGGGGATGAGAGACCGGTTGATCCATCATTATTTTGGTGTGGATTATGAGATCGCCTGGGATGTCGTTGAAAACAGAATTCCTGACCTGCGTGAAACCGTGATGCTGATCGTATCGCGTGAAAACGCGGATAATCTAAAGTAAGCGTTTTTTGATCCGCATCCGCGCCTGGGGCCTCCTGCGCTGAGATGAGCGGGCGCCGCGTTACGGCTGAATGATGGGTGAGCCGCTGGCCCATTCAACCTTGGCCCACGAGAGCCGCCAGGTTTTCCCCTGATCGTTGTTCCCCTGATAAAACAGATACATCGCGCCGTCGTCATCCGTGAACAGATACGGGTGGCCCGATTCGCTGGAGTTCCACTCGTCCGGCTTGCCATTGGGCAACACCGGTTGATCTGAAATCCGCGTCCAGTGAACGCCGTCTTCGCTGACCGCGCAGCCGATCTGTTGAGGTTTGTTGTTATAGGCTCCGGCGTAAAACATATAGAGTTTTCCGTTATGAACGCATAACGCCGGCGCTTCGATGCAGTCCTGCTCCCAGTCCAGTTCGGGCTTGAGAATGGGACCGTCTCCCAGTTGCGTCCAGGCGCTTCGGCTGAAATCCGAATCGAGCGGCGCCGCCGCCACGCCCAGCATCTGAATCTTCATCGCGGGGTCGCGTGTCGCGAAATACAACAACAGCTGGTCTCCGAACGCGATGACGTCCGCGTCGATGGCTCGTCCCGCGTTCCATTCTCCTTCCGGTGAAAAGATCGGGTTGCTTGCGTCGCGCTCGAAATGGACTCCGTCATCGGAGACGGCGTGGCAGATAGCGTCGTGGCGGCCGTTGCCATACGTCTGATAAAACAGATGTACGCGTCCGTTATGCACCAGGGCGCCCGGCGCCGCGATGCCTTTCTTTTCGGCTGTGTCCGGCAGGCCATACAATTCACCGGCTTTTTCCCAATGCAACAGGTCTTCGCTTTGCGCGATTCCGATACTCCATCCGTCAGGTTCCCGGCCGTCCTGAAACGGCGGCAGCGAATAGTACATAAAATAGCGCCCGTCGAAATGAACGACCGCCGGGTCTTTTGAAAACGGCTTGCCCCGCGACTCGTCGGCATATCGCATGGAACCGCTCTCCGCCAGCGGCGCGGCCAACAGCGCCGCGGTCAGAATCAGAATTTGTATGAATGCCATCCGCGATCTCCCTTAATTGATGATGTTTCGCGCAAATTATGAGAAAAATTGGGAAAAAAGGCGAGCGCTATGTTGTGACATGACGGCGGCGGAGTTTCTATCGCGGATGATGCGGAGCAGGGCAAGGTTATCTCCCGTGACGCTGAATCAGCCCTCGGCTGTTGAGGCCGTTGGTCACGTTAAAGTCGTAAAACAGAATCGTCTTCCCTCGTACCACTCCGCCCGTGACCGTATCGTAGGGAAACTCCAGCGTATTCGGCCCGATCGATGAGATCATCCAGGTGACTTGCTCCGGATGATTGAGGCTGTTCCAGAACATGGTGGCTGGTTGGTGGTTTTCATCGATTTCTTTCAGAATGTTCCAATTATAAAACCAGTAACCATGATCGTGTGAAAACGGCGATTCGCCCGTCCCGCCGCTCAGATAGGCGACCGGCGTGGTGAACTGATAGAGATTGGTGACGTGCGTCGGGCTGACCAGCGTTTGCGTCCCGCTGCTGGCCTGTACGGTGTCGGGCAGACCGTTCCAGTCGAGACGGTACATCTCCAGCGCGTCCTGTACGATGCGGATATCGGCTTGCGAACGCGCCACCTTCGATTTGATCATCGCGCCCTGCAGGTTGACGATCGCGATCGCGGCTAGGATGCCGATAATCGCCACCACCACAAGCAGTTCGATGAGCGTAAATCCGTCTCGTTTCATCATGCGCTTTCAACGATCTTGAATCAGGCCCCTGCAAATACAGTTTATAATCTATAGCGGTTGTCAGAATTACGTTCGTATTGGACCTTGGCACAATCGCCGAAAATCACAAGGGAACGTGATTTTCGGCACGCTTAATCTGAAAGTAACTTTGGCAACAAATATATCACAAGGCGGCGTGATTCCACTCAACAACAATTTGCGGTGACAACTTTTTACAGATCGCATATAGTTATAATTGGACTCAACTTCTCTGCTGAACCATAATCGATTGTCTATTCAGCCAAACTTTTTCAGGAGACTCCTCAATGAATGGGATTCGAGTCATCAGCACGACCGTCTTTGCGTCGCTCTGCCTGGCGGCGTGGACGCCGAACGCCGGCGCCGCCGTCCAGATGCGTGAAATACAGACATTCGACGCCGGTCTGCGTACCACTGATCTCGCGGCGGGCGATCTCGACGGCGACGGCGATATCGACCTCGCCTTCACCAACATGGTTGGAAACTCGATTGGCCTCGCGTTTAACCAGGGCGACGGGTCTTTCGCCGATTTCGTCGATCTGCCCCTCCCGCAGGATCGTAAAAACCCGCTGGCGCTCGATGTGGGCGACGTTGACGGCGACGGCGTGATAGATATCGTCGTCGCGTACAACCAGACGATTGAAAACTCGCCTCAGCCGTTCAAAGATTCCGCCGTCATGGTGTTGTGGGGCGCTCCGGATGGAACCTACACCCCTACGATCTTGACCATGTTCGGCGTCCCCAGTTCCGTGCTGATCGCTGACGTGAACGCGGATGGCAGGAACGACGTGGTGGTGGGCAATAACGGAGGCTTTCAGTTTGACGTGGGCTTCATCGATCAGGTCGACGCGGGCATCGTGATCTGGACGAACAAGGGATCTCGCTCGTTTAACGCCGCGCGTGAAGTCACCTCCGAAGGCTCGATCGTTGACGTGGCGGCGGGCGACATCAATGGCGATGGCGTACTCGACGTATTCGGTTCCAATCAGGGCGTGGTTTCGATTCAGTCCAACCCCATCGCCATCGTCCTGTCGGGCGTCCGCGTGACGCTGTTCACAAACACCGGGGGACAGCTGCAGAACACCAGCCGCGTTAACCTCACCCTCCCGCCCTGGGACGTTGAACCTTTCGACTCGAACGGCGACCAGTATACCGATTTCGCCGTCGCCATCGTGGGCGAGTCTGACCCGATCAATGTCTTGTCGTTCACCGGCAAGAACGCGTCCGTCAATCTGTATGAAAACACCGGAACGGGCTTCACCCTTAAATCCAAAATCGCCACTCCGGGCGTGACCTACGCCGTTTCGCCGCATGACTTCGACGGCGACGGCGACGTCGATGTGGCCGCCACCGTACAGGAAATCAGCGGCAACGTGCTGATCCCCAGCTTGTGGATTTACGAACAGACCGAGCCCGGCGTCTACACCGAAACCGACGCCCTGCCGCTCGACGCCGAGCCGCGTTACCTCGAAACCCGCGACTTCGACGGCGATGGCGATCTCGACGTCGCGGTGCTGTGCGTCGTGAAAGACAGCTCTGACGCAACCGATTCGGAAATCGGCAAGATATCGGTGTTTGAAAACCTGTATCTCACCCCGTCCAGCGCCATCGGTTGGGAACTGCTGAAATAAACTCGAAAACCAATCAATACAAAAAGGCCCGCCGTGTTGATTCACGGCGGGCTTTTTTTCAATTCCGGTATGAACGGTTACAGCATCTTGTCGATCGCGTCGAAATCGGTCTTGTATATCTTCACCACCTGATCCAGGCGAATCACGTCGAACAACTCCCGCAGGTTTGCGTTGGGCGAGCAGACCGCCATGGTTCCGTTCACTTCTTCAACCTTGCGAAGCCCTTCCATCAGCGAACGGATGCCCGCGCTGCTCATATATTCCGTTTTGGTAAAATCGATTAACACCTTGTTGCTGCCCGAATCCACCGCTTTGACAATGCAGGCTGAAAATTCCTGTAACGCGGTGGCGTCGATGCGCCCCTCCGGCTTGATGATGGTAAGATCGCCTTCTTTGCGCGTTTCAATGTTCATCTCTGACGCCTCCTGCCCCCCACGCCGTGCGCGAAGGAATATGCTCATCAACCCGAATCGATGGAATCTGTGTTTTCACGCGCTGATTATACGCCGCCCTGCCGAAGGTATTTATTTCAGTATTCGTAAAAATTATGTTCCTGTTGGACCTTGGCGAAATCGGCGAAAACCACAGGGAAAGGTGATTTTCGCCTCGTGTAATCTGAACGTGGCTTTGATAACAAATATAAAACTTTACACGACAGTCCGCATTTTCCCGCAAAAAAGAAAATTCCTCAAGCGAGAAAGCCATTATAATTGGAAAAGAAACGCCGTCTATACTTGATAGAACAGGTCAACATGCTTGACATTCATCCTTCCATCTTGGTATAATCCACGTTAAAACGACTCAAATTATCGTCTTTTTAAAGACGGGAATTGGAAGGGTCTCCATAAGAAAATGACAGCGAAAGCCGATCGGTGTTCTGTTCGTTATCCCTTGACTTTTGAAGTGGATACAAAAGAATGGCGGGCGCTTCGGCCTCAAATTCGCTCGCTTTTTGAAACGATCGCCAAACAGACCGCTCAACGCTACCGCGAGGCTCATCAGGCGGTGGATAAAGCGCTTGACGACGCTCCTCTTCAATTGCCCAAACCCATCGTTCAGGACGATGACGCCCGAGCCGTTCTTCAACTCGCGTATGAAGTCGAAGAAGAAATCATCAAAGGCGACTCCGACCGCGAAGAAACCATTCGCCGGGTTGGACGTCATATCCGTGAAGCGTTGTCTGATCGCCTTTTAACCGAACACCTCTCGTTTCTGGAGAGTATTTTCGCTCGCGGCGATGAAGGCGCGCGTGAACTGGTTCGCCTGCTCGGCATCGAAGACCGCTTTGACGGGATCAAACCGCTGCGGCGCTTCATGAAAAAGATCGAAATATACCGCCAGATCGGTTCGTTCATCCACGGCCCCGAGCTCAGTCTTTCCAGCGTCAAAATCCGCAATCGCTCCGGCGCGCGCGCCGAACGCGGCAACCTCTGGCCTGCCGACCGCCGTGAAAAATACGAATTTCTCGAGGCGCTCGCCGACGGCAACAATGTCTGCCCGCCCTTTACGGAAGCGGATCTGGAATTCCTCGTCAGCCAGTCCAGTCAGGAAATGCTCAAGAAAAAAACCGACCTGCTGATTGAGGAACTGGGCTTCGTCGAGCCCAATCGCCTCAAGGCCAATTACTCGCGCCTGCGCGATCACCTCAAGCGCAGCAAACAGCGCCAGTCCGATTACGAACACCGCCGCAAGTTACTCAGCCAGCTGGGAGCCTCGCCCGACCAGATCGATTACATCTCGGCGCGCGCCACCTTCCAGACGATGAAAAACCTGCTCAAACTCGCCAATGGCAAACTGGCGATCTCCGACCTGATGGGCGGCAAGCGAACCATCCGGAAACTTCTGCGCCGTAAGGGGCAGGCCCGCAGCCAGGCCGAAGTCTCGCTCGCCCGCTATCTCGAACGCGAAGAAGGCGTCGATCGCCGCATCGCCGAGGCCTACGCCCGCACGCGCAAAAATCACTCGGTCGAACATCTTCAGAAAACGGTGAATTTTCTTAAAGAAAATTACAAGCGCTTTTACCGCGCTCACTGGGGGTTCCCCATTCGCGATAACGTGTTACGCCGCGCGCTTGAGCTGGGGCTCTCTCGCAATAAACTCAGCAAGCGCTCGCTGGCCACAAAAGACTTCGTCAACGATCTGCGCCGCGCCCTGGCGCTCGAAGAAGCCCTGCTGGTGAAAGAAAAAGAAAAACTCACCGCCGAAGACCGCCGCACCGCGCTTCAGCCGCTTAAGGAAGTGCTCGATTATGAAACCGACACCGATACCCGGAAGCAACTGTATTTCATTTACGAGCAGTTCTGTAACTTCGGGCTTTGCATCCCCAAAGACAAACTCAAACAACTCTGCCTGAAGAACAACCGACTGTTCCCCAGCCCGCGCAAGGTGCAGGACGCGCTCGAGATTCTCAACGGGGCTTACCGCGCCATCGGGCAGCACGGCGAAACCCTCTGCATCCTGCCTGATTACATCAAGGTGCCTGAATCCCACCATTCCACCCCCACCTACATGGGGTGAGAAATGCTTTGATTTTCTGTAACGAGCATGAAGAAACGACCGGCTTATGTCAGAATAAGCCGGTCGTTCTGTGAATAGGGATCGATTTCCAGTCGGATCGTTTGAATGGCGGGCGTGGGGGTTTTTCGCCGGTTCAGAGTCTTCATTTTAATCAAACCGGCTGACTCCATCTTGGCGAGAGTACGAGTCAGGTTCGGCGCCGCCCGGCCTGACAGCGTTGCGAGTTCCGCGATGGATTGTGGCTGCTTATCCCGGATGATCGCCAGCAGCTTCCTGTTTTCCGGCGTTAACAGCCGAGCCAGCGCTTCAACCGAGTTGAAACTGGTTTGCGCCGCGTCCTCCGGCGCTGGTTCTTCTCCTCGTGCGACGGCTCTCATTTCCTGTTCGAGAGAGTCGATATTCTGAATCTTAACCTGACTCATCGGACTGACTCCTTTTCCGGGATTCCGTTACGTCTTGCACGGTTCCCGCGACGCCGCATTCATTCAACACTCTTCGAACTTCACGAAAAAAATCCTCCAATAGCGCGTCCGCGTTCTTGAATTCATACGGCCGGCTTGGATCGTTCCTGCCTCGATGCCAGTGATCCGATCGACGGACGCCTGTTTTGCGATGACCGCTGACGGAGTGTGCGTTGTCGAAACCGATCGATCGCGTTCCATCAGGAGCGTGCAAGGTAAATGAATAACGCAATCCATGCGGTCTCTCAGGCGTCGGTTCGACTTTCCGGATATTAAATTTCAATGAATACCCTTGCTCCAGCCAGTGTACGCGCCCATCGAACGCCAATAAAAATTCAAGCGTGTGGTCATCTTGATGCGGTTCCGTATCTTATCCTTATAGGATATTAAAGAGAATAGGGATTAATGCTCAATTTGCACAATAGAAATTGTTATTATTCATATTTTACCGGCTACGTCTATAAAAATATTCTTCCCCCTCTCTTGTTTTACCGAACGGTAGGTATAATGGTGGCGCTATGGAAAAATCCTCCTCTCTTCCAACGGATTCGCGGACCGATCCGGCCGTTGCGCCGGATACGCGGCAGACGATCGCCCGCGCGGCGATTCGCCTGTTCGCGTACAACGGTTTTGATGGAA
Source organism: bacterium (assembly GCA_016125385.1). Classification (GTDB taxonomy): domain Bacteria; phylum Hinthialibacterota; class Hinthialibacteria; order Hinthialibacterales; family Hinthialibacteraceae; genus WGLV01. Next base: position 57,778 of record WGLV01000006.1, read on the forward strand.
CCAGCATCCGTGACATCGTAGAGGCGGCCGGCGTCACCAAACCCGTCCTCTATTACTACTTCAGCAGCAAGGAAGCGCTCTACCGCTCTCTGATTGATGACATCTACGCCCGGTGGATGCCCAAACTGGAAGAGACTCTCGCTCAGCCCGTTGATTTTTCCGTCCGCTTGCGGAACCTGCTTGAGTATTACTTCCGCTGTGAAGATGAACTGGAAGAACACAGCATCCGATTGATCTATTCCGCCGCATTCGGCCCGCTCAAACAGTCCAGACTCGTCAACATTTTCGAGTATGAACTCCGCCATATCGAATTATTGAAAGAATTCTTTCAGGAAGGGATCGATAAAGGGTATATCCAGCCAGGAAACGTGGATGCGATCGTCCTTCACTTTTTCGGTTCCGTGATGAGCTATCTCAACTTGCGCCTGGTGGCCGGTCAGGAAATTGACCCCGCGGCGTATGAAACGATTCTTGATCTCGTGATGAACGGCATCGGACGGCGAACATGATACGAAAATTCATTCTTTACATCCTGCTGATCGTCTTCTTTTTCGGCGCGTACGTCGCCATGTCGGTGATTCCCAACGACGAAGCCAAACCCGCCGAAACCGTCGAAGCCCCGCCCGCTCCATTGCGGGAGGTGATGGTCATGACGGTCGAGCCGGAGCCGTTTAATGAGACCATCAGCGTGCCAGGCGTAATTGAAGCCGCCGTTGACGTAACCCTGGGCGCCGCGATTCCCGGCATCGTCGAACGCGTCATGGTGAAAGAGGGCGATTTCGTCCGCGAAGGGCAGGAACTCTTCGAAATCGATCTGCGTTCTCGCCAGGCCTTGCTCAATGATGCGCAGGCCGCCCTCGATCTCGCCGTCCGCACCCTCGAACGAAAGAAGACGTTACGAGACCGCGGCGACATCTCTACGCAGGATTACGACGAAGCCGTTACCGCCGAACAACGCGCCCGCGCCTCGGTTAACCGGTTTCAGGTGGAAGTCTCGCTGGGCAAAGTGACCGCGCCCGCTTCGGGTTTGATCGACAGCGTCCCTGTTGAAGAAGGCGAATATATGCGCGAAGGCGGCGAGTTGGCGCGTCTGCTCCAGCTGGAGTCCGTCGACGCCGCCGTCGGCGTACCCGAGCGTTACGCCGACGCCGTCTCGCAAGAAAAAACAGCCAGAGTGTTAATTGAAGCGCTTAATGAAACTCATGAGGCCCAGGTGCGCCGCGTGGCGTATGGCGGCGACGCTCGAACCAACACTTTCGAAGCGCTGCTGCGCATGAGCAATCCCGATCTCCGTATCCGGCCCGGCATGATCGTCCGAGCCGAACTGATCGTCAAACGCGTTCCAAATGCGCTGCTGGTTCCATTGGCTGCGTTGGCCAAGCGCAAAAACGGCATGGTGGTTTACGTCGAAAAAAATGGAAAAGTCGAATCCCGCCTGGTCAGCATGGGCGCCGTGGAGGGCGACCGCGTCGAGATTCTCGATGGCGTCGCGCCTGACGACCGCGTGGTCGTCATCGGCCAGCAGGAACTGGTCGACGGCGAGGCCGTGCGCGTCGTCAATGTAATCTCCAGAGACGAAGCGGCTGAGATGATCCAGAAATCGCTGCCCCAAACATGAAGTCGAAAACGCCAATACGCCCATGAGTCTCACGTCATTCTCCGTCAACTACCGAACCACCACGATGGTCTTCATCGTCATCGTGGTCATTACCGGCATGTACGCCTATGGCATCCTGCCGCGTGAATCGTTCCCTGACATCACCATCCCCAACATCGTGGTGACCACCGTTTATGAGGGCGTGGCGCCGTCCGACATCGAAAGCCTCATCACCGACAAGATCGAAAAAAAACTGATGGGAATATCCGACGTTGACGAGGTGCGTTCCTATTCGTCCGAAGGCAATTCGACCATCATCATTGAATTCACCAGCGACATCGATATTGACGACGCCTTGCAGAAAGTGCGTGACAAGGTCGACGAGGCCAAAGGTGATCTGCCCGACGATCTCGAAAACGATCCGATGGTCAGCGAGATCAACCTGTCTGAATTCCCCATCATGTCGGTGATCGTCTATGGTCCGCTGGGGCTGGTTCGGCTCAAGGAAATCGCCGACGACATGTCCGACGACATCGAGACCATCAACGGCGTGCTTGAGGCGAAAGTCACCGGCGGGCTCGAACGCGAAATCCGTGTGGTGTATGACCCCGAGCGTCTCTCCGCCTACAACCTTTCCGTCACCGCCGTGATGAACGCCGTAACATCCAACAACCTCAACACGCCCGGCGGCGATATGGATATCGGCCCGCGCAACTACCTCGTCAAAATCCCCGGCGAGTTCGAACGGCCCTCCGACGCGCGGCGTCTCATTCTCGATACCAATAACAATTTCCCCATTTACATTACTGACGTGGCTCGGCTCGAAGACGGTTTTGAAGAGCCCAAAACCAAAGCGCGCTACAACGGGCAGGACGCCGTCACCGTCGATGTCGTCAAACGCAGCGGCGAAAACATCATCCCCATCGCCGATCAGGTGAAGGCGCTGATCGCTGAATACGAACACGCCATGCCGGAGGGAACCCACTTCGCCATCGTCAGCGACCAGTCGCGCGATATTCGCACCATGGTGTCCGATCTCGAAAACAGCATCCTCTCCGGTCTGATTCTCGTCGTGGCGGTGGTGTTTTTCGCGATGGGCCTGCGCAACTCCATGCTGGTGGCCAGCGCGATTCCACTCTCCATGTTGATCACCTTTTTCGTGATCTGGATTCTGGGGATGACGCTGAACATGGTGGTGCTGTTCTCGCTGGTGCTGGCGGTCGGGATGCTGGTCGATAACGCCATCGTCATTGTCGAAAACGTCTATCGCCACATTCAGGAAGAAGGGCGCGGCAGAATCGAGGCCGCCATCGTTGCGACCCATGAAGTCCAGTGGCCCGTCATCGCTAGTACGGCGACCACTGTGGCCGCCTTTCTCCCCATGATTTTCTGGCCCGGCATCACCGGCGAATTCATGAAGTTTTTGCCCAAAACCGTCATTATCGCCCTCTTGGCTTCGTTGCTGGTGGCGCTGGTGGTCAACCCCACTCTGTGCAGCCTGTTCATCAAGGTGAAGCCGGCGCCGAAAGGCGCGCGCCGCCGAAGTCTGTTCATGCGCGCGTACGCCAGCCTGCTGGGCGGCGCGGTCGATATGCCTTTCTACACGCTCGCCGTGGCGGTGGGGATGCTGGTCCTGGTCTTCATGTACTATGGCCGCTTCGGGCATGGCGTCGAGTTCTTCCCCGAGGTCGATCCGCCCCGCGCCTATGTTGACGTCAAGATGCCCAAGGGAACCAAACTCGATGAAACCGACCGAGTCGCCCGTCTGGCTGAAAATTACGCTCAGCAGGTGGGCGGCGTCGACAGCATCGTCACCAGCGTCGGATCCATCGCCACCGGCGCCGATGCGTTTATGAGCGGCGGGGGAAAATCAGCCGACAAGGCGCGCATCATGCTTGAGTTCCCCGTGACCGAAGAGCGCAAAACGCCCGCCAAAGAGATCATTCAGCGCATTCGCAAGCTGATCGAGCCGCTCTACGTCGCCGACGTCGAGGTGAAAGAAGAGGAGGGAGGCCCGCCCACCGGCGCGCCCGTCAACATCGAAATCTCCGGCGATTCATACGACGTGCTCGAACCCATCATGCGCCAGATCAAAGATACCATCCGCGGCGTTCCCGGGCTGGTCGATCTCAAAGACGATTACGTCATCGCCCGGCCCGAGATCGTGGTCGACGTCGACAAAGAACGCGCCGCCCTGCTCGGGCTCGACACCCGTACCATCGCAACCAACGTCAAAACCGCCATTCGCGGCATCGAAGCCGGCAAGTATCGAGACGGCAAGGACGAATACGACATTACCGTCCAGCTTCCGCTGGGACGCCGCAAGGACCTCGAAGCCCTGCGCAACCTGATGATCTCCGATCCGTTGGGCCGCTACGTGCCGATCAGTTCCGTCGCGGGCATTCACGTCTCCGCCGGGTTGGGCGCCATCGTTCATTCCGACCAGAAACGCGTCATCACCATCGAGGGCAAAAACGAGGGCCGCCTCGCTTCTGACGTGCTCGCCGACGTACAGACCGCGCTCAAGCCGCTCGAACTGCCGCGCGGCTACAAGATCGCCTATCGCGGCGAAAGCGAAGACCGCGAAGAAGCCGAAACTTTTCTCACCGAGGCCTTCGCCGCCGCGCTGATGCTGATCGCGCTCATTCTCGTTTCCGAGTTCAACTCGCTTTATAAGCCCTTCATCATCCTCACCTCCATCATTCTTTCAACGATGGGCGTCTTTATCGGGCTGATGATCACTGAAACCCCCTTTGGCATCATCATGACCGGCATTGGCGTCATCAGCCTCGCCGGCGTGGTGGTCAACAACGCCATCGTGCTGCTTGATTACGTCGGCCAGTTGCGCGAACGCGGCGTATTGCCGCGTGAATCGCTCATCCAGGCGGGCGTGATCCGGCTGCGGCCCGTCATTCTGACCGCTGTAACCACCATCCTCGGCCTGATCCCGATGGCGCTTGGAATCAGTTACGACTTCCGTAAGGGCGGCTGGCAGATCGGGACCGAATCGTCGCAATGGTGGGGGCCGATGGCGGTGGCGGTGATCTTCGGCCTGGCCTTCGCCACGGTGATGACGCTGGTGGTCGTCCCCGCGATGGTCTCAGCCGGCGACAAAACCGCCGCTCTATTCGCCTGGCTTTTCGGGATGAAAAAAGAAGCCGAACCGCCGTATCAGCCGGTTAAATTGAGGTTGGATTAACCCCTGATGGCCTCTTGACGTGGTAAATCCGTTTCCGGCGCTACCGGACTCGCCCGGCTTGGTGCTATCATCCCTTGTCGAATCCATTACGGCCCAGTGAGTCAACATGCCAAAGTATTCATTGAGCGTTTCCGTCTTTTTTCCGGCGCATAACGAAGCCGATAACATCGCGGCGCTGACCGAAAAAACCGTCGCCGTGCTCTCCGAACTGACCGATGACTTTGAAGTCATCATCGTCAACGACGGCAGCCGCGACGGCACCCGTGAAATCGCTGACGGCCTGGCGGAAAAGCATCCCCGGGTCCGCGCCGTCCATCACGAGGTCAATCGCGGGTACGGCGGCGCCGTCAAAACCGGAATCGCCTCCGCCGCGAAGGAATGGATCTTCTTCACCGACGGCGACGGCCAGTTCGACGTCTCCGAACTCGCCCTGCTGTTTCCTCACGCCGGCGAGTATGACGCCGTGGTGGGCTATCGCATCGACCGGCAGGACCCCTTTCACCGCAAACTGTTCGCCTTCTGCTGGGGAACGCTGATCCGCTTTCTGTTCGGCTTTCGCGTGCGCGACCTCGATTGCGCTTTCAAACTGTTCCGCCGCCGTTATTTCGACGGCGTCGAGCTCAAGGCGGAGGGCGCCGTCATTTCCGTCGAAATCTTTTCCATCCTCACCCGCAACAAGGCGTCCATTAAACAGATCGGCGTTCATCACCTGCCGCGCGTCGCTGGAGAGCAATCCGGCGGCAGCCCGCACGTGGTGCTGCGCGCCTTCAAGGAACTCATGCTGCTCTACGGGAGGCTGCGCGCCTAGCCTCTCATGGTGAGCCAACTCCAGCCCGGCGTCGTTCCGTCGCAACGGCACGCCACCCTGTTCCGCGACGAGGCCCATCGCCGCGCCGGAACCTGGCTCATGGCCAACCAGTGGATGCTGTACAGCGGCATGGCCTGCACGCTGTCTCACTTCCCCCGTTATTACGATCTCGACCTTCATCTCGAAGACTGGCGCATCGGCCTGCTCATGGCGATCCCGCTGTTATGCGGCGCGCTGTTTCAGCCGGTCTGGGGAATGATCTCCGACCGCTGGCTGGGCCGCACCAACGCCTACCGCCTGGTGCAGGGGCTGACCGGCCTGTTTTTTCTCGCCTACAGCTTCAGTTATCAGTTGGGCGGTTTTGGCCTGCTGTTCGTCTCCGCCTGCGCGCTGATGACGTGTTATTCGTCGAACAGCCCGCTTTCATCGGGGCTGATCATGTCGCTGCTGGGGCCGGGCCGCCGTCACCTGTTCGGCCGCATCCGCGTCTTCGGCAGCATGAGCTTCACCGTCACCATTTTTCTTCTGTGTCCGCTGATGGTGAGCGTTTCCAACTGGCTGGGCGTCTATCCCCGCGAGGGAATCTTCTGGCTGGGCGCGCTGTTTTACGCCCTCGGCGTAGCCTGCGCCCGCTGGGATGAAGCGCAGTTCCAGCCTCATCACCGCCCGCCGATGCGCTCGTTCGTCGCGCTGGTTAAAAACCGCAACCTGCTCCATCTCTATTTCGCGCTCTTCTGCCTGGGCTTCGGCGCCGCCAGTGGAATCCAGTACATCGGCCCCTATATCGGCCTGCGCGGGCATTCTGAATTCTTTTTCGGATCGCTCTGGATGGTGGGCGTCAGCGTCGAGATCGTCCTGACCTGGTATCTTCATCAGATCGTTCACGCCTTCGGGCTCAAACGCGTCTTCGTCTTCGGCCTGTTGTCGGAGGGGATGCGCTGGATCATCGTTTCGATGACTACGAACCCGCTCGTTTATCTGCTCGCATTTCTGTTGCACGGCCCGTCCACCATCGGCGCGTTCTTCGTCTCGGCGATGTATCTCGACTCCGAGTGTGAAGAGCGCACCCGCTCCACCGCCCAGACGTTGCTCTATTTTTCCATCGTCCTCGGTCAGATTACGGGGTATCTGGGCAGCAGCCAGCTGATCGGTCTCATGCACGGCATCGCCCGCGTCGACGCGATTCACCAGTGCTTCTTTTATTTCGGCTGCGTCGCCGTCTTCGCCTCTCTCTACGCCGCCATTTTTCTTCGCAAAGAACACCCCGGCGCGGTGTGATAAACGCCGAACGCCTAATTCCTGATCGGTTGTTTGTCGTGATATGATCGGCTGGTGCATTAAGGCGTGACATTGGAGTAAGACGGTGGGTTGTAGGGGCACGTTGCAACGTGCCCCTACGGTGATACCATGTACGCTGAACGAATCGATTTGGAGAATCGCAATGTCCAACATTAAGCAATATTCGACCGTGATCGACGATCACTTTCCCCGCTACTTCTTCGCGGGGTTCACCGACGAGCCCGAGGCCGTCAATCTGCTCAAGGCGACGCAGGCCCAGTCCGTGCTGTATGAAAAAGTCTCCTGGACCCTGCCCGGCGACGGCGGCGAGCCCGAAGAAAAAGGCCTGCGTTACGGCGAAAACCCCGGTCAGGAAGCCGCGCTCTACCGGCCCATCAACGGCCACCTCGTTCTCGCGGGAATCGAGTTCCTCGGCGAGGGCGACTCGCTGGTCGGCGGCCTTTCCACCGACGCGCTCATCCAGTTCGGCAAACACCCCGGCAAAACCAACCTGACCGACGTTGACAGCGGCCTCGGCATCCTCAAACATTTTCACGAACAACCCTGCGCGGTCATCATCAAACACAATAACCCCTCCGGCGTGGCGCTGGGCCGCACGCTGCTTCAGGCGTACACCAAGGCGTTCGAGGCCGACCCCATCGCGCCCTTCGGCGGCGCGCTGATCGTCAACCACGCGCTCGATAAAGAAACCGCCGAAGCCATCGCCGCCCAGTATTACGAGGTGGTCTGCGCGCCCGAGTACGAGGAGGGAACCGTCGAGATTCTCGCCCGCCGCAAAAACCTGCGCGTGATCAAGCTGACCTCCATCGCCCGCCTCAAAGATTACATGGGCCGCCGCTTCATCGATTTCAAAAGCCTCTCCGACGGCTCGGTTCTGCCGCAGTGGTCTTACGTCCCCACCGCGGGCGCCGATCAGCGCGTCATCGGCTCTTACGCCGATTTCGCTGAAGCGGTCGAGGTTCCCAAAGGACTGGAACTGCGCGACATGGTTGGCGGCAAGATGGTGAAAACCGGCGAATCGGTCGGCATCGAAGCGGAACCCACTGAAAGCCAGTTGCGCGATATGTGGTTCGCCTGGATGGTCGAAACCGGCGTGACGTCGAACTCGGTTCTCACCGCGCGCGACCTCGCCACCGTCTCTATTGGCGTAGGCGGGCAAGACCGCGTCTCGATGGCCAAACAGTGCGTCCACAAGGCGTATGAATCCAAACGCGCGTTGTATTCATTAAAGAAATACGGCAAGAATTTCGACCTGCTCAAGATCGACATCGACCGCGCCCAGATCCCGCGAGAGGCCATCGCCGAGGTCGAAGCCTTTGCGGTGGGCAACAACGCCGGGCTGCTCAACGCGGTCGCCGCTTCCGACGCCTTCTTCCCCTTCCGCGACGGCGTCGATGTATTACTGGAGCAGGGAATCAAGGCGATCGTCCAGCCCGGTGGATCGTTGCGCGACGCCGACGCCGTCATCGCCTGCAATGAAAGCAAGGCCACGATGGTCTTCACCGGCATGCGCTGCTTCAAACACTGACCTTCCGGCTGAAAAGAATATCCAGAACGAAAGAAGGCGCTCGACCGAGCGCCTTCTTTTCGTTTTTACGTTGTAGCGGCCTGATTCACCCGGCCTCTTTGAATGTCTCGATCTCTTCCAGCATGACCTCATAACAGGCTTCGCAAAGCCCGTGCGTGATTTCGGGCAACGGATCGCTCTGAAACAAACTCAACTCCAGCGCCGCCTGTTCCAGTTCCTGCCACCCGCCGGGCGTCTTGATCGCCTTGCACCGGCTGCACATCGTGACCCATTCCGGCCCGCGTGGAGCGAAAATATCCAGCAATCGGATCATCGGGCGTTTCGAAATCCGGATCAGCCGGTTCTCAAATTCGGCGCCGCCGTTTTCGAGAGGTCGAATCGTCATTTCAAATTCTCTCAACACGCCGGGCGAGTCGCACCGGTAACGGGTTTTGGCGGGTTTTCGAGCGAGTCTGACGCAATGCAATAACGATTGATACAGGTGAATCAGCGTTTTGTCTGAGATAAACGACCACAACGTATAACCCATCAGGTGTTGTTCATAAAACAGGCTGTAATGGTTATCGATCGCGAATTCACGCCACCCGTCATCCGTGTAAACCAGCCGGTCTTCCGCGTCGATGCGATGAGTTGTGATGGATTGCAATTCCATACTGAAATCCTGAAGAATGCGAACTCGAAAACCGAACCTCTATGGAGCGGGTTTGAAAGATTCGAGCTCAGCGTTGAAATAGTCATAACAGGTGTTGCACAGCCCGTGGCTGATTTGAGGAAACGGACCGTTTCCCGTTAATCCCAACCGGGTTACAGCGTCTTCCAATGATACCCATTCTCCCTGAATCTTTACATCTTTGCAACGGCTGCACATGAGGATGGTTTCATCCGATTTGCGCTCAACATTCGCGTCGATCAGCCGAATTGGTACGCGTTGTTCCACTCGGATGATTCTCGATATGCATTCAACGCCGCCGTTCGGGGAGGAAACGATCGTCATTTCCATCTCTCTCAGCAGTTCCGGCGTGTCGCATCGATAGGTGATGGTCAGGGGACGGTTTTCCTTTTGCGCCTTTTCAATCAGCGACCGGTAAATATAAACGAGTTCCGCTCCTTCGATAAAAGGCCAGAGCGGCAAGTGCTGTATTCGCTCAAAGATCAGTTGGGGCGCGCTGTTATCCAGCGCGTGCCGGTCCCATTCTGAATTCGTGGCGGCGATACGGCTGGTCTCGTCAATGCGGTAAATTACGGGTACATTCATTGATCGCCCTGGCTTGGATATGGAATCATCACACTGTGGCGGTATTGAATAGCGTACTGGCCGATCGAATATCGGTTAGCGCGTCGATTTATACTTTGTCCTGTTAAAACAACACGCTTATCTTCCAGGTAAAATAAAACGGTCGACCGATGCCACGAATGACATCATCATCTGTTTATACGATTCTGACTGTGGCGTTGTTCGCCACCCTCACCGCCGTTTCGCTCTCCAGCCCGTATGTCTATCACCAGGACGAAAACTACTACATGGCGTCTACCCGCGATATGCTCGATCGGGCTGAGTACCTGATTCCACAATACAACGGAACGCCGCGCATCAACAAACCCATCCTGTTTTACTGGCTGCTGCTGATCCCTCAATCGCTGTGGGGAGCGGGATTCGCTCCCGCCCGCACGGCGTCGTGCCTCGCGTCGATCGGCCTGCTGGCGTTAGTCTGGTTCGGGTCTCGTGGCTGGTTCAGCGACGCCCGCCGCCGGGTGTTGTGCGTGGCCGCCGCCGCTTCGATGGATATCGTCTTCCGGTATGCGCACTACGCCGTGCCCGAGATGACGCTGACGCTCTTCATGACCGCCGCTCATCTCAGCTTCTGGCGCTACGCGCGTGAAACCGGGGCGGGCCGTTCGGGCCGCGTTCCGCTGATGGCGATGTATCTCGCCTCGGCGCTGGCGTTTTCCATCAAGGGGCCGGTCGGCGTGCTGCTCCCGTTTCTGAGCGGAGCGCTCTGGTTCGCGCTCAACGGACGCGCCCGCCGCGCGTGGAGTTTGATCTCGATTCCCGGCCTCCTGCTGTTGGCGCTGGTGATCGTGCCCTGGTACGTCATGCTGATGGCTGAACTGGGCGTCGCCCGAATGTTGAAAATGATGGGCGGCGAAACCGCCGGACGCATCGTCAATTTCACCGCCTCGCCGTTCTACTACGCGCCCGTTCTGCTCCTCTATTTCTTCCCCTGGACGCTGTTCCCGCTGGCGCGCGCACCCGGGGCGATCCGCCGTTCGGGCTGGCGCGGCGTGTGGAACCGGCTCAAAACCGATTACGCCTTCATCTGGTTTCTCACCGATCTGGCGTTTTATTCGCTGCTGATCGGCGAAAAACATCAGTGGTACGCCCTGCAATGGACTTTCCCGCTTGTGATTCTCTGCGTCCGGGCGTTGTACCCGGAAGATGCCCCCCGCCCGTTCAATCGAATCTTCACCGCGCTGGCGAGCGCCTCCCTCGGGCTGGCGGTTATGATCGCCGCCGCGTATGGATATTTCGGCGCGCTCCTCGCATCAGCCACGGCGGTTTATCTGCTTCTTGCTTTACTGGCGGCGGGCGGCGTTTGGTTGCTTGTTCTGACGCGGCGAAACGCGGGCGTCCCGCAAAAGGCGGCTGTCGTCGTCCTGATCTCGCTGGGCGTTCACTTCGCCGTTTTTCAGTACGTGCTGCCCACCAAACAGATCCAACCCGTGCCCGAGTTCGCAGCCTTCCTCCAGCAGCAGACTCGGCCGTTTTCTTTACTGCTCAACGACCGTTATATCCACAAAAAGCTCTTTCTTTATGACATCCCCGCCATGCGCCGCATGAGCCTTCAGCGGGACGACTGGGTCTTTCAGGCTTCCATACGTGAAGACGCGCCCGATTTCATCGTCTGCCGTGACGCGTTGTTTCATGACCTCGATCTCACCCACCAGAATGAATACGATCCGGTCCTGACCGGCTGGTTCAAAATGCCGAAGGGAACCCCGCATCCCATTGAGCGCGTCTGGCGTTTTCTTCTCAGCGGCGACGTCAAACTCATACTCGACCCGGTATCTCTTTACCACCGCCGCGAAAACGTCACCCCATAGAGCGCTTCGCTCGTAACCTCCTGAAAAAAGTCGCTTGGATGGCCCTGTTTTTATGTTTTGGGGATGAAACAGCGGCGCTTTTGACCCGGTCCGTTGTCGATTTGAGGATGGAACATGGGCGAAAATGCGGCCCATTGGGATCAACACGCCCAATGAAAAACCGCACCAGCCCGGAGTCATACCATGAAAAAAGCCCTTTTGAAGAAACTTGGCCTCTATGGCGAAAGCGAAGCCATGAATATCCTCGAACGCCGCGTTGAACTCGCCGCGCCCCACTGGGAAACCGTATTCATCCACGGAGAACGCGGTTCCGGCAAGGAACTGCTGGCTCGCGCGCTTCATCGCATGGGGCCGGCGCGCGGCGCCGATCCCGTGGTGGTCGATTGCGCGTCGCTGCACGCCGCCACCGCTGAGTCGGTGTTATTCGGTCACGAGCGCGGCGCCTTCACCGGCGCCGTCCACCGTCACATCGGCCTGTTGGAACTGGCTGACGGAGGCGGCGTCTTCCTCGATGAGATCGGCGCGCTCCCGTTGGAGTTGCAGGGCCGCTTTCTACGCTTTCTCGAAGAGCGCACCGTCCTGCGTATCGGCGCTTCGCGGCCTCTCGCCATCCGCACCCGCGTGATCGCCGCCGCCAATCGCGATCTCGAATACGAGGCGCGCCGGGGCCGGTTTCTGCCCGATCTGCTCGACCGCCTCACCGTGATCCCTTTGCGTGTTCCGCCTTTGCGTGAGCGCGGCGATGACGTCCTGTTGCTCTATCGTCATTTCGATCCCGCGGGTTTCAACCGCCTGAGCGATGAGGCGCGCGCTGCGCTGCTCGAACATCCCTGGCCGGGCAACGTGCGTGAACTCAAACACCTGTGCGCCCGGCTTTCGGTGTTCTGTCCCTCCGGACCCATTGAAAGAGACGACGTGCGCCAGTGGCTGGCCGCTCCCTCCGCCGGATGGGATGAAATCGTTATGCGGCGGGATGAACGAAACGGCCGCGCTCCCGTATAATCGTCCTGGGATCGAAAAAATATCTTGACAATTCCGTTTTTGTGTTTATTGTATACATGTAAACAAAAAGCCGCTGCAATGGGAGAGCCGCATGAATCCTCCGTCCTTACGCAAAACCGTTTTCGCCTGGTGCGTGTACGATTTCGCCAACACGATTCACTCGGCGCTGTTCATCACTTTTTTCTTCCCCGTTTTCATCAAGGTGTATGCGGGGGGCGACGAGAGCCAGATCGGTTTTTCCATCGCGGTTTCCACCATTCTTTCGGCGCTGGTGGTTCCTGTTGTCGGCGCCCTCTCCGACCAGATCGGCCGCCGGATGCCCTTTCTTATCGCGTTTACCGTGGGGTGTTGCGCCTGCACGGCGGCGGTGGCGTTTTCATCGCTTGCCATGGCGCTGATTCTCGCGGTGGCGGCCAATTTTTTCTACAGCATCTCGCTCGCCGTGTATGACGCGCTGTTGCCCAAACTGGCCGATGAAAAGACCCAGGGCTCGGTGAGCGGCTGGGGTGTGGGCGTGGGCTATCTCGGCACGCCTTTTTCGCTGGTCGCTCTTTCGATCTGGATGTCTTTCGCCGGGTGGGACACCGAATTCGGCGTGCGCGGCGTCTTCGTTTTAACCGCCGTGCTTTTCATGTCGATCTCGCTCTACCCCTTTCTGGTGATCCGTGAACCGCGCACCCAATCCGGGCGGCGTCTCGGCGAGGAGGTCGCCCGGGCGTTCGGCGACATTGGCCGAACACTCGCCACGCTGCCATCGCGCGTCGGGTTTCTCGCCTTTCTCGCGACCGCGTTCCTGTTTTTCAACGCCATCATGGCGGTGGTGGTTTTTCTTTATTTATATGGTGAGCAGGAGTTGGGGCTGACCCAGCAGAACTTCGTCATGATCTACGCGGGCATGGCGCTGGCCGCCGCGCTTGGCTCGTGGATCGCGGGCAAACTCACCGATCGTCTTGGCCCCAAGCGCGTGCTGACCGCCTGCGGGCTGGTCTGGATCGCGGTGCTCGTGGCGTTTATCCAGGTCCATTCGCTGACGGTGTTCATTGTGCTTGGCTGCATCGGCGGCGCCGCGATGGCCGCCTATCAGGCGGCGTCGAGGCCGTTTTTGATCCAGTTCGCCGATCCCGAACAGATGGGCGAGTATTTCGGTTTTCTGGCGCTGATCAACA
>WGLV01000062.1 GCA_016125385.1 bacterium
AGGGCGTAACCGAGTACACCGGGTACGGCCTGTTCTTCACCTCGATCCCGTACCGGTTTTACCCCATCCTGGCGTTGCTGATGTGCCTGGCGGTGTGCTGGTCGGGGCGCGATTTCGGCCCCATGCGCCAGGCCGAACTCGACGCCCAACAGGGAGACGGCGGCCTCGGCAACGACGAGATCGACGAATTGAGCGGCGGGCGGCTCCACCTCGGTACATTGCTGGTGTTCGCGCCGTTCGTGGTGTTAACCGTCTGTTCGCTGGGCGCGCTGGTTATCAGCGGACTCGGCAATGGCGCGGAAATCGACAGGTCGTCGCTCTGGCAGACCCTGTCGAATATCTTCAACGAATCCGACGCCTACCGCAGCATCCTGTGGGCGACGCTGCTCTCCACCGTCACCGCCTTCGCGGTTCATCTCGCCGTGTTGCGCGAATCGTTCGAGGAGGTCTACGACGCCTGGTTGACCGGCTGCAAGTCGATGTTCCCCATTTCGATCATTCTCGTACTGGCGTGGAGCATCGGCGCGGTCTGCACCGAACTGCGCACCGATCAGTTCATCGCCTCGCTGCTGGGCGCCGATTTCAACCCGGCGTTTCTGCCCTTCTTCACCTTTCTCTGCGCGGCGCTCATCAGTTTTTCAACCGGGACCAGCTTCGGCACCATGTCGATTCTGATTCCCATCGTCACGCCCCTCGTCCTCCCGTTCGGCGCGGACAACCCCGCCATCGTCAGCGCCGCCGTGGGCAGCATTCTGGGCGGCGCCATCTTCGGCGATCACTGCTCGCCGATCTCCGACACCACCATCCTGTCGTCGGGCGCCAGCGGCTGCACCGTAACCGCCCACGTCAACACCCAGTTGCCCTATGCGCTCAGCGCGGCGGGCGTATCGGCGTTATGTCTGCTGGCGACGCCCTTCGCGCCCGTCTGGGCGCTCAACCTGGGCGGCATGGCGATCCTGATCGCGGTGGTGTACGTTTTCGGAAGCAAGACCGACGCGGCGTGAGGCGTGAAAATTTGAGAGCATCGCATCACATTTTTGATCTCCGCGCCATTCAGCGGAAATGAGTAGGGGCACGTTGCAACGTGCCCCAGGTAATATCTTCAATTTCCACGGAAAAGAAAAAAACAATCGGCTCGTCTACGATCTCAACTTCCGGTTGAGAATTTCCTGCACGGCGCCGGGGTCGGCTTGACCGCGGCTCTTGCGCATGACCTGCCCCAGCAGAAAGTTGAGCGCCTTGTCCTTGCCGCCAGCGTATTCCTCCGCCGGACCGGGATTTTCCGCGATGACCTCGTCCACGAATTTTTCGATGGCGCCGGCGTCGCTGACGACCTCAAGCCCCTGCTCTTTCACGATCGCGCCCGGCGTTTTTCCGCTCTCCATCATCTCCTTGAAGACCTTTTTGGCGAGGTTCTGATTGATGGTCTTGTCGTCGATCAGTTTCACCAGTTCGGCGAGGTGCGCGGGTTTGACCGGCAGGTCGTTGATGTCGCTGTCTTCGTCTTTCAGCTCGGCGAGCAGGTAGGTCATGATCCAGTTGCTGAACGCCTTGGGCGCGTTGTGCGCCTGGCAACATTCGTCGAAATAATCGGCGACGTGCTTGTCGGCGGCCAGTACGCCCGCGTCATACTCGGGCAGGCCGTATTGTTCGACGTAACGCTTGCGTTTGGCGTCGCGCAGTTCGGGCAGTTCGGCGCGCAGGCGGTCGATGTAATCGCGTTCCAGCCGCACCGGCGGCAGGTCCGGCTCGGGAAAGTAGCGATAGTCCTTGGCGCCCTCTTTGACGCGCATCGGGCGGGTTTCGCCCTTATCGTCGTCCCACAGGCGGGTTTCCTGAATCACGCGCCCGCCTTCTTCCAGAATTTCGGTCTGGCGCTCCATCTCGTAATCGAGCGCGCGCAACACCGCCTTGATAGAGCCGACGTTTTTCACCTCGACCTTGGTGCCGTATTCGGTAGTACCGGCGGGCCGCATGGAAATATTAAGTTCAAAGCGCAACGAACCTTCCTGCATCTTACAGTCGCTCACGCCGAGGTAGCGCAGCAGCCCCCGCATGGTCTGCATGAAGATTTCCGCTTCTTCCCGGCTGCGCAGATCGGGTTCGCTGACGATCTCAAGCAGGCTGGTGCCCGCTCGGTTGAGATCGACCAGCGAAATCCATTTCCCGCCGCGTTTTTCATGGATCAGTTTGCCGGCGTCTTCTTCGAGGTGAATGTTATGAATGCCGATGGTCTTTTCGGTCCCGTCGGGCATGACGATGTTGAGACGCCCGTGCCGCGCCAGCGGCTGATATTCCTGCGATATCTGGTAATTCTTGGGCAGGTCGGGGTAATAGTAATGTTTGCGGTCGAAAAGGGTGACCTCGGGAATCTCGCATTGCATGGCCAGCGCCGCCTTGAGCGACATCTCCATCGAAACGCGGTTCAACACCGGCAGCGTGCCGGGCAGCCCCAGGCAGACGGGATTGACGTATTCATTCGGCTGGCCGCCGAATTCAGCGCGGGTGGATGAAAACACCTTGGATCGGCTCGCCAGCTCGACGTGAGTCTCAAAACCGATAACGGGTTCATAGTTCATGACGAATTCCTTCAATCAAAACGCGCGAACGGCGCTGGGAATGGTTGGATTGTAGCAACCGCGCGGAGATGCTCAAAGCGCGGCGAACCCGATGCCATTCACCCGGCGGCGGGTTCGCCGGTCTTGTATTTCGCCGCGATAACCATGAAAGTCTTGCCATGATGAAACGGTTTCGATTCCCTTCTTTCCGCTTCGCTTTCACGCTGGCCTTTCTCGCGGCGGCGTGGCTGGCCGCATGGTACGCCCTCGCCTGCGGCGTGCGCAACGCCTGGCTCGATCCGGCGGGCGTCATGCTGTTCAAACACGCCTGCGGATGGCTGCTGGGCCTGTTGGCCGCCGCCGCGCTCCTCACCCGCGCTGAAGCCGGACGCGCCCGCTCGCGGCTGGGTTTGGCCGCCGAATGCGCGGCATGGGCGGGCTTTATCGCCCTGATGATCGCGATCGACTGGCCCCCGTTGCGCGATGGAGTGTTAACTTCGGGCGACAACCTGATGCACTTCACACTCGCTTCGCTGACGGAGAAAAACCTCTGGAGCCATTTCAAGCTGCGCGGCTGGTGTTCGGCGGTAGGGATGGGGTTCCCGCTCAACGATCTCTATCCCCCGGGCGGCAACCTGATCGTGGTTGCCTTCCGCGCACTGACCCTGTGGCTGATTTCGCTGGAGCGGGTCTATGCGTTCACCGTGTTTCTGAGCCTGCTGGGCTATGCGTTTTTCATGGCCCGCGCGGCGCGGCGCGCGGGAGGCCGCCTCGCGGCGATCGCGACGTTGCTGCTGCTCGTATTCGACAACGGCGACTGGTATTTCAGTTGGGCAAGTTCCCTCGACGGCGGCATGTGGGCGATTCTGCTGGGGCTGGGGATGTCGTTCAATGCGTTTTCATTGTACGCCCAACCGAATAGCCCCGCCTCGAAAAAAGAAGCGCTCGAACTGATCGGCTGCGTCGCGTTCAGCATTCTGTTGCATCCCTTTTACGTGTTCTTCAACGGATTCTGGCTGCTCTGCGCATGGTGGACGGCGTGGATGAGCCGCGGATGGAGCGAAGCCTCAAAAACCGGCGCCCCGCTGCCGCGCTTCGTCCTGTTCGCGTTCGGGTACGCGTTGGCGGCGTTCTGGTGGGTCCCCTTCGCGCTGAGCAAACAATGGATTTTTCCGTATGGATACTGGGGCCGCTCCATGGCCGAGTTCGGCCGCCTGATGATCGAAGGAACCCTGTTCAAGGAAGCCCCGGTCTATCTCACCCTCTTGGGGCTGGCCGCGATGGCGTGGGGGCTGTTTTCACGCCGGACGTTCATCGCGGCGCTGGCGCTGTTCGTGCTGGCGAACCTGTTTCTCGGTTCCGAACCGGCGCGCTACCTGCTCGCGGTTCCCGCGTACGCCGATTTTTTCGAACACATGCAGGCCGAGCGCCTGATCGCGGCGGCGAAAATCGGCTGCATTCTGCTCATCGCCATCGCGGCCGCTTCAGGATTAAAATCGTGGACGGCTTCGCCGCGCGCGCAACGTCTTCACGACGGGCTGCGCGGCTGGATATGGCCCGAACAGCCTCAACCCTGGACGCGAATCGCCGAAGGCGTCATCCACGATCTGGGAGCCGCGCTGATGGGGTTCGCGATATTGATACCCGCAGGATTCCTGCTTGAAAGCGCGGGCGCGGCGGCGATTCACTGGCAGGTGAATCCATCCCTCAAACGCGTCTACTCCTACCCGGACGACCAGTTCTGGCCCAGTTTTCAGGATATCAAATCGGCCATCGGCGGCGCCATCGCGGAGACTCCCGCCAGCGATCTGCTGAACAATCCCCTGCCCGGTCACCGAGCGCTGACGCGCATCGCCTGGCGCATGCCCGCCATCGCGGCCTACCTGCCGCTGAGCGTTTATGTAACCGGTTATCTGCCGGCCGACGTGCTGGGGACGAGGCCGCTGTTGCCGGATGAATGGACGTTCGATCTAGCCCGGGTTGATTTCATCATCGACGAAACGAATAATCCCGATCCCGCCGTGCAGGCCATGACAGGGCTGGAAACCCTGCGCGAAAACGGCCGCTACACCGTATACCGCCGCACGCCCGCCTTTGAACACGGCTGGGTGCTGCACGGCCCCGGCGAGGTCAGGCGTCTTGATGACGAAGACGGCGCGATGCGCTTTGAATTCAGCGGGACGGCCGATCGGTCGTATTTCCGGCTCGGGATTTCACGCTATCGCAAATGGTCGGGCCGGATGAACGGCCAGCCCGTGGATTTGCTCTTGCCCGCCGTGGGCGGCGAATCGGTGGAAGCCTGGAAATTCATCGGGACGAAAGTCAGCGACGGCGTGCTGGAGATTCGCTACGCGCCGCAGTGGTTCGACCGCGCCGCCTTCGCGTTAAGCGCGGCCGCGCTGGCGTTGCTGATCGCGTTCGCCGCGTTCAGAAAACCTTTTGAGTGGTTGCGCGCTCTGCCTTCACCCCCGGCGTGGACGGCGCGCGCGGCGTCGATTGTTCTGAGCCTGGGCCTCGCCGGCGGATTCATCGCGCTGGCGGTGACGCCGGCGTATTTCGATTCCATCCACGCCGAACCGAAATTGCAATTCTTGGGTAATTACGTCGACCAGGTGGGCGCGGACGGTGACCGCCCCGACGGTCAGGCCGACATGATTTTCCTGCTCGAATTCGAACTCGCCGACCCGAACGGCGTCAAAGAACTGACTTTGATCCCGCTGGATGAGACCGGCGCGGAGCGGCCCGCCGAGACCTACAGCACGCGGCATCCTCACGAGCGCACTCTCGCCGTGCTCGATCTGTTGGGCCGCCGCGCCGACCGCATGGACGGATCGCTCGACCTCCCCGCGTCGCGTTTTCAACGCATGCTGATCTTCGCCAATAATCCAACCGGCGGCGCGATCCCCATGCCGTTACGCATGAAATGCGTGGTCGCTTACCGCTCCGGCGAGACGATGGAGGTGAAATTACCGTAAGAACGACGCCGCGTTCGTTGCCCGCGAACCGGGGGGTGGGTATCATGTACAAACGCCCCCGGCGGGGCGATATACACCCAGGAGCCAGGTATGTCTCAATCGTTCTACATCACCACGGCCATCTCGTACGTCAACGCCAAGCCTCACATTGGCCACGCGTATGAATTCATCGCGTCCGACGCCATCGCGCGCTTCAAGCGGATGATGGGCATGAAGGTCTTTTTTCTGTCGGGCGTCGATGAACACAGCGCCAAGGTTGAAAAAGCCGCCGCCGCGCAGGGCCTGCCTCCGCGCGAATATTGCGACCAGATGTCTGACGTCTTTCGCGACGTTCACGCCAGACTGGGCAACCAGCTCGACGATTTTATCCGTACCAGCGAACCGCGCCATCACGCCGCAACCAAAGAGATGCTGCGGCGCTCGTACGAAAACGGCGACATCTATAAAGCCAAGTACGCGGGCTGGTACGACCTCACCGCCGAAGCCTTCGTGCCCGAAACCGATCTGCCCGAGCCGGACAAACGCAAAAACATCGAGTGGATCGAGGAAGAAAACTATTTCTTCAAACTCAGCAATTACACCGAACGGTTGAAAGAACATTTCAACGCCCATCCCGAGTTCGTGCAGCCCGACATGTACCGCAACGAGATGCTGGCGCTGCTCGATCGCGGCTTGCAGGATATCAGCATCTCGCGCTCGACCACCCGGTGGGGCATCCCCCTGCCGTGGGACGAGACGCACGTCTCGTACGTGTGGTTCGACGCGCTGACCAATTACCTCACCGGCGTGGGCTTCGTGCATGACATGGCCATGTATGAAACCTTCTGGCCGGCCGACGCTCACATCATCGGCAAGGATATCAACCGCTTTCACTCGGTCTTCTGGCCGGCGATGCTGATGTCGGCGGGTTTGCCGCTGCCCAGACAGGTTTTCGTCCACGGCTTCATCAATCACAAGGGCGAAAAGATGTCGAAGTCGATCGGCAACGTGGTCGACCCGTTGTCGCTGATCGAAAACTACGGCTGCGATCCGTTGCGCTATTTTCTGCTGCGTGAGATCGCCTTTGGCCGCGACGGCGATTATTCAGAAGACTCGCTCATCACGCGGTATAACGCCGATCTGGCCAACGATCTGGGCAACCTGTTTTCGCGCGTGCTTTCGATGATCAAAAAATACCGTGATTGCGTGGTTCCTAACGGCGCGGTTGACGATTCACTGCGCGGCGTGATCGATCGCGTACAGACGCAATACGCCGAGGCGATGAACCAGTTCATGCTGCATCAGGCGCTGGTCGCGATCTGGGAACTCGTGGGCCGCGCGAATCAGTACGTCGTCGAAAACGAACCTTGGGCGCTCGCCAAAGACGAAGCCAAGGCGGATCGCCTCGACGCGGTGTTGTTCAACCTCGCCGAAGCGCTGCGCCGCACGGCGATCATGGTCTATCCCTTCATGCCCTCCAAGGCGATGGAGATGCTCGGCGACCTCGGCCTCCCGCGGGAGGGCGCTCCTATGCTGAATCAACTGGACGCCGACGCCTGTTCGGGCGTCACCGTCACGCCGGGCAGGTCGCTGTTCCCCCGGCTGGAGCGCGAAGAAGCGAAATAAGACATTCATCCATACACAAAACAACATCGCGGGGGCGCTTTGACGCCCCCGTTTTGTTAGCCGGAAACCGCTTCCATACGACTATGACAGTGTTGGCCGTGCATATTGATGTCCGGGGGGATCATCATGAACGGTTCCGTCACAAACCCGATCCTTTTGCTCTTTTTTCTGTTCCCGATCCAGATTGAACCCGCTCATGGCGCCGCCGATCCATCCGGCTCGGACGTAGAGGTTATTGAAATTCAGGGCCTGACGTTCGAAATGATTTCACCGCCGGCTGGTGAATTCATCATGGGCGCGGACGGCGGAGCCATTCATGAAGGCCCCGCGCGCCAGTTCGAAATAAGCCGCCGATTCGCCTTGAGCCGGACGGAAGTCACGGTTGGTCAGTTCACCGCGTTTCAACAGGCGTCGGGTTATCTGTCCGAAGTCGAGCGAAACGGGTATATCGCGTGTGGAGACGTATGGGTTAATTATTATCCCGTCACTTCAGTACGAATGTGGAAACGAAACGGATTTCTGGAGAATCCCGATTGTCCCATGACCGGCGTTTCATGGAACGATGCGGCGGCGTTCTGCCATTGGCTCTCTGAACAAAGCGGCCGCCGCTTCCGTCTGCCCACGGAGGCCGAATGGGAATACGCCAGCCGGGCGGGCGACGCAAACGACAAACCCGTTCGAGTCGAAGAGCGGGCGTGGTTTAACTTCAATGCGGAAAAAGCCATTCACCCGGTCGGAGAAAAAGCGCCCAACGCATGGGGATTTTGCGATATGCATGGCAACGTGGAAGAATGGTGCCTCGACCGATGGAAACCGCATTTTCCAAAAGCGCCCAACGAACTGGCCGCGAGTCTGGCGGCGAACGAGATCGAACGCCTGGCGCCGCGCCGCGCCGTTCGAGGCGGATCGTGGGCCAAAGGCGTTGATGAACTGCGATACGCGTACCGATCCTGCGCTGAACAGGCGAACGGCGCCGACGACCTGGGCTTTCGCATCCTGATGGAACAGGAGAGCGCACAGTTCGAAGCCGACGCGCTTGAGAGGGTCTCCCGATCCACGGTTCCCGCCGGAACGACGCCATTGGAATTCACGGTGGGCGGAGCGGCGTTTCGATTCGTTCGAATTCCCGCGGGCGAGTACAAAGCCGGTCCGGCGGAATATACGGGAAGCATCCGCGAGACGCCTTCGCGGCGCGTCCGCTTCGATCGCGGGTTCGACATAAGCGAAACCGAGACGACCGTCGCGCAGTTTGAAGCGTTCGTCAACGCGACCGGGTATGTCACCGACGCGGAGCGGGAAGGATTCGCACTATCCTGCTTCGACTCGTGGCGCGCCCAACTCGGCATAAACTGGCGAACCCCCGGGTTTCCCATCAGCGGCGCCCATCCGGTCGTGGCGATGACCTTGTACGACGCAGGGGCGTTTTGCGCGTGGCTCAGCCGGGAAACCGGGTGGACGATTCGCATCCCCACCGATGACGAATGGGAATACGCTTGCCGGGCCGGTGAAGAGGGAGATTACGGCGGCGAGGTCTGGCGAATGGCGTGGTGTAACGCGAATTCAAACATGAAGCCCCACCCCGTGGCCTGTCTTGAACCCAACGCATGGGGGTTATACGACATGCATGGCAATGCATGGGAATGGTGTATCGGGCTTGATGAAAAACAACGGACGCCGCAAGCCGTGCAATGGGTCGAATTGAAACCGGGAAGCTTCTTTACAATGATACGGGGTGGTTCTTTTTTAAATCCACCCGATTTGTTGAAAGCCTGGTTCCGGTTCCACACCAGCCCCTCGCTGATTCACTTTAACAACGGAATCCGGCTGGTTCGTGATATCGGCGAACCGCGTGAACTACCCTGACAATCCGGCTTATCCTACAATATCTCATCCCATCGGGAGGCCGCGAATGTCCGACAACGCCGCCCGCGTCAAGGAAATGATCGAGGCGCTGGCGAAAAACAAAAAATCGCCCAGGGGCGTCGTCACCCTGATCGAGATGCTGGCCCGCATGGACCGCCAGAGCGAACAGCAGATTCTACACGCGCTCGAATCGCAGGACCCCGATCTGGCGCGCTCATTGCGCGAGCAGTATTTCACGTTTGAAGACCTCGTCACGATGGACGACGCCCAACTGAAACGCGCGCTGGAAGAAGTTCATCGCAAGACGCTGGCGATCGCGCTCAAAGGGACCGCGCCCTCGTTGCGCGACAAGGTCATGACCTGCCTGTCGTCCCGCGCGGCGCGCATGCTCGAAGACGACATGGATGCGATGGGGCCGCAGCCGCGCCACCTGGTCGAAGAGGCCCAGCGCGTCGTGACCGAGGCTCTGCGACGCTGGCGCAACGTCGTGCTATGAAGTCGTTTCCAGAAGAACGCTCGAATACATACAGCAGGATGAATTCATTTTCATTTTTTGAATCGGGTTGACGAGGCCGAAGGCCGAGGAAACCCAATCCCCAAATTGGGCCAGGGTGGGTGGGAGAAAATGAATTCACACCCAAACCCGGTGATTTAAATACAAGTATCCGGAACCGTTTCCGTAAACCGCCTCAGGATCATTCGCCATGCAGACCGTGTTGAAAACCATCGCCAAACAAGCCAACCTCGACCGCATCCTGTTCACACCGGCCCTCAAGCAGATTTATTTTGACCTTGCGGTGGGCTCGGGCGGCGGCGGCCAGTTCAAACACACCGAGTCGATCCGCCACGGCCTGACCTACGCGGCTGAAAAAGCCGCCGATAAAAAAAACGCGCTCCTCTTCTGCGCCGCGCATGAGCTGATACACGCCGCCGACCTCATGCAGCGCACCGCCATCGATCTCAAGCCCGTCGTCATCCTCGCGTTGCGCGGGCTTGAACCCGACTGGGCGCGTGAGGCGGGCTCGTTTCTTCAATTCGGCCAATCCGGATGGATGCAGTTCTTCACCCATACCAATCAGGAAGCCTACGATCATCTCGCGCTGGCCTATCACCTGATCGCGGACAAAGAATCGCTGCTTCCGGCGGTGGTGTTTCATTCGGCGCTCAAACACGCCGATTCCGGTGAAATCACGCCCCATGAAAACATCAACCTGGGTAGCCCCTTAAGCGGGTTGGGCGTTTCCGCGAAAAAGAAAGACGACCCCTTCGCCGCCGCGCTGGCCGCCGTCAAAAACAAAACCAAAGAAAAGCCCACCCTGCGCGGCGGCTTCGCCGCGCTGCTTCCCGCCTTGCGCGCCGCGTATGAAACGCTGGGGCGCGCGCTTCCCCCCGAAGGAACCCCGATCGCGGGCGACGCGGGCGGTGAGGAGTGGGCCGCGGTGACCTGTTCGCCGGTCGAAGGAAATCCGGCGGGCGTCTTGCGGATGCTGTGTCATCGGCCATTCGACGCGCTCGGCATCGAAGCCGCCCTGCGCGGCAAAAAAACCATCGCCGTCATCGAACCGGCCGCCGCGCCGGGAGTGACCGTCCCGCCTTATTATGCTGAAATCGCGTCCTCGCTGGCCCCGCGTCTTGGCGCGCGGTTTTTATCCATCGTCACGCCCCATCATGAAAGCGTGATCGGCGCGGATCGATTCGGCGAAATTCAGCGCGCCATTACGGCCTTTCACTCCGGCGATGAACCAGACGCGTATATCACGCTTTTCTGAAAACGGGTATGATGCGTCAAGGGAGCGCAATCATGGTTGAGACGGGAATCCAGTTATCGCCGGAAGTGACGCACAGCATGGGGCATTACCTCATGGCGGTGCGCGACCAGCTCAAAGAGATGGGCTATGCGCGCGTGACCGACGTCGCCTCGCGGCTCAACGTCTCGCGCAGCAGCGTATCCGCCGCGTTGGCCTCGTTGCGCGACAAAGGCTATCTCACCGAAGACAAAAATCATTTCTTTCAGATGACGAAAGAGGGCCAGAACCTCGCGGCGCAGATCTACGCCAACCACCTGCTGCTGGCGACGTTTTTCCATAAAATTCTTGGAGTCAAAGAAGACGCGGCGCTGGTTGACGCCTGCCAGATCGAACACCTGCTCAGCGCTGAAACCAGCCGCAAGCTCTACTGCATGGTGCATTACTTTCTTGACAACCCCGCCGAAATCAAAAAACTCAAAAGCAATATCCGCGATTATCAGCACACCTGCCCCCGCCGCGACGTCTGCGAACTCTGCCAGACCGAACAGGAATGCCCCTTCACCGATCTCGATGAATACTGAGCCCGCGTTTAGCTTACCCGTGCGACGCCATCGCCTCCGGCGTGGCGAGAATCGACTGCACGATATCAACCGTATGGATGTTCGCCTTCAGTTCATGCAGCGTGTTGTACAGGCCGAGCTCGGCGCGCTTGATGAAGAAAAAATCCGGCTTGGTTCGACGGCATTTCATCACCCGCTTCCACAAATCCGTCATTTTTTCAAATAACGTCATTTTGCTGAAATCGACGGCTGAACCATCCATTGGATACAGATGCTCATTGAAGACTCGTAGCGACTGTATGAGTTCCGCCTGGTTTTTCTTGCGGATATCAGCCTTTTCCTCAAAGATAAACCGGAGGAGCAAATCGGAATCGCATTCTCCCCGGGTCCGAATCTGATCGGAATAATCCCGAATGAAGACGGCGAAGGTTTCCGGAAGGTACTTCACGCAACCAAAATCGATCAAATGAATATCTCCCTCGCCGCTATACAGATAGTTCCCGGGATGGGGATCGCCATGAATCGCTTTAAAACACAGGATCTGACGGTGAAACAGATCAAACAGCCGCGCGCCAATCCGGTTTCTCATCGTTTGGCTTAGATCGCTCCGCAGCAACGCGTCGAGGTGCATTCCTCCCATGAACTCCATTGTCAACACCTTGTCGGATGACAATTCCGAGTAGACCGCCGGCGCGCGAACGAAGGGCGTTTCCCCCAGACGCTCCCGGTAAAACTCTATGTTCTTCGCCTCGT
Source organism: bacterium (assembly GCA_016125385.1). GTDB lineage: Bacteria > Hinthialibacterota > Hinthialibacteria > Hinthialibacterales > Hinthialibacteraceae > WGLV01. The sequence continues at coordinate 12,063 of WGLV01000062.1, forward strand.
TCACATAATCAGTTTCCAGAACAATCCCGCGCTCGATTTCATCCAGCATGTCTACGGTGACGAGTTGGGTCAGCCGTAACGGGAAAGCCGCCGACCGCAACGCGCAAAAGTCGTTTTGAATCGCCCGGCGAATGGCGGGGTATTGAACCTTGACCGCCACGTCGTCTCCGTCTTGCGTGACGGCGCGATGTACCTGCCCCAGCGAGGCGGCGGCGAAGGGCTGTGCGTCGAAGCGTGCGAACATCTCTTCGGGGTAACGCCCCATTGATTTCTTGAATTGCGTCCGCATCAGCGTAGGGTGCATGGCGGGGGCGTGCATCTGCAACTCGGCGAGTTCCCGGATTGTGCCTTCAGAGAGCCACTGCGACTGCATGCTCAACGCCTGCCCCAGCTTCATCACGGGGCCGCGCAGCTGTTGCAGTTCCCGCCGGATCCATTCCGCGTTTTTCCGTTGAAACGTCTTCTGATTTTCTTCTTTCGCTTCCGGGTCAAGATAGAGATTCTGAACCTGATAGCCGATATAGCTGCCGGCAACGCCGAATCCCAACTTCCCGATCTGCAAAGTCCGTTTCATGAAACCAGAGTCAAGATCGTCTTTTACCATGTCCATGCCCCTCGCTTCAGAAAATGTTGAAAAAAGTGGATGGAACGGTCGAGAAGCGCCATAGTGTTTTCCTTCCCCTCCGATCGATCGTTCAACCAGTAGGTCAGGATTCCAAAATATCCGAGCGCCACCGCGTAAGCGCCGAAATCTCCCACAGGCGGGATGTCTTCATTTTCTTCCGCCTCCGCAAGTACGTCGCGCAAAAATTTCAACACTTTCACACGCAGTTCCTGCACGTCGATGCTCAGGGGATTCAATTTCGAATGCGGTTGAAATGCGCGCAAATACACCGCGCCGATAAATTCCTCATATGGCGCCATGCGATCGAGGCTGTGCTGCGTAATAGCGAATAGTTTTTCTGGAAGCGGGGCCTGCTGGATGTATTCATCCTGATAATACCAATCGATGCGTTCCTGCAACTCTTTTGCAAAGAAATACAGCGCCAGATCTTCCTTTGTTTTGAAATAGTTGAACAGCGTTCCTTCAGCGATGCGGGCTTTTTGAGAAATTTCCCGAGTCGTCGTTTTGTAAAAACCTTTCTTGCGGAACAATTCCATGGCGGCTTTCAGTATGCGTTCCCGGGTTTGTTCTTTGTTCTGCTCGCGTTTCCGAACGGTATGCGTCGGGGTCTTAGATGATGCGCCTCGCGCTTTGAGTTTTGTATCTTTTTTCATGATAAAATCCTCGATTAAGCTGCGGCGCCAATGGCGAATTCCAGTCATCCCACCTCAGCGTTGCGGCTCATTCACATCAAAAATGAGCACACTCATATTATAGAACAGAAGCCCGCGCGCCGTCAACAAAAAAATGAGCGTGCTCATATATTTTCAGAACTGGTCAGGCAAGCGAAAAATCGCCGCCTCTCTCCGAAGATTACGGCTTTTTAACTTGTATTTTCGAGAACAGCGGCGGATTTTTGATAACCTGCGGCTCGGCGCCGCGCCAGTAAATCGTCAGATCGTCGATCGCGTCCATCTCGCCGAAACCGAAATGCAGCGTCTGGCTGTTCTGCGAAAGATACCCCGATCCGCCGTCGGCGCTTCGCGTCCAGGTGCGGTCTCCCTTGCGGGCGACGGCGCGCGCACCGAACATGTCGGCGCTGGAAGCGTCGAGCCTGACTTCGAGCCACGCGCCCGAAACGCTTCGATTCTCAAGCAGCGTGGGCGTTGAATCGATGTTATTGATCACCACGTCGAGATCGCCGTCGCCGTCGTAATCGAACAGCGCTAGCCCCCTCCCGCTCGCCTCGGGCTGCGCCGCCAGTGCGGACGCGGTCGCGTCGTCGAAGCGTCCCTCGCGGTTGCGGTAAATAGATACGCCCTGGTTGTAACTCCGCCCCAGATTGAGCGAATCGACCTGGGGATACATATGACCGTTGGCGGTGATCGCGTCCAGCCAGCCGTCGGCGTTAAAGTCGCCCCATGCCACGCCCCAGGTGATCAGCATGCGGCTATCGGCGGAAAGCCCGGCCCGGCTGGTCACGTCGACGAAATACTCTCCCCCCGTGTTTTCAAACAACACGTCGGTCTGTTTTTCATACGACGTGATATAGATGTCGGTAAATCCATCGTTATTAAAATCGCCCGGCCCGACGCCCATGCTGGCCCCTTCGACGCCGCTTTCGGTAAAGGCGCCGCCGGAAGGCAGGCTGATATCCTCAAAGGTTCCATCGCCCTTGTTTTGCAGCACGAAGTTGAAGGTCGAATCGTTGGCGATATACAGATCGAGATCGCCGTCGTTATCCATATCGAAAAACACGGCGCCCATCGCCCTTCCGTATTCGGAAGGGAACCCTGCTTCCTCGGCCCGATCCATGAAGACGCCCTTGCCGTCGTTGATATACAACCGATCCGGTTGAGGGGGCATGGGCAGCGGCCCCATAAAAACCTGCTCGCCCTCATAATTGATCCGCGACTCTCCGTGCGTTTTCGGATCGAACGCCACGTAGTTTCCCACGTACAGATCGAGGTCGCCGTCGTTGTCTACATCGCCAAACACGGCGGCGGCGGCGTACCCGTCATCGCCGACACCCGCTTCGATGGTGATATCGGTGAAGGTTCCATCGCCATTGTTCCGGTACATCACGTTCGCGCCGATATTGCCTGAATACAGGTCGAGGTCCCCATCGCCGTCCACGTCGCCAAACGCCGCGCACATGCCGTATCCAGTATCCCCCACGCCCGCCTCATCGGTCACGTCGGTGAACGTTCCATCGTCATTGTTGCGGAATAGCGCGTTATGGTACGCGGGATCGGCTTTGTCGAGCTCGGGCCGCCCGTTGCAGAAATACACGTCGTCGTCGCCGTCGCCGTCGTAATCGCCCACCGCGACCCCTGACCCCATCGCGTCGGTGATCCATCGTTTGTCGGGATGCCCCAGCCGGTGCTTGAACGCCGTCAGCCCCGATCGCTCGCTGGCGTCGGTGAACCGGATGTCGCCGGGGCGCGCCTCGGATGTCGCGGCGGATGTTTGAGCGCCGCTGGACGCGGAGCCGATCTCCGCCGCCGGCTGAACGGCCTGAAAGGCCGATTCCAGGTTCTGAATTTCCTCCGAATCGGCGAATCGTGTTTTCGCTGAGTTGTAATACACGCGGGCGTCATCCAGCCGGCCGGTGCGCAGATCGATCAACACGCGCAGCAACGCGTACAAAGCCGACTCATGAAACTCGCCTTCATCCAGCGCGTGAATCAAAGTGGCCGCTTTGCCGAATTCCTGCTCGTTGTACGCCAGCCGCGCCAGCAGCAGTTTTTCCATGGGCGAGGCCAGATTGTTCGCCACGCGGTGATTCAGGTAACGGGTTGCGAGATCGGGCCGGTTCACCTTGCTGAGTTCGACGGCGAGGGCCTGGGCGTCTTCGGGAGACGCCTGATCGGGATTACGGAACACATACCATACCCGATTGAGTTTGGCGGCGGGCCAGTCTCGCAGGTAGTTGTAGGTCTCCTGCGTTTGCATGACTTCTTCGGTCTTGCCCTGCCGCGACAGGGCCACCAGCAGCGCGGTGTACGCCTCTCGAAAGAACGGATAGTTACTGATGGCGCGCTTGAGCAGGTCTTCCGCTTCGGCGCTTTCTCCCGCCCGGTTGGCCAGTTTGCCCAGTTCAAACAGTACCAGCTGGTTATCCGGCGCCTGCATCTCGGCTTTTTTCAACTGGGCGCGGGCTTCGTCGTCATGCCCCATGCGCGCCAGAACGGTTCCAAGCAGCAGGTTGCCGTCGGGATTATTAGGTTCCAGATCGAGCAGTTTTTGCAGCCACTCGCGGGCGAGATCGTAATTATTGACCGCGTAAGCGATCGCGGCCGAACGATAGAGCAACACCCCGTCTCGCGGCGCCAGTTCAACGGTTTTGCGCCCCCACCGCAGCGCCGCGTCGTCATCGCCCGCGCGCCAGTTGGCGCGCGCGAGCAGGTACGTATATTCCGCCTCGCCGGGTTCACGCTCGGCCATCGCCTCAAGAAACGGCAGCCACTCCCCGGCGGGCGCGAGACGCCGTAACGCCTCCAGCACGGAGACGCGTTCCTCGTCGCTAAACGTTCCCTCGATCTCCCCCAGCGCCTCCACGGCGGCGGCGGGCTGTTCGTCATGAATCGCGGCGAGCAGCGGCCCCACCCGCCCCGGCGAACGCAGCGGCTGCGCCCAGCATACGGTCGCCATTATGCAAAGGCTGAGAAAAACGGCTTGAATGCAACCCCATCGACATAGCGTAATCATGGATAATCCGATTCCCCGATTTCAGCGAATTAAATCAAACGATATGTTCTTTTCAACGACAGGCTATCAGAAAAGGGATTGGAAGACGAGCGCCCGTCAGCGTTACAAGGTAAGCCGGCGTTCACGCTCGGGCAGAACCTCTTCCATGATGCGGCGGCGTTCGTCCAGCGGCGTTTCGCTCCATTCGCTGATTTCGCGAAGCGAGCGGTAACAGCCGATGCAGACGTCATGGCGGGGGTCGAATTCACAAACCCCGATGCAGGGCGTGTAGCGGTTGCGTATTTTTTTCAATGCGTAATCCCGGCTTAAATGGATTCCATCTTAATGCCATACAGTATAGCGTTTTTTCCCCATTCAGGCGCGGTTGTCGGTCCTTGAGGACAGTCTGATTTGCCAGCGATGACCTGACCTCGGAAGAAAACGCCTTGTGGCCCATCTCCTCCTGTTCATACCGGTTTCAATCAGACCATTTACCGGGCGATCTACACGTATTCTACAATCCGAAATTTCACTAAAAAAAATTCAAAAATCCTATAGCCCGGCGATTTAAATCGTGTCATAATACCGCAAAGCAACACCCCAAGTACTTGGAATTACCGGAATCGCCTTCCTCGAGAATTGTCATTGCACGGTCTTAGGAGAGCGCCCGGCAGGCCAGTATCACAGGGTGCAATCCCTTATTTCTCGAATCAGAGAAGGAGAACGAGCAATGGCGACAGGTCGTGTGAAGTGGTTTAACGAGCAAAAAGGTTATGGTTTCATTGAACGTGAAGGCGGCAAAGACCTTTTCGTTCACCACACCGGCATCAAAGGCGACGGCTACAAAAACCTGTACGAAGGTCAAACCGTCGAGTTTGATATCGAAGAAGGTGAAAAAGGCCCCAAAGCCGTCAACGTGATGGCCGTTTCGTAAATCACGCATCAACCACGAATCTTCAAACAGCCCGTTCTTTTGAGCGGGCTGTTTTTTTTATGCGTTCGCTTCTTCTTTCGAGCCGGGTCTCATCTTGACCAGAACGCCGGTTTCATCGCGCAGGCGCTGGGCGGCTGTCTGCATCCATTCATCGGGAAGCGTCTTCAGCGGCGTGGCCTCATAGGGGCGCTCGGCGGCGGAATGTCCCCCGCGCGACGCCACGTGCCACGCCCGTGGATATGGCCGCGATGGCGCGTTAAGTTGTACTTCGTCGGGCCCGATTCGTCCCACCAGGCGCAAGACGCCCTCAAACGCGTGCTGATTGAGTGGCATCATCATCACCTGTAAGCCTAAATACCCGCCATACGCCCGTTTGAATACTTCGATGTTCCTCAGGATTCCTTCGTGCGTTACGCCTGACGCGGGGCGGTTAACCCGGCACAACGACTCCTCATCGGCGGCGTCGAGTTTAACGAATACCTGATCGACCCCGCTCAAATCTTCGATGACGCCGGGGTCGTTTAATCGGGTTCCATTGGTAAGCACGAGCTGCGGCAAGCCGCATCGTGATTTGAGCGCCCGGGACGCTTCGCCCAGGTTGAGCGCAAGCGTGGGCTCGCCACTGCCGCTGAACGTAATGATGTCCGACTCGCTCCACCGGCTGCGTTCAAAATCCTCCACCACCCGCTCGGTTGTGACGAACAGACAGCGCTCATTGGTGACCCGCTGAATCGCCCCCAGTTGGCAGTACACGCAGTTAAACGAGCAGACGGACTCATTGAGAATCAGGTCAACGCCCAGCGAACGGCCGACTCGCCAGGAGAAGACCGGACCATAAACTGTGGAGACCGCGTTATCATTCATGTCGGGCTTTCGTTAGAAAGAGGCGGCTGGCGATCCTTCGCCTCCGGAAGTCATCAAACCCGGATGAATAATCAGCATAGGATCACGGTTGTAAAGAAAAACAGATGGGCTTACTCGTCTCACTTTCTTATTATTATGGCCCGTTCCATTAAAAAAACAACGTTGCGAAATCAGCGATAAAACGTTTATAAATTGACAAAAATGTCCAATTGAGATAATATTATAAATTAATGTCTTATATTAAACAAATCAATCGTTTCTATTGTGGAAAAACTGCCCTTCCGTGATGATTTCCACAAGGGAGATATTAATATAAAATACTTTTATAACTTAACTTAAATCAAAATAAGATGAATAAACCCACAAAAAACAGGCTGGGGAAAATTAAAAAAAAAATGTCTTGACGACCACTATTTTTTGTATAGACTCTATCAAGTAAGCATTTGTAATATTATGTTTAACGATGAAGAAATCCGGATTGAACGGATTTCTAACAGGGATGGCAGGGCATGTGAGCATTTTTTGTTACCGCCCTGCTATTGTTATGATTCGCCGAGGTGACGTTGAGCGGCGAATTCGCGGAAGAGAGCATTCAGGAGTTTGATCGTTGCCTCACGCGGTCATTAACGGCGCGTTCGATCTCGGCGGATTCAGCCGGAATTTTCAGCCGATTCACGAAGAGAGCGACGCCTGGATCATAAAAGCCGATGAAATCTATGTAGAGCGCCTCGGCGCCCGGGCCATTCTCCCGGTCGTAGTCATTGAAGAGGGCCACCCGCAATCGTTCTACATTCGTCTTGCCGCCGCCGAATCGGGCGACCGCACCACGATCCGGCTGGATCCATCCACCGATCCGATCAAAACAGCAGGGGTAAAGCGGTCGGTCGCCCGGGTCGCTGAGGAGATTCTTCGCACTCAACCCGGCCTGCGGCTTGACCGCCATAACCTGACAGGACTCATACAGTCAAACTTCCCGGCCTGACGCGAGGCGTTTCGCGCACGACGGCTTGGATATCCAATAGATTTGCCGGTTTTCATCTTTTTCGTTTCCATTCGCAATGGCGAGTGTCCGCGTCGCCCTGGGCGGTGCGCGGAAAGAAGAACCCCGGCATAGAAGGGAGGCAGTGTTTCGATGGAATCGATTCAACGGAATGAAGAGGCTGCATGCCGCGAGACCAAAGAATCCATCGAGAATCATCTCATTCAGGAATGGGGCATGTCGCCCGAAACCGCCCGCCGGTTCGTTCAGCGCCAGCCAGGCATCACTTTGAATGAGTCAGTCGAGTATATGCGAGCCGTTACCAAGGGATACCGGGTTCTGTACCGGCGCACCCACGGTCAACGCATAAGCCCGATCTTGTTGCGCCGCGCAACGGAAATGGCGCTGGAGCGTACCGCTCGCCGCCGCCAGCCGTTGACCGAAAAAGACCTGATGTACCTGTTACAGCAGGCCCGCGACGCAACCGACGCGGATATCGCCCGCAAGAGCGATCCGTCCAGTGAAGAAGGCCGCGTACGGATTCTGCGGCCCCTGCGTGAAGCCGTGATTTGTGAAGAAGACGCCGTGACCCGCAATCGTCTGATGGGCGTGGCAGACGTCTTCATCAAACACGGTTACGTGCTGAACAAACAGTTTCTGATCGACGATTGCCTGCAACAGGAAGAAATTTTCCCCAATCGCCGCACCGTCGATGAAACGCTGGAAATTCTGCGTACTTCCTACGAAGCGCTCGGTTTTTCCAAGGACGACGTCTTTATCGCCTCGGCGTATCTCGACGTTCCGTACGGTAAGGTAAGCACCGCGCGGACGCCGAAAAAAACCAATGGCAAGTCGTCCGATCCCCGCTTTATCTACTGACTCACGCATTGGATTGACTGAAAAAGCCGCGGTGGAATACTCCATCGCGGCTTTTTTCATGGGGGCGGGGCGGGCGTTATCACATCCCGCCGGCTCGGTTATAATAGTCATCGGCAATCCAAATCCATGAAAATCCAAAAATACCTGACTCCATTTTCGCTGCCGGTCTTATCTTTCGCGCTGGTGATCCTTCTCGGCGCCGCCTTGCTCCGTCTACCCATCAGCACGACGGGCGCGGGCGTCTCGTGGCTCGACGCGCTTTTTACCGCCACCTCGGCGACCTGCGTGACCGGGCTGGTGGTGGTGGATACGGGAGGCGCCTACACACGCTTCGGCCAGTCGGTCATTCTCGCCCTGATTCAGTTGGGCGGGCTGGGTATCATGACCTACGCCAGCCTGGTGTTTTATCTCTGGACCAAACGCATCCCCCTCAGCGACCGCCTCGCGGTAGGCGGCAGCCTTCTCCACGACCCGTCGTTTCACCTGGGGCGTTTTCTGCTGCGGGTGATCGTGTTGTGCCTCTCCATCGAAGCGGCGGGCGCGGTGTTGCTCTGGCTGTGCGATCCGGTGGGCTTCGCTCCCTTCTCCGCCCTGTTCCATTCAGTCTCCGCGTTCTGTAACGCCGGTTTCGGGCTCTACGCCGACAGCCTGACGCAATGGCGCGGCGACTGGGGCGTCAACCTGATCTTCATGGCGCTGATCACGCTGGGCGGTCTGGGTTTTTCCATCACCATCGAGTTGTTCCGCAAGTTGAAATCCTGGCTGCTGAACCGCAACTCAAAAGACCATCGGCCGTTTCAACTGAGCTGGCAGGCGAGCATCGTTTTACGAACCAGCCTGATCCTCGTACTGGCCGGCGCGGCGCTGATCTGGTGGGCCGAAAACGTCCACATCCATTCCGATTTGAGCTGGGGCGATTCGATTCTGACCGCGCTCTTTCAATCGGTCACCTGCCGCACCGCCGGCTTCAACACGCTTGACGTCTCTCACATGACCAACCTTTCGCTGATGGCGATGATATTGCTCATGTTCGTGGGTGGATCCCCGGGGTCCTGCGCCGGCGGCATCAAGACGACGACCTTCGCCGCCATGCTGGCGTATCTCCGCGCTCAATTGCAGGGCCGCCATCAGACCGTGATGGGGCGGTTCGCGCTCAATTCACAAGACCAGAACAAGGCGCTTTCATTAACCACCTTTGCTGTGGCGGTGGTCCTGCTCAGCGTATTCATCATGACCATTACGGATGGAGAGCAGGCTCCGCACAGTCTGGCGGGCGGATCGTTTCTCGATATTCTGTTTGAAACGGTTTCCGCCTTCGGTACGGTCGGGCTCAGTACCGGGCTGACCTCATCGCTGAGCGCGTTAGGAAAATGCTGGATCATCGCCTTGATGTTCATTGGCAGGCTGGGGCCGATTCTGTTTCTGACCATCATCATCGAATGGCAGAGCGAACCGCGCTTTAACTGGCCTGAAAGCCAGATGATGATCGGCTGAATCTGGCAATCCACGTAAAAAGGAACCTCGACTATGGGACGTCACATACAGATCGGTATAATCGGACTGGGAAAATTCGGACTCGCGCTCGGTGAGGCTCTGATGAAACAGGGCGCCGAAGTCGTCGGCGTCGACGCGCACCCCGCGATGGTCAAGCGCGCTCAGGACGTCCTCACGCAGGTCTACCAGGCCGACGCCACCGATGAAACCGCCCTCAAACAGCTGGGGCTGGCTGACATGACCTACGTCGTGATCGGCGTGGGACAGCAGATGGAAGCTAGCACCCTGATCGCGTTACACCTCAAAGAACTCGGCGCCCCCCAGGTGTGGGTCAAGGCGGTCAGTGAAGATCACGAAAAAATTCTGTATAAGATCGGCGTCGATTTCGTCGTGTTTCCCGAGCGGGAAGCCGCCGAGCAGATCGCCCATCGCCTGACCGTCCCCGGTCTGATCGACATGCTGCCCTTCTGGCATGGCGTCGTACTGCAACAGCTGACCATCGACGAGTGGGAAGGCAAGACGCTCCGCGAGATCGACATGACCAACAAATACCACGTGCAGGCGGTGGCGATTGGAAATCAGGGCGATAAAGACCTGAGCTTCGTCCCCAACGCCAACAAACCCCTCGCCCGGGGCGACGTGCTGATCGTCATCGGCAAAGAAGACGATATATCGAAAATCAAATCCTGACTTTGAAGAATTCGAGATATTTCTGGTTCGGTTGTCAAAATTCCGTTCGTAATGAACACAAGGAAACGAATTTTTCCTCGCATTCGAACTCAACCTGACTTCGGCGGCAAATATAACCAGAAAGATACGCTTGAATTTCCTGACGCCTCCATCATTACGGCGAACATTCCAGTTCAACCCCGTCATTTTGACCCAGCGCTCCCCGTCATCCTGACGGATTCACTCCCATCGGCGTCATCTCTCGACGCAAAGCCATCCACCACATAACCAACTGCACAAACGAAACTTACGCACAAACTGGCCCAATTTGGAATCCTGTTTGCGATGGTTATTCATCAACTTGTTCATCACGCCATGACAGGAGGCCAATAATGAATTTGAAAATGCGCAGTCTGATGACGATTCTGATCGGTTCAACGCTTTGTTTGAGTTCGGCCATCGCGTTCACGGGAAACCAGGACGGACAATTGACCGGCATGACGGTATACGATAACGCCCATCATCGCGTGGGAACGATCGCCGCCGTCTGGTCTGACTTGAATACGGGCCGAGTGGAATACACCGCGATCAAGCTGGACAAGAAAGATGGAATGAAACCGCAAACCGTGCTGGCGCCATTCAGCGCGCTTCACTACAACACCCGCACAAAAGCGTTTCGCGTCGAAGCGAGCCGCGATCAATTGACGCGGGCGCCAGAAGTGATTCGCTCTGAATCACTGAATCCAGAAGCCAAAATTAATACGCGCAAGTACTATCGCAACCTCACCACAAAGCGCGGCAATGACGCAACCACGCCTCGCGACATGGCTCCCCAGCCTTATGGCAAGGGAATAACGATGGGCCAGCGATCGGAAAAAGAAGACTCTCACGCGGACGAACTGAAGCGCGAGCAGGTTAAAGAATGGATTCATAATGAGGCGATTGAACGAGGCCAGGGCGAGGTCACCGAGGGCAATGATATCGATCCGCATCAGGGCCGCTTCAACGAAGCCTATCAGACGCCCTACGACCAGCCCGGGTACTTTTATCTGAGCGGTTTGAGCCCTGAGCCTTACGTTGATACGAAACCGGCCAGAGAAGACGCCGGCAAAAACAAGAAAGCGTTTATCTCTCCCGAACATCTCGATCGACTGCTGGGTAAGGAGTTGGTGGTGATCGCCATGACGCCCCGGAAAGACGATTCCCTGCGCAAGCTGGCGCGGAAGTATCAGGATGACGACGTCGCGTTCGTTCACGTCGACGCACGCCGCGGCGCGTATCTGATCGTGGGGAAGAAGATGAACGTCATCGCCTACGGCGGTCTCAACCACATGGACCGATTACAGCGCGAAATCAAACAGGCGTTTTAACATAAACAATTCCGTCTCATTATCCCAGTACTCGGCGTCCGTCTCCACGGCGCCGGCTGCGGAGAAGATGAGGGAAATTTTCCGATGCGAACGAACCAGGGGCCGCGCGGCCCCTGGTTTTTGCTCCCATCACAACGAGGAATGTTAGTTTTTATACACATTCGCCGGTTTGATGGCCGTCGTCAGATCGCTGATGTCATAGATGTAAATGGTTTTATTGTTAACGGAAAGAATTCGTTCAGAATCCGGAAAAAATCGGACGAGTGTATCAGGTGAATCCGGTTGATCTTTTCCGCTTTGCTTTGAAAATGGATACTCTCTCAAGGTCGTATTGCTTTCCACGCCAACAATGCTGCGCGGGAGAATAACAGAACCGTCTTCAAACGCAAGCGACGCGGTTAACAATAAATCGCCTTCCGCCGTTACGTCCTGAATATCCAAGTTGTCATCAGATATATCAATGTATCGAATTATATTTTCGCTAAAGTTGACAAGCGCGTCGGGACCGTTTTTTCTGACGTAAAACCAATCCCCAAATTCGGATTTGATTTGTCCGGACGCGATGATGGTCGTCTCGTCGTTTCGATAATCCCAAATCACGGAATCAAAACCAGCGAAACCCGACGCCAAAATTCTCGATTCCGGTTCGGCATAGCTCATTTCATCCAGAAACTGATCGAAATGATCCGCAATCGACAGATCGCGGGGAAACGACAAGGATGAAAACTTTATTTCATTTAAATAATGGGCGAACTGATGCCGTGCGATTTCTCTGTAATCATCCAAATCGAATATGTGAACGCCTCCATTTGGATCGCCGATCGCAAGCAAAGACGAATCTTCGCTAAAATCGCTCGCTTCCACTCCACCAAGAACTTTTGTCGAGTCGTGTAATTCTTTTGTGAAAGTCGTGAATGTGTGAAGGAGCGTTCCATCTTCCACGCGATACAAATTCGCTTGAAAGAAATGATACCCTACCAGCAGAAAATTATCATTTGGAGAAAACGAAATAAGGGTAGTTCGAGCGACACCAGGCAATTCACCAAATTCTCGAACGACGACACCTGTGAAACTATCGATCAACTTTGGATTATGACCCCCGATTGCAATATAATCACCATGATGAGACAGGGCGATTTGATCGATTGGATAATTGCATTCATCGCAATGATAACTTAAAATTGGGGAAGTTTGCGAAAAAGCCAACAAGCCGAAAAAAAAGCAAACAGAGGCAATTAAGAATTTGCGAATCATTTTTTTCTCTCCTCAAATTAGAGATTTGGAGCTTTCGTGATCTTGATGAAGACGGGGTTTTCCGTCGTGATATCAAACTCAATGGTGGTTTTTTGGGTCCCCGATGAATAACTGACGTTGAAATCGTTGGAATCCGTGATGTCGTCAAAAACGTCATTGGGAGCCAGATCGGGATCAATGCGATAGAATGCGTAAACGTATCCATCCTGATCGTCATCAAAATCTCCATTAATTTCAAATGATGCGGTAACGGGGGCGTCCGGCTTATAATAATAAACGTCATGTTTATAAACCCAAAACGCCGCCCACCTCACCGGTTCATCATTAATGATAACGTCCGTCTCCCATCCACACCACGCCTTTTTAATCGGACTCGAGTGAGTTGCAGTATTTATTTCGATCCATTTCCGCGTAGTGGGATTACTTAATTCCAGCGCTGAAGTGGCCGCAAATATAGAGCGCGCAACGTAACTTATTTTTCGACGGAGTCCATACCCGCCGCTCTGATCGTAAAAACCGGTATCGATAGTTGGTTCATTTTTCGGGTGTTGAAAATAATTGACATGCGACCATGAATCATGTTGGTAACTTCCGCCAAAAGAAAATATTAGTAGATTACGAATAAAATACACTGCTTGTGTATATTCGTTGGGGGATATCCGATCCGCCTGATCGGGATCATCTATTTTGGGGCTATATGGATTATCATTATCCTGATCTGGACTGAAACCATATTCTGTAATGACGAACTGTGGATAGTAATCTCTTTCTAAACAAATCGCGGATAATTCATCGATTCGATGATGTGATTCCGTTCGTAAAAAAGGCGTGGCTCCCCAATTGCCAGTTTCCGGATTAACATCGTCAGTGTATGCATGAATTGCGAGCCATGATGGTAAATAATCATCTCGATGCACTCCATCATCTTGTGCCACTTGCGTAACACTGTCGATGAAGCCTTTTATAAATTTCCCAGCACTACCATAATCCCCATCAGGCCAAGTCAAGGATTCAAGGCCATGAACACTCCCGCCCCCTATGATGACTAAATTCTTCCAGTGAGGGTAAGATGAGAAACCATCTCGAATCTTCTTCACCGCCGCCAGGTAAAATTGCGCGTAGTCGCCTCCTTCATCATAATCCCCATACCAAGGATCAGGCTTCGGATAGGGTGAGCCATCCCAAAATGCCCCCTCTTCTTCATTGCCAAGTTCCACCCCAATAACCGAACCATCTTGTATTTCATCATCGACTTTGACAAGCATGTCATATACGCGATTCGCGTATGTTGTAGTGGAACTGCCAATATAATCATTCGCCTTGAAAACAATATATGTTTTCATCTCATTCGCAGAGGCGGTTTCAGCGAATAGTTCCCACTTATCACCGTCTACGTCCGCATCTCCTCCCGAGGCCGTGTGATCGAAAAACCGAATAGTGTCCAAAAAATCATCTCGCATGTGTTCCTGCCGATCATCAATATAATAATTCGCCGTATCGTTCCCATTTCCCGCATCCGCCCCAAAGTCGGTAATTCCATAACACACAGTCACAACTGGTCTATAGCTTAAATTTGTGTACTCGCTCGAACGAAAATACCAATAAGCGTTAGAGGTGGTTTCACATTTCAACAAAAAACCACGATCACCGTTATCGCTTGAATCCGTTGCATAATGAGATTTAAAGGCCTGCGTAATATCAAACGTGACCCAAGCGCCAGATGACGACGGCATTTCGACGGGACGGCTCTTGAAACTGTTGGTATAAGAGCCTCCACTCCAGCCTGATGATCCACTTGAATTCCATGTCACCGAGGACATATACCAATCTTGTGTTACTTTGTATGCATAAGCAATTTCGTTCCCCGCTGCATTGACGGCGCTATAGTTATACAGGCTAAGCGTGACCGACTGAATAATGTTTCCTGGCACTTTCTGATCGATATGGGTAACACCAACCAATGTCCTAATCTCAGAATTTGGCCCTCTCAACGCCAAATCAGAACTTGTTCCATAAGTTGAGTTGGGATAACTTGAATCGATTCTTGCATCATAGATATCTCCCCCATTATAAAACGCGTCACCAGTGAAGTAGATCGTCGGATCGATCACCAGCCCGCTGGGTGAATCAACAACATCATCCAGATACACCGACAGTTCCGCCGCTCCTGGCGCGTTACGGTTCAGTTTCCAGTTTTGCGCGGTGTGAACGCGCCGGGTTTGTTCGGTGTCAATTGCGCCGCCCTTTGAATCCAGATACTGAATCTCCACCGGTTTCATCTTGTGCAGCACCTTACCATCACGCACGATTTCCAACGGCGCCCCATCGATATCCAGCGTTCCCGCGTACAGATCGATCGCTTTCCCGCCTTGCCTGGCTTCACTGCGGATCGAAACGCCGGGGATGTCGAACTTCGCGGTGAGGAACTCGCCGCCCGCGGCCGATTTGACCGCGTCCAGCCGGTTCTTTTTGACGATCACATCCACTTTCATGATGTCATTGATATAGCGCACTTCGAAATCAACGTCAGGGAAGACGTCCGCCCAGCGGATGCGATCGCCCAGCACGCTGAAGCGTGAAAAATCCGGCTCGCCCAGATTCAATGAACGGAAACCGTCTCCCCGGCCAAGGCCCAGGTCCGCCAGCCGGTAGGTGAACACGTCGCCCTCGTGCTCCGCTTGGTAGGTCCCATCGGTTCGAACCCGCAACGTCCAGATTCCGGCGGTCACTTCGTAGTCCCAATCGGGGCTGCTTGATTTACGCAGCGTGGTATCTACAGGAACAAGCACATCATCCGCGTTTCGGTAGTATTTGGGGTAACTGAGAAAGGTCATGGTTCCCGGCGCGGTCTGTTCGATGTATTCGGAGATCGGCTTGGGTCCGTCCCCTTGCGCCGCCGCCGCGATCCCCAATAACCCGAATCCTAAAACAAAAAGAAACAACCCATTGAATAGACTCTTGCTCATGACCCACCCTCCGTTGCGTTGGTTAATCTGAACCAAATTTGACCGAATAAGAACCATGAAACGATCATTTCTGTGATCGATACAACGAATGCAACGTAAATTATTAGCAAGAAAAAAAAAACAAACGTCAACAAAAATATCATGAAAATTGCATGAGCGATTTATATCGAATGAAATACTCTTCACATAACCTTGGTACGACGGGGTGATTATGCACAATTGATTTCAAAGGCGAGAGACAGAATAATTTCCCCAACGAAACACACGTACGCGCGGAATGAACCTTCAAGACATCACCAAAAAAGCGGGCGGTGGATCTCTCCACCGCCCTTTTTTTATCGCAAGACGATCGTGTATGGAGCCGCGAATTAATACAGCGACCATCCACCCACGCTTGAGGCGGGCTGTCCGAGCAATTCCATGACCGCCCAGCCCGTCTCATTATCCCAGTACTCGGCGTCCGTCTCGGCGGCGCCGGGGCTGGTGTTCCAATACCCCCACTTGGCGGTACGATCCGCCACGCCGGGTTCGGAACTGTTCATCAGAATGTCGAAGCCAACCAGGCTGCGATTGACCGGAGCAAGCATCTGGCTCTTGTCGAGCTGATATTCGACGATAAAGCCGTCGCTCGCTTTGACATTCGCGCCATAGTTCCAGTAATTCGGGCTTTCACCCATGTAACCGCCGCCCGGCAGCTCGGCGGGCGTTGGAGCGTTGTTGCCGCTCGCGCCGGAGCCATCGCCCAACACGGTCATCTGAGCGCCATGAGCCGCGTTTTCTTTGGGATTGGAACGGCTCAGGTTGCCATCGAGATACAGTTCGACGGAGTCCTGCCGCCAATGATCGGTGCTTTCGTTGAAGGTCAACGCCTTGTCGAGAACATCAATCGCGATGTTGATGTACTGATCGTTGTGGAAGATGTAAAACGTGGCGTTGGATTCGCTTCGCGGGAGTTCCGCGCCATCCGGGCTGGAAAGAACGCCCGGCGGTACTTTATCCGCGCGATCGAAGGTGGTGGTGTAGGCGCCGTCATATTCGCCCGCCGAAATCACGCCGTCCAGCGTGGTCGAGCGGTCGATTTTAGGAACCTGGAACTGTACCGCGAACATCGCCGCGTCGCCGCTGGTCGCCAGACCGCCGAGATCGCCGGAGAATGGAGCGTAACCATTGGCCGCCGATGCGCTGATGTTCAGATCGTAAGTGAGCGTCGCCGTTCCGCTGAAGCCGCTGAACGTCCAGCTGATCTTGTTGCCGGACGTCGTCGGGGTTCCATCTGAAGCCTGCAGGTTAGTGGCGGTAACGCCCGCCGGCAGGTTTTCCGTCAGCGTATCGCTCAGGGTTTTACCCGGAGTCGTGTAGACGGTCAGGGTGTTGCCGGTGATGGTTCCACCGCCGCTGGGCAATACCTGGCTGCCCAGATTGCGTTCGGCCCATCCGTCGTATTCAGTCAGTTCAACATTGGCGAAATAGGCTTCATACACGGTTGCGTTGTCGTGAGACGTCAACGCCAGCCCCACGTACACCGGGTCGGAAAGACCGGAAGTATTCGTGGTCAGAATGTTCGTCCATTCGTTGGTGGTGATGTTGAGGTATTCCAGCGTCACCGTGTCGCCGACGCGGCTGATGCGCATATCGCCCATCTGCTGATCGGTTCCAATCAGGCTGCCGGCCGCCGTCGAGGCTGCGCCGTCTTCCGTGCGCTGTTGCCAGCGCAGTGAATTGGAATCTTCAACCATGTTGAAGTAATTCTTCGAATTCGCATTCAGGCTGTCGCGCACCATGATGCCGCCTTTGGTCCAGTCGTTGGACCCCACCACCAGGGTGTTGGCCTGAAAGACGAAGGGACCGCTGACTTCCTTGAACAGGAAGTGGAACTGATCGGCGGTGTCCCAGATATCGGCGCCGCTTCCGGTCAGGTAATACTCGTCCTGATCCAGCTCAGCCGAACCCGCGACGCCCACCGCGCCGATATCCATGTGTGCGTCAAAGATGCCCACCGGATCGGCGATGCGGCTCACGTTTGAGTCGCCGCTGATCGAAAGCCCCTGGGCGCTTCCACTGAACGAACCGGTGCTGCCCGCGCTGGAGGGAACGGTGACTTTATAGCTGACCGTCTTGCTGTCCTCGCCGGAAGGCGCGGAAACGCTCCATGAGATCACGCCGGCTGCTTCCGTACCGCCATCGCTGATCTCGCTGACCGTCCACCCGGAGGGAACGGTTTCGCTGATCGCAACGGTCTGCGCCGATGAATAGGTGTTGGTAAGAGTCAGCGACACCGTGAATGAATCGCCGTCACGGTAGCTCTTGTCGGAGCCGAAATACTCCTGATCGCCGGCGATGGTGCGAACGCCGGCCACGACGTTGGCGGCCGCGGCGCCATACACGACGTCGGAAAACTCGGCCGTCGCCAGATTGGTGTCGTCTTCGTGATTGGTGACGACCAGCCCGTAAGCAATCTCATCTTTGAAGTCGAGCTTGCGCACGTCGCCGAAGGTCCAGGTGGAGCCGTCGAGCGAATACTCAAGACCGATCGTGTTCATATCGGCCCAGCGGGTAACGCGCAGCCAGATATAGCCGTCGCCGCCCGGAACGACGTTGGCGCCGTCCTTCTGAATGGTCAGCGAATTTGAGCTGCCGCCCTGCACGGGACGCCACTGCGGCCCGATCAGATCGTTCAACCCTTTCAGGATGCCCTGATAATGGCGGGAAGATGGATCGGTGGGGTCTTCGCGCATCATGACGCCCGCCTTGGCCCATTCGTTGGTGCCATGATCGATCCATTTAATCTTGGCGCTCAGACTGTGGCTTCCCGAGGCGGTGTTATACAGATAATAAAATTCATCCGCCGTGCCCCAGATATCGTTGCCATTGCCCTTAATCGTGTATACGCCGCCCGAGAGGGTGGCGCTGCCGTCGGCGTGATTGCCGATCGCGGGCATGTCAAATGCATGATCGAAGATGCCAACTTGTGAAAAAGCAGGCGATATCGCTACGCCAAGAATGAATAATGCCATCAAAGGTTTGGTCAGACTTTTCAACATATACGACTCCCCTTTACTTTTGTGAATTCGTGATGTGAACAAACGAAAACGCGGTTCCATCCCCAAGGGATGAACCAGAAAACCTTGCCGATTGAAATGAATTCGCATTCATTTCCTGTTTCAGGTCATGCGATAGGCGCACCTCCCTTCCCATCGATGCTGGATAACGAATCTCATCATCACGAGCCCGATTGATAGATAATATCGAACATAAACAATATCATAACAAATTCCAAGTGTACAGGATTTCCACAAGACTCCACTTTATAACCATCTCTAAAAAAATAATAATACAAAGCAAGTTAATTCAAATATATATGTTTCACACCGCAAGTAATTGCGTTTTTTAAACCGCTATTCCGGTCAATCACAAAAATAATAAAGAACACCAATCAATAGATATATTTTTATCTATTAATATGGCACCTTCTTTTACCCTTTGGGGACGTAACAACAAATAATGTGGATTCGCCCGATTGAAGAAATAGCGCCGAAATGCGATCCATGATAAAAATGCATCCACGAAATCAATTCAAAAGGAGACAGGCCATGATCAGGCGTTGGATGGCATCAATTGGATTCATGGGGATCGTTGGTCTATGCGCCCAATCGCAACCGCTGGGCTTGTTCACGGATCATTGCGACGTCGGCGCGGTCAAACACGCGGGCGGCGTGAGTTACGATAAAGCGGCTCAAACCTACGCCGTCACCGGCGGCGGTGAAAATATGTGGTTTACTGAAGACGCCCTGCATTATGTCTGGACCCGGCGTTCGGGCGATTTTTCTCTCGCGGCTGACGTCGCCTTCAAGGGCGAAGGCGGCAACGCGCACCGCAAGGCGTGCCTGATCATCCGCCAGGACCTGACGCCGGGCTCGGCCTACGCCGACGTGGCGCTGCACGGAGACGGCCTGACCTCGCTGCAATACCGCGAGGCGCCAGGCGGCATGACGCGCGAAATCCAGTCGAACGCCACCGCTCCCACGCGCCTGATGATCGAGCGGCGCGGCGAATACGTCTTCATGTCGGTTCAACCGGAAGGCGGCGAGATGCAACCGGCGGGCGGATCGTTCCGCATCACCTTGAGCGATCCGGTGTACGTCGGCCTGGGCGTGTGCGCGCATGATAACAATGCATCTGAAACCGCCGTGTTCTCCAACGTCGAGTTGACCGCCCTGCCTCCCATGCCGGAAAATCCCACCCGGCTGGAAAGTACGCTGGAAGTCATCGACGTCGCCTCGAAAGACCGCCGCGTGGTCTATCGCACCGAAGACCACATCGAAGCGCCCAACTGGTCGCGCGACGGCTCGTACTTTATCTTTAACAGCGGCGGAAAACTCTACACCCTGCCGGTCGAGGGCGGCGAACCAACCTTGCTCGACACCGGTTTCGCCAACCGCTGCAATAACGATCATGGCATCTCACCCGACGCAACCACGCTCGCGATCAGCGATTCGTCTCAAAACAACGCGTCTCAGATTTACACCCTGCCCATCGGTGGCGGAACGCCCCGGCTCGTCACGCCGAAAGGCCCCTCTTACTGGCACGGCTGGTCGCCGGACGGCAAGACGCTGGCGTATTGCGCCGAACGCGGCGGTGAGTTCGACGTGTACTCGATTCCCGTCGATGGCGGCGAGGAGACGCGCCTCACCACGGCGGAAGGGCTCGACGACGGCCCCGACTACGCCCCGGACGGAAACTACATCTATTTCAACTCGGTCCGCACCGGCACGATGCAGATCTGGCGCATGAAACCGGACGGTTCGGAGCAGAAACAACTCACCACCGACGAGTACAACGACTGGTTCGCGCATCCCTCGCCGGATGGGACGAAACTGGTCTTCGTCTCGTTCGAGCCGGGCGTCGAGGGTCATCCCCCCAACAAGGACGTCATGCTGCGCATGATGCCGGCCGAAGGCGGCGAGATTGAAACGCTCGCCAAATTGTTCGGCGGACAGGGAACGATGAACGTGCCCTCCTGGTCGCCCGACGGTAAAAAGATCGCTTTCGTGAGTTACCGGCTGCTGCCGTGATGGAGAAAACGAGCGGATAAGGACCTCTTCTTTCAACGCACCAAAATAAACCGGGCGGCTCGAAAGCCGCCCGGGAGGGGGAGGGAAAGATTGTTCGATTTTTTAGCGACTCAGCAGTTGGCTTTTATCCGCGGAGGCTTTTAAATCGGAGATGTCAAATAACTCCACTTTCCGGGCGGAAGACTGAATTACGTTTTTCCCATTCGGGGAAAACAACGTAAAAAATACTGGGGTTCTTCCTCCCACTTCAACCGGTGCCAAATCCAGCGGCTGATTGGCGACCAATACGCTTTTGTTCAAATCATAAAACAAACGGTTGTAGTGTTGATATTGATCTTTCACTTCAAAACCATCAATAACCAAAAGCGTTTGTGAGAGTTGCAGGCTTATCAAACCTTGAGAAGGAGGCCAAAGGAATCTCGTCGCGGATTGATAAGTTTTCAGGTCAAAACTTTTAACAAGAAATTGATCTTGTCCGGCAGAATCTACTTCTTCCTCGAAAAATATGACAAAAGATTTATTGGGAGACAAAGCAGTATCTTTTGTTGTTATTGCTTTAATCACATTGCCTGTTTCCGAATTCACCAACAAGTAACCCGATTCTTTTCCCTGAAATCCAATTACACTATTGCCTAAATCATCGATTCGTTTTGTACGGAACCGAAGGCCATACCGCTGAACTTCGCCACCGGTTTTCGTATTCCACCTTTGCAACGCGCCATTTCCATCGCAAGTACAAAAAGAGGCTCCATCATCAGAGAAAGCAACAGCTAACATACCCTCCAGCGAGGGAATATCATCGTACGGTTCAGTGAACGGATAGGACGTAACTTCAAGAAGTTTTTTGTTCGCGGAAACATCCCACAACGCTGCCCTCGACTCATCATCGCCGACCAGCAGGTAACGATCATCGCGGGAAAAAGCCAAAGAAGTAATAATCTGGTGTGAGTGATCGTTCGGCAAGGTTGCAACAAACGAATTTTGAGAGCGATCGTACAATCTGACGTCTTTGGCTCCCACCGCGATAATATTTCCATCGCTGGATACCGCCATCGCCGTGATTTCCGGGGCTGATTCCTCCAATTGGATTGTCTGATACGGCGCTATTTGAGAGCTTGCAACCATCGATGCAATAATATTGGTCACCAGCATTGAAGCAACGATTGAAACGATTTTTATAATATTCATGTCACTTTCCTTTCCAGGTTTAGTTTTTCACGAACTTCACAAACGTTGGATTTTCCGTCACACCGGATACGGTGATCTGGGTTAAAGGCGAATTCCAAGATGCGCTCATCAAACCAGAACCGAGTGTCGCAAACACATCATTTGGTTGCTGACTGAAATCGAACTGGTGGACCGACCTTGTAAAACCGTCCACGAAGTTATCAGTAACAGCAACAGATCGTTGGGAGCCACTTATGGGGCGATAATATCTCTCTCGCTGGTTGTATCTCCAAATGGCAAGCCAATAAGTTGTTTCAGCGGCGTTCGACCACCCACAGTAGGCAAGATAATCGCCCGGACCTGTAGGAGGAATTGTCGTAAATGGAATCCAAATCTTATTGTCGTCCGCGTCGATGTTAATTTCATTATCACCGTAGAGTTTTCGCGACAAGTAACGGACATCGCGATCAGGGCCACAATCGATGATACCGCCTGATGGCTGGCCATGAAAGCCTGTTTGGTGCTCATTCCAGGCATGTTGAAAATAATAATTCTTTTCCCACCCAATTCCATTCAAATACTGCATCGTCGAGAATATTAACGTGGATCGAAGATAGTAAACTGCCTGAGTGTATTCCGAAGGAGCAATTTCATCAGATAATTGATTTGTTAAGGGTCCGTAAACGTAATTGGCTTCAGGGCTGAATCCGTATTCCGTACAGGCGAAATTAGGGAAATAGCCATACTGGTTACAAATTGCATGCAACTGACTCAAACGATTTTTCATTTCGGAGACACCTGTTCCGTCACGATATTCCGGATTCCAGTGCCCCGTATAGAGATGAATGGATAGCGTCTCTGGCAACATGGAAACGTCATGATCGGTTCTAATCTTGCTGACGAATCCCTTCATGAATTCAGTAACGGTACCATGCCCATTATTAGGATTGGCATCCAAACTTGAGTGATTTTCAACACTGCCGCCGCTATAGATAACCATGTTAGGCCATTGCGCTTTAATGGCGTTCCGAACCGCGATGTAATATTCAGCAAAATCAGCGCCATCATCCATGTCGCCAAACCAGTCTCCCGGTCGCGAACCCGTGCTCCCGGTTAAATCGCCCGTACCATTCCACCAATCACCTTCTTCTTCATTGCCGATCTCGACTCCAATGATGGTTCCATTGTTCATGTACTTCCTTACGGATGCATAATTCGGATCGTTTGGATTGTGATAGTTCAGCACGCCCATCACGTAATCCGTAAATTGAGCGGCAGTGGATGCTGAATGAATATTTTTAATAGGGAACACAGGAACGACTTTAATTCCGTTGCTTTCAGCATACCATAGATAATGGAAAAATGGATATCCTTGATCTTCAACTCCTGCAAAATATCTGGATACGAATAGTTTGTCCGTAGTCTGATTACTCATTCTCTGATTCACAGTGAATGTTGTCCCAACATCATAGCCATTTCCATTATCCGCGCCAAACTGGGTTGCCTCATATTCAACTGTAAGCACCGGCCTTTCGTTTGTCGTTGTGTATTCAGAAGTTTTAAATTCAATGTAGCGGCTCACCAATCCATCCGAGTTTTCTCTTTTCACCAAAAATCCATTCGTACCTACGGAATAAATATCAGATGAATAATGAGATTTAAAAATCTGTGACACATCGATGACGACTTCCTGATTCTCCATGCTTTCATCGATTGCTTTCGGTCTGCTCACATACTTGCTCGCCTCAAAATCTCCACCGGGAGTCCCCCATGTCGGCCCATACGACCGATAGAACCAATTCGTATAATAATCCGACCAACTATTGGTGACCTTATAGGCTCGAATGTTGTACGTGTTTCCCTGCAAATCAATATACCGAGTATTCAAACTGAGCGTCGCTCCCAGGATATTCAATCCAGCCAGCGCGTCGCCAACGTCAAATTTGACCAAAAAACGATCTTCACGGCTCAAACTCACGACGGAATTATTGTAATAAGTCGTATACTGATTTTCATAATCAATGAGAGTATCCTGCATGTAGCCGCCAGAATCAAATGTCATGGGAGGATCGATAACGAATGCTTCACCGTTAGTTTCCTTTATGCCATCCAGGGAAATGGATATTTCCGCATTTCCTTTACCGTCTTCTTCCAAAATCCATTTTTGATAAGATTGGATCAGATTCATCCCATCTTTCTTGATTTCTTCACCAACATCGTCAACAAAGTAGGCGTCCACCGGCTTGACATAGTGAAGGCGTTTGCCGTTCCGATAGAATTCCAAAGCCGATTGGCTGACATCCAGCGCGTCGGCGTAGAGGTCGCGCGGCTGGCCGCCCTGGCGCGCCTCGCCGAGGATCGACACCCCGGGGATGTCGAACTTCGCGGTGAGGAACTCGCCGCTCGCGGCTGATTTGATCGCGTCCAGCCGGTTCTTTTTCACGATCACATCCACTTTCATGATGTCATTGATATATCGCACTTCGAAATCAACGTCAGGGAAGACGTCCGCCCAGCGGATGCGGTCGCCCAGAACGCTGAAGCGGGAAAA